>NZ_JAKRFY010000035.1:0-112121 GCF_022347805.1 Pseudoalteromonas sp. Of7M-16 | reverse complement strand
AGTGATTGCTGCAGTTAGAGTTGTTTTACCGTGGTCAACGTGGCCGATTGTACCTACGTTTACGTGCGGTTTCGAACGTTCAAACTTTTCTTTTGCCATGACGGAACCTATAAGTTTTTGTGTATCTAGATTACATATAAAAATAATCCACGCGCGCGCGGATTAGGTTTATTCTTTACAATTATAAATGTTTTTGTGACAAATCAAAGGAAGTATTTGGGAAGATCCGGAGACTGGTGCTGATAGGCAGATTTGAACTGCCGACCTCACCCTTACCAAGGGTGCGCTCTACCAACTGAGCTATATCAGCACACCAGAAATCTGGAGCGGGCAGCGGGAATCGAACCCGCATCATCAGCTTGGAAGGCTGAGGTAATAGCCATTATACGATGCCCGCTTTAGGAACCTGTTCTTAACTACCTCAGAACCGTCAAGAATAAAGTGGTGGAGGGAGCTGGATTCGAACCAGCGAAGGCTGAGCCGTCAGATTTACAGTCTGATCCCTTTGGCCGCTCGGGAACCCCTCCACATAAAAATTCTTTTCTAAAGCGTGTTCTAAATCTTATAAAGATGGTGCCGACTATCCGAGTCGAACGGATGACCTACTGATTACAAGTCAGTTGCTCTACCAACTGAGCTAAGTCGGCACTGCTTTAGTACGGGGCGAGATATTAGAGCAACCGATGACACTATGCAACAGTTAAATCAAAAAAAATCGCAATTTCTTGTTTAAATGCTCATATTTACGACAAAACATTCATTATTTAAACGTTTTGCTGATATTTACGCCAAAACACCAGCCCTTGCATTACCAAGTCATCAAAATAGATTCCTGATGGATCAAGGTGTTGCTGTATCAACTCACCGTATCCACCCGCATAAATCAGCTGTATTTCATTGCCCACATGCTCGGTTTGTTCCACAGCTTGTTTAGCCAGTGCGACAGTGGCGCTTAAGGCTGCATTTTTTACAGCATTGGGCGTATTGATCCCAAGCACTGTATCAAACGAGGTAGTTGAATCGCTGAATACTTTTTGCGTATTGGCAACCAAGCTTTCAATCATCATGTCTAAACCCGGTAATATCCATCCACCTTGATGCTGACCATCGGCTCCGAGAACATCCACTTTAGTTGCCGTGCCTGAATCGACAATAATACAAGCTTTATTAGGAAATAAATGATAGCTCGCCACCACAGTCAACCATCTGTCGATCCCTAAATTTTTAAATTCAGGATAGGCGCACTTGAGCCCCCCCAGCGAAGCTGAAACGGACGCAAAATAATGAGGGATTTGGTGTAATTGGGCATTGTGCAATATCGGTTCAAGACCTTCATTGCCACCCACCTGAGCTATCAATACCTCCTCTATCTTTTGCCAAGGTATATGTACCTCACTGATAACCGAGATATTACCACCGCGCTCTAGCGCAACTTTTACAGCCGTATTGCCGACATCAACAAGTAATCGCATTAGCCTTCCTTACGCAGTGATAGTTCGCCACCATAATAGGTTTTGCACTCGCCATCTTGGCGCAATATCAATCCACCCTGTTGGTCAATTCCTTCACAGATCCCGCGCCATTGCCGTTGCCCTGTACTCAAACTGACAGCCTGATCGCGAAATGCATTGAGTTCATTCCACTGTGCTACCATCTCGCTCAGTCCATTCTTTTGGTACATGTGGAGGCGCTTTTGCAAACATAATGTCAGTACCACCACAAGCTGATTTTTATCAATATCAGTAATGTGTTGGCTTAAGTCAGTCCATGCTTGGTCAATGTATTGCGCAGCGGTATTCGGCATCGCCACATTTAGCCCAATACCAATCACTAAATGACATGGACCCTCCATTTGGCCATCTAACTCCACCAGCACACCCGCTAATTTGTGTTCATTAATATAAATATCATTTGGCCATTTTAACTGGACGTCTATTTCATATAGTGCTTTTAGGGCATCGTAAACGGCTAGGCCAACAGCAACCGACACCCCCATAGCGGCTTGCATACCCTCTTCAAAATGCCAGTAATAGCTATAATATAAATTTGCCCCAAATGGTGACTGCCATTGCCTTCCGCGACGGCCCCTGCCCGCCTGCTGCATTTCAGCAACGAGTACATGTCCCGAGTTTAAATCATCGACATTAGTTTGGATGCGGCGCATCAACTCGCTGTTGGTTGAGTCGATTATAGGCTGTACTTCTATACGACAAGGGTTATCACTGAGCGCTTGCCAAACAGGCAAAATTTTATTTTGGTCTAACAGCGGTAAACTGTGATTGAGTCGATAGCCTTTTCCCGATACCTTAAAAATATCAATGCCCATATCTTGTAATGATTTGATATGCTTAGAGACGGCTGCTCGGCTAATACCGAGATCCTCACCCAGTGCTTGACCGGAAATAAAATGGTCGCGGCTCAATGCACTCAATATAGCAAGTTTGTTGCCGACGGGAGCTTTAACCATGGTTATCTCCTTGAACCCACTCACCTTGCTGGGCAATCAACCTCACCTCAGGTGTCAATGCTATGGCAAACTTTTCTGATACAGCCTGCTGAATGTGTGCAATCATATTTAACAGTTCTGCCCCCTGCCCTTGTTGATCATTGACCAAGACCAGTGCTTGTTTGTCATAGACACTGATCCCCCCTATTCGGTGCCCTTTCAGCCCCGCTTGCTCAATGAGCCAACCCGCAGCGAGTTTAACCGTGAGATCACTCACCGGATAAACGGGCATATCTGCATACTGCTCACGCAATTTACACGCAACTTCTTTGCTAACTACTGGGTTTTTGAAAAAACTTCCGGCATTGGCACACACGCTAGGATCTGGTAATTTACTGCATCGGATCTGCATCACCCGCTCTGCGATGTCCTTTGCATTCACAGTCTGTCCAACAAGATCTTGTAATGGCCCATAATTTAATACTGGTCGCCACTGTTTGGGTAATTTAAGCACCACCTGAGTGATAACAAAGCGCCCTTGCAACGCCCCTTTGAAGATCGAATCTCGATAGCCAAAATGACAAGCAGCCTTGTCTAGCTCCTCAAACATCTTTGTTTCTATGTTATACCCCGTGAGAGAGTCAAACACATCTGCCAATTCGACACCATAAGCACCTATATTTTGCACCGGAGCGGCCCCCACAGTACCTGGGATCAAAGCAAGGTTTTCCAATCCACCAATACCCATGTCCAGAAGTTTGAGCACCAGTTGATGCCAATTTTCTCCAGCACTAGCTTTCACCACATAGTGTTGTTCGGTTTCTGTGACTTCAATACCACGATTGGCCATCAGTACGACCTTACCGTGAAAATCTTCTAGAAAAATACAGTTACTGCCTTCTCCCAAAATGAAAAAGGGGGGGTCAAAATCGATGCAAGTTAACTGCTCTGGCACTTCTATGCGCAACAATTCACGGCAGCGAGTGGGCAAAGCAAATGTATGTAAGGACTGTAAAGAGTGCACTGGCAGCGCCTTTCAAAATACCAACTATTTTCCCTAGTTTACCCGATTGATGTCTCCAACGCATCCGAGTGTCATTTATATACTGAAGTGGTATAACAGAGATAACTCTCAATCATGAGCAAGGATAAAAATGAAACTCTCAGCCTTAACATTTGGCCTCGCACTGGCGGGCCTCTCTCACACTGTTTTGGCGGCAAAAGCCGTCGATGAACACACTTTTGCCAATCTAGATGATGTAGTGAGCACACACTTACACTTAGATTTAGATATTGACTTTGATGACAAACAGCTAGAAGGGTTTGTCGAGCACACATTAAAGTGGCAAAACAAACACGCCCGTACATTAGTGTTAGATACACGCGATCTTGAGATTGATCGCGTAATGTACCAAACACCTCAGGGAAAGTGGCACCCAGCCCAGTTCACATTGGCACCTCGCAATGGGGTAAAAGGCGCTAAGCTAACAATTAAGTTTAAACAACAAGCGACCAAAGCGCGTATTTACTACAATAGCTTGCCTCAAGCTTCTGGCTTACAGTGGTTAACACCGATGCAAACTGCCAGCAAAACACACCCATTTATGTATAGCCAGTCTCAAGCTATTCATGCCAGAAGTTGGATCCCTGTACAAGATACCCCAGCGATGCGCACCACTTATACCGCCCGTATCCAAACACCCAAAGATGTACGCGCTGTGATGAGTGCCGATAATTCAGAAGCTTTTGTAAAAGACGGCGATTATTGGTTTGATATGCCCCAAGCTATTCCACCTTATTTAATCGCCATTGGTGCCGGTAATCTTGAATACAAAGAAATGTCTCACCAAACAGCTATTTTCGCAGAGCCACAAATCCTCGAAGCTTCTGTGGCTGAGTTTAACGATACGCAGGCGATGATAGACAAAACCAATGCCATGTATGGTGAATATGCATGGGGTAGATATGACTTATTAATGTTGCCACCAAGCTTCCCATTTGGCGGTATGGAAAACCCGCGTTTATCTTTTATCACACCAACTGTTGTTGCGGGAGATAAAAGCTTAGTAAACTTGATCGCACATGAGCTTGCACATTCTTGGTCAGGTAACCTTGTTACCAATGCCACTTGGGAAGACTTGTGGCTCAATGAAGGATTCACCTCTTATGTTGAAAACCGGATCATGGAAGAAGTGTTTGGCCGTGATCGTGCAGTTATGGAACAAGCATTGGATGCCGCAGGACTGCGCGCGCAGCTCAACAACATTCCAGCACCCGATACACGTCTAAACTTAAAGCTCAATGGCCGCGATCCTGATGATGCGTTCAGCAAAGTGCCCTATATTAAAGGCCAGTTATTTCTCATTTACCTTGAAGAAAAGTTTGGCCGCGAAAAATTTGACGTGTTTGTCAAAGGTTACTTTGATGCTTACGCTTTTAAATCACTGACTACCGCTGAATTTGTGCAGTATTTGGATAAGCACCTACTGAAAAAACATCCGGGTGTCGTATCTCTGGACAAAGCCAAAGAGTGGATATACCAACCAGGACTCCCTGCAGATGCCCCTACCCCAACCTCCAACGCATTTAATCAAGTTGATGCGCACATGCAGGCTTGGCTAAGTGGAAGCAAGCAACTCGACACCCTGCCGACACAAAACTGGACGGTACATGAGTGGCTACACTTTTTAAATAATTTGCCAAGGGATCTGTCGTTGGACAAGATGCAGGCACTGGACAAAGCCTTTAACCTAACAAATTCAAGCAATGCCGAATTAGCATTTGCTTGGTATATGCTCGCAGTCGGCAATGGCTACCAAGCTATCTACCCAGCACTGGACAAGCACCTAACAGGAATTGGCCGACGTAAATTGATTGTTCCACTATATAAAGCATTGGCTAAGACGGATAAGCGTGAGTGGGCATATCGCGTTTATCAGAATGCTCGAGCAGGTTACCACCCACTGGCGCAGGGAACTGTTGACGCTATTTTCAAATAAACACGCCCTCAGAGATAAAGCACATTGCTTTATCTCTGACAAATTTCCACATTAGGATACACAATCAATGCTGTGCTTCAATGGAAGCTAAAAATGCCGCGCGTTGCTCCGGTGTAGCCTGTTGCCACCAAAATTCAAGCATTGATACAGCATCGGGTTTTCCTGCACTCGGCGCTGGCTTATCGTTATCTATTTTTGCGGCAGTTGTATCATTTGTCACAGACACATGTACTGGCGCAGCAACCGGCTTTGTCGCTTCGCTCACACGACTAGCCGACACTTTGTTTCCTTGCTTAGCTTGTAGCCAAATAGTAGGTGACTTTGCAAAAGCACGAGCTTGCTCTACCGTTTCTATGGATTTAAAGCGCACTTGATAATCACTTTCCTTAATGTCTACTTCCACCCAAAATGGCTTTGAGTCAACCACCTCATGTTCGTCGTAGTCCAGCTCAAATAAATCTGAATACTTCACCTTGATCCGGTGAACACCTGCCGGCAATTCTAACGTGCGCACTTTGTTAAAAAATGAATGTTCAATTTCTCGGTCATTAACTTGTAAAGGCAGCAATTCTTCTGGGAAATTAACTTCCCCAGCAACAGAAATACCACTATAAAGTGCTATAAAAATTCCAAATATACTATTTTTCTTCATATTTCCTCTTTATTTGATTGCTACCTTGGTGGGGTAAGGTATTTGTGCCAAATTTAGTTACAATTATGAATAAGCATGAATTGTAATTTCCCTTGTATCTTGTTGAGTCCGCGCTATGCTGAACAGCTAAACTAACGTATATAAGGATAAAAGTAATGAGCCAAGAGACGATTTTTACAAAAATAATTAATCGTGAAATACCTGCAGATATTGTGTACGAAGACGATAAGGCGCTTGCATTTAAGGATATTAGTCCACAGGCTCCATTTCATGTTTTGGTGATCCCAAAGCAGCCGATCGCAACAATTAACGACGTGAACGAAGAAAATGCGCACTTAGTTGGGCACTTACATTTAGTAGCAGCTAAACTTGCGAAAGAGCACGGATTTGCTGAGGATGGTTATCGCGTTGTTATGAATTGCAATAATGATGGTGGACAAACCGTATACCACATTCACTTACATGTTCTAGCAGGACTGGAAATGGGTTGGCCTCCGTACCAAAGTAGGAAAAAAGTAGTATCTTAAATTATTCTTTGTTAATGAATGTAATTAACTAAGCTATTACTCTACGAAAAAAAATTTATAATTTAATCAACCAGTTGAAGCTTTATCTGAATTTGGTCGTTTACAAAATAGGCTATCGTGCCACACTTTATATCGTAAACTTCTTTTTATTGATGAAATTTCTAATACAAAAGGTCTGATTCACGTGTTAGCATTGCGTTATCAGACAGAATGAGAGTGTTTTTCAAATGAGCAGTACTGCATTTTTATTGCTAGATAAAGAGCCTATCAACACGATAGGAATAAACGTTTTGCAACCCCTGTTAAAAACACAAGGGCTAGACGTCGTCACAGGAACTGATATTTCCGAAGTACCAGAAGATACTCGGTTGCTTTTTATTGAGACAGCAGTCAATGATGCATGGGGCAAGCTGAAAGAGCAGTTAGTTAACCTCAAAGTCAGTTGCGACATCGTGCTGTTCAACTTAGATGAAAACCCAGAATTGGCTAATCGTGCATTACTCAGCGGCATTCGCGGTGTATTTTATACCACAGATAATGCAGATGTATTGATGAAAGGCATCCGCCTACTGATGGAAGATCAGCTTTGGTATCGTCGTGAGATCATGTGTAATGCGTTAAATCGCATGCTGCAATTTAACAAAGATGCGCTTCATAAACTGACTGAAGGTGATATCGAGCCAGTAAAACTCACTAAGCGTGAAAAAGCGATCATTTCTCTGATGAGTAAAGGCGCTAAAAATAAAGAAATTGCGGAAGATTTAAATATCAGCCCACATACGGTGAAAACTCACCTATATAGTGCATTTCGTAAAACTAAGTGCCGTAACCGTATCGAACTTTTGTCATGGGCACAGCAAAATATCCCTGACGAGATACGTTAATACACAACGTACACTTCCCTGTTCTGTCAAAAAGCATGCTGTTAGCATGCTTTTTGTTTTTTAGACTTATCATGTAACAGCTCGACAAGCCATCTCATTAATTTCTCGGTGCATCGCTTTACTGCGCTGAGTCTTCGCTCTATCCTAGGTACGTCTTTTAATTGTTAACAAAGCCCCTATGTTGGACCACAAAACCCTGTATGTAGCCAGTGCAGCGATGACGGCAATGATGACGCTCATTAATTATTTAACGTGGCGTGCAAATAAAAATACACCCGGTGTATTGCTGTATATTTTCTATCCATTAATTTTGTTTGCCGCCATATCCATGTTCGCACTGCATAGCTTTCTCTCGCAGTGGCAAACCATCGGCATTGCCAACACCTTACTGTTTCTCGCTTCAATCATACATTGTTGGGCAATAAGTCAGTTCCTCGGACAGCGGGGCGTTGAATTTAGAAGTTATCTTTTTGCTACCTTAGCGCTACTGTCAGCATTAATCTATTATGCGATGGTGGATGACAATTTGCGAAAGCGGATCTTGATCTCTGACCTTCAGCATATTGTCGAGGCAATTCTTCTCAGCTATTACTTTATTCGTTATGCCCGTAAGCAATACCCCAACGGTAGCATCGTCTATTTAATCGTACTGGGGTTTATCTTTACTGCATTCATTGGTCGCACGGTATTCATGGGCGAAGTTAACCAAGTTTCTCTTTTTGCTGATCCTTGGTTTTCTATTGCCATATTTTTCAACGGTGTACTGGCTCCTATATTCTATGCAACCGGTATGGCGCTACTCTGTAATGAAAGACGCGAGCTCAACCTCAACAATCTCACAGAAAAAGCGCAAAAAGACCTCGAAATTCGCGGCTTGTTTTTATCTACCATCAGCCATGAGATCCGCACGCCACTCAATGGCATTTTAGGCAGTGCGCAATTGGTCCTAAATCGCAGCCACGATCAACACAGCAAGGCCTATTGTGAGGCCATTATTAATTCAGCTGAGTCACTCAACTTATTGATTGATAAAGTCTTAGACTACGCTAGTTTAGATCAGAGCGACGAGGTACTGTCGTCTGAAGACGTTGAACTTAAAAGCTGGCTAGATAACCTGTGTTTATTGATGAGCCCGTTGGCCGAGCAAAAGAAGCTCACCTTTACCCTACTCTACGACTTGCCCGATCAAGTGTGCTACTACTGCGACCAACAAAAACTGCGGCAAATTTTACTCAACCTCGTCGGCAACGCCATTAAATTTACCGACAAAGGCGAAGTAAAACTGCGTGTTGAGCTGCTCGAAGAGGCCAATATGTCACATATTGTTCGATTTAGCGTGGTCGACTCAGGCCCAGGTATTGAAGAGGAAGACATCGACAAACTGACCGAACCTTATGTGCAAAGTAATGCAGGTAAAACCAAAGGAGGCACAGGTCTTGGTTTAGCGATAACAGCGCGCCTTCTCAGCAAGCTGGGTAGCCAACTTGAAATCATCAGTGAGTTGGGTAAAGGCAGTTCATTTAGCTTTGACGTCAGCCTGCCTGTCGGCGAGCTAAGCTTGGTTGAGCAGCGCCATCACAACCCAGAATATCCCACCGGACTGTCTGTGCTGTTGGTCGAAGACCTAGATTTAAACCGTAAGATCGCCATCGAATTTATGGCTGCGGACGAACATAAAATCAAATTGGCTTACGATGGTTCAAGTGCCATAGAACACCTCAAAGAGCATGTGTTTGACGTGGTATTACTAGATATGAATTTACCTGATTTTACTGGGCAAGAGGTACTTAGGCATCTGCAAACCATTGAACACAAAAACAAGCGCACGCCATTTTTAGCTTTCACCGCGAGCTTAAGCCCTGAAGAGATCAAAGAATACCTTTCTCTAGGGATCAAAGATGTGGTGGGTAAGCCCATCAAACAAGAAAAACTACGTCAGGCGATCAGTGACTCACAAAAAGCCCAAAAACCGGATATGCGTGTAGAGTTAAGCGACACTTTATATGATGATACGGCGGTTAATTCCCTTAAAAGTGGCTTTAGTGAAGATGAAGTATCGTCAATATACAATGAGTTTGTGTTATCTGCCCGAAACAAACTGATCCATATCCAACAGCTCTTAAGTGAAGATGAAGAACAATGTATTAAGTCCCTCCACCGCCAAGCCAGTACCGCCTTGCAATTAGGTTTTAACCGTTATGGCCTCGCTTTGAAAAAAATAGAACGTCGCCTGCTAGATGGCAAACAGTGCGACGATGATTTAACTCAGGCGATGGCACTGTGGCAAAAAAGTTTAGAGGCCTATTTACAATTTGTTCGCCAACAAACATTAAGCTAATAGTGAAAATTGCAGCTTCCTTTGGGAGCTGCGATCTTGCCTTACTGACAAAGTTACTTTTCTATTTGCTCAAGAATTAATACAAACGCCTCATAAGCTGTATAAAAATAATGCAAAGTTGCCGCAAATGAGCGCACTTTTATCGACACATTATCGACTTTAGTTAAAAAATTCGCCATCCTACCCGGGTAAATAGAAAATAAGCTCACAACAAGACAAGAAACCAAAACTCAGCAACAGACTGAGACTTGGCTTGACAACACATAGGAATACACCATGGCACTATTTAAATCACCTATTGCCGCTGCGATAGGTGCCGCATTGATCGGACTAAGCACTCCTTCTCTTGCCGCCTCAGGCGCAGAAGAAAGCACCGCAAAGTGGGATGTACTCAACCCACCAGGTGAAAAACAAACAATCACCATAGATACCAACGAAACAACTTGGAGTAACGTGGATGTTAGCCCAGATGGCCAACACGTGATCTTCGACATGCTAGGTGATATTTACGTTATGCCAATTTCAGGCGGTAAAGCGAAGGCCATTACCAGTGATCGTGCTTGGAACTTCCAACCAAAATTCTCACCTGATGGCAAACATATCGCGTTTATTTCCGATCGCGCGGGTGCTGAAAACCTATGGGTAATGGATATTGATGGCAGCAATATGCGTCAAGTATCTGATGAGTCACACAACCTACTGCACAATCCATCATGGTCACCTGATGGTCAGTATATCGCGGTAAAACAAGGGCAAGTAACTGGCCGTACTATCCCGGGTGGTTCTATTCGCATGTACCACATTTCAGGTGGTAAAGGCGTGCTAGTACGTGAGAGATTGCACGGAGCCAAATCACAAAAGAATATTGCAGAGCCTGCGTTCTCAACTGATGGCAAAAAAATATACTACTCAGTGGACGCCACACCGGGTGTACGCTGGCAATACAACAAAAATGCTCTTACTTCGGTATTTGAAGTTCGCTCTTGGGATCTAGCAACTGGCGAAGAAGAAACAGTTATTCGCGGTGCAGGTGGTGCGATCCGTCCAACGCCAAGTCCTGATGGCAAGTCTCTGGCGTTTGTAAAGCGTGAAGACAATGGCGAGAAAATGATCAGTGCACTGTATATCAAAGATTTAAAGTCTGGTATCGAAACACAGATCTTCACAGGCCTAGATCGAGACCTGCAAGAAGCCAACGGTGCACAAGGTAATACACCGGCGTTTGCCTATACACCAGATGGCAAAGCTTTAGTATTTTGGTCAGGTGGCGTATTCCACAAAGTGGATATTGCTACAAAACAAGCGCAAGTTATTCCTACTCGCGTCGTAACGGAAAAAGAAATCACGCCAGCATTAAAATTTGCGGTTGATGTGGCGCCTGACAACTTTAAAGTCAAGCTGGCACGTTGGTCACAGCTCTCACCAAACGGCGAAACAGCATTGTTCCAAGCTTTGGGTCACCTTTATGTCAAAGACATTGAATCTGGCAAAGTGCGTCGAGTGACCAAACAAAATGACCACTTTGAATTTTACCCAAGCTACTCACGCGATGGTAAATACATTGTCTATACGACATGGGATGATCAGGAACTAGGCAGTATCCGTGTTGTTTCAGCCAAAGGCGGCAAAGGCCGTGTCATTACCCAAGACCCAGGTCACTACATTTCACCTAGCTTCTCGCCAGATGGTAAAAAGATCTTGTTCAAGAAAGTAACTGGGGGTTACCTATTGAGTGGTGATTGGTCAATGCACCCGGGCATTTACCTAGTCGATGCAAAAGGTGGCGAAGCCAAGCGCGTTGTAAAAAGCGGTGACAACCCACACTTTGGTGCCGATCCCAAGCGCATTTATTTCTCAGTTGCCAGCAGCGAAACCAGTCGAGAGTTGAAAAGTGTCGACTTAAACGGTCATGAAGAGCGCAGCCATTTCAAAGGCGAATACATCTTTGATTACAAGGTCTCTCCTGATGGCAACTATGTCGCTTTTATTGAGCACTTCAATACATTCGTTGCCCCATTTACTAGCACAGGTAAAACACTATCGATCAACAAAGGCGGTAAGTCTTTCCCTGTAAAGCAAGTATCTAAGTACTCTGGTGACTTCCTAAACTGGAAGGCAGACAGCAGTGCTCTGACTTGGGCATTTGGTCCAAACTTATACCAACGTAAACTGACTGATACTTTCTCGTTTGTAGAGAATGCTGCAGATAACCTAGATGAGTTAACCGCAGAAGGTATCGATTTAAGCTTCGAGCAACCTTCAGACAAGCCAAAAGGTTTATTGGCGTTGGTTGGTGGTAAAGTTGTAACGATGCGTGATGCAGAGAACCAACAAGAAGTTATCGAAGACGGTGTGGTACTTATCGAAGACAACCGCATTATCGCAGTGGGCGCGCGTGGCGATGTCACCATTCCGAACTCTGCAAAAGTGATGGATATCAAGGGTAAAACGGTTATTCCAGGTCTTGTTGATGCACACGCACACGGTAGCTACGGTAGTCGCGAACTACAGCCTGAGCAAAACTGGAACCAATTCTCAAATGTAAGCTTTGGTGTAACCACTATTCACGATCCATCTAACAACTCTAACGAAGTATTCTCTATGGCTGAGCTACAGCGTGCTGGTTTAACCGTTGCTCCGCGTATTTACTCTGTAGGCCGTATTTTATACGCAGGTGAAGCCCCAGGTTATAAAACGCCAATCAACAATTTAGAAGATGCTCAATTCCATGTTAAGCGCCTCAAAGATGCCGGTGCAATCTCAGTTAAGAGTTACAACCACCCTCGCCGTGATACTCGCCAACAAGTACTTGAAGCGGCAAAACAAATGGAAATAATGGTGGTGCCAGAGGGCGGTTCGAAGTTCCAGCAAAACATGAACATGATCATCGATGGTCATACTGGCCTTGAACATGCTCTGCCTATCCCGAATATCTACTCAGACGTTACGCAAATGTGGAGTCAAACGGAAGCGGGCTTCACGCCAACTTTCAACGTAGCGTACGGCGGGATCAAGGGTGAAGACTATTTCTACAACACCACTAATGTTTGGGAAAACGAGCGACTCATGAGCTTTGTGCCTGAATATGTGGTTAAACCTATGTCTATCCGTCGTGAAAAGGCACCTGAACACCACTACAACCACATCGATGCTGCAAAATCGGCAAAACAATTGCGCGACAAAGGTGTAACGGTTCATATTGGTGCACACGGCCAGCGAGAAGGTTTAGGCGCACACTGGGAACTATGGTCAATGGCACAAGGTGGCTTTAGTGCTTGGGAAGCGCTGCGCAGCGGTACCATTGATGGTGCCAGATACCTTGCGATGGACCACGACATTGGCACCATTGAAAAAGGTAAGCTTGCGGATTTAGTCATTATTGATGGCGATGTCCTAAACGACATTCGCGAGTCAGAAAAAGTGACCTACACCATTCTAAATGGCCGTGTATATGATGCGGCGACCATGAACGAAATCGGTAACGACACGCGTAAGCGTCAGCCATTCTTCTTTGAAAATGGAAATAAGACGCCAATGCACCCTGACACGGAAGCGTACATGGAAGAAAAAGCACACAAGTATCACTGGAAGCACTAATAGCTAAGCTATAAATCAGAAAAAGGAAGCAGCATACGCTGCTTCTTTTTTATTTCTGCTCATAAGTCATCAAAAATTCACAACACAATTCGCTCACCTCTCATTATTGCAATATTCAGAGTTACCAAGCAACGCATTCAAAAATCAAAAAAGCAGCAATTTTTGCAACTTCCCAACGCTAGATCTTATCGGGAAGTGATCTACACTAACGTTAATTCTGTACGTTTATTAGCCACACTTTTTGTGTGGTTTATGCTGATTGAAAGCCGTTAGTAAACAATCAGTAGGCAGAATCATGTAGCAACACTTGCGTCGTACAAATGCCAGAATACAAGGATCGGAGGGCCACTTATGTCTCGTATTCGTCACTTCTTAAAATCTCTCGATTTAGCAAAAAAGCTGATGATCGCTTTTTTACTGGTCGCCCTCATCCCCACAGCTGTCATTATTACCTTTTCGTTAATCCAAGCGTCCAACACAATTAGCGAACAGGTATATGCACAGTTGGGCGCTGTCGGGAAGGTGAAAAAACGCGCCATCGAAAGACACTTTAAAACCGTCGAGGATAAACTCCAGGCACTAGCCATCAACCCTTATCTGCTTGAAGCAACACAAGACTTGCTAGATGGATTTGATGAAATAGAATCAACCGACAACCTACCCAATAATTTACAACGCTTTTACCAGCAAGAGTTTTTGCCTCGTTTCGAGCAGCAAACTAATAGCAAGGTCGCGCTCAACTCACTATTAGATTCATTGTCAGGACAAGGGGTGACACTGCAAACCCGCTATATTGCCGACAACCCCAACCCCATCGGAGAAAAAGACACATTGAAAGCGACTGGTCACCTCGATGCTTATGACAAAGCCCACCAGCGCCATCATGAATTTTTCCGAAAACTCACTGAAGTTTACCAACTTTACGATATCTTCATCGTGGATAACTACAGCGGCAATATTGTCTATTCTGTGTTTAAAGAAGTGGATTTTGCAACCTCGCTCAAAACAGGTCCTTATGCCAATAGTAGCATCGCCGATGTATTCACTCGGGCGCTGATAGAGCAAGATCAAATGCTGTTTGCCGACTATGAGCCGTATCTACCTTCCTACAATACACCAGCCAGTTTTGTTGCCATGCCATTGGACTTCGCAGGTATTTCCCAAGCAACTTTAATATTTCAGCTTTCTATTGATGCCCTCAATGAAATCATGAGCGAACGTCATGGGCTCGGCCAAAGTGGCGAAACATATTTAGTCGGCCCAGATGGTTTAATGCGCTCAGACTCATATTTAGATCCGGTCAATCACTCCGTGAAGGCATCTTTTGCAAACCCCGAAACTGGTGCCATAGCCACTGAATCTTACAAACTGGCCATGCAGGGCCAGCAAGGGCAAAAGGTCGTTATCGACTACAATGGTAACCCAGTGTTATCCGCATACAGTGATCTTCAAGTCTTTGATGTACGCTGGGCACTGCTGGCCGAAATTGATGAGGCAGAGGCCTTTGCTCCCGTTGTATCGCTGCGACAAACTATGGCAATTGTTATGGTCATCAGTATTGTAGTGATTCTTTTTACAGCACTGTGGTTTGCCAGAAGCCTATCTCGGCCTGTCCACAATTTAGTTAATACTATGCGCGCAGTGCAATCTCGCGGTGACTTCTCGCTCCGCGCTGAGATCAGCTCAAGAGACGAAATAGGGCAATGCGCCCAAGCATTCAATTCCTTGCTCGATGCACTGCAACTATCGATATCAGAAGCCAATCGCGTATTAAATCAAATGGCCAAAGGGAAATTCAACGATCGTATCAGCGCGCCATGCAATGGCGAGCTAAAAGAATTAAAAGATGCCACAAACGAATGTGCTGGCTGCTTAGAAACTGCGCTGGGCGAGATCAACTTTGTGATGAAAGCGATGGCAAAAGGACAATTTGATCAGCAGATCGAAGCTCAGTTAAGTGGCGACTTAAACACATTGAAATCCAATATTAACCGCTCAGTTACCTCCATTGATGACACCATGAATGACATTGTGACCGTTATGACTTCTGTTGAGCAAGGCCAATTCAAGATGCAAGTCGAAGTCGCTGCCAGTGGTAGTTTGGCGCGGCTTAAAGATTGTGTGAATAATTCGATCCGCAGTTTAAGTGGTGCAATTGACGAACTCAGTTGTACCATGAGCGCAATTAGCAATGGAGACTTTTCTAAACGGATCACACACCCTTTATCTGGACAATTAGCACAGCTCAAAGTCGATACAAATCAAAGCATGGACAACCTTGAAGCCATTATTCAAGATATCGGCAACACCATGGAGGCTGTCAGCGAGGGAGATTTTAAACATACTATTTCTACCCCCGCCCATGGCCAACTCGGGCAATTAAAAAGTAATATAAACCTCTCAATCTCCGGATTAGATCAAGCCATCGGAGAAATTTCATCGGTCATGATGGCGATTAGCCATGGCCGTTTTGACCGCACTATTAACTCTCCGCTTAAAGGACAGTTATCAACCCTAAAAAATGATATCAATAATACCGTCAATAACCTTGATCAGGTCATCGAGGAGCTTGTCAGTGTTATGGCAGCGATGAGTGAAGGCGACTTTTCTCACAAGATAGAGTCTTCATTACAAGGGCAACTGCTGTGCTTGAAAGAGGATGTTAACAGCTCCATTGACGCGGTTTCAGATGCAATACACGCCGTGACCGATAGTCTCAGCGCCATTGCTAAAGGTAACTTAAACAGCCACATTCAAGGCAACTATCAAGGTGTCTTTGCCACACTGCAACAAGACGTAAACACTACCACACAAAAGCTCACCCACGTGATCGAGAGTATTCAAAGTGCCGCCAGCTTAGTTGCTCACAGTACCGAAGAGATAGCCGCCAGTAATGCGGAGATAAGTCGACGCACCGAGGAGCAGGCAGCCAACTTGGAAGAGGCCAGCGCCAGTACAGGCCACATGTTAGAAGAGCTCACCCTAGTCGTACAGCAATCTGAAACCGCCGTTGAAAAGTCCCATAATGCAGAACACATTGCCAAAGAAGGAGGCACACTTTCGCAAGATACAGTACGCGCCATTGATGAAGTAAACACCGCCAGCAAAGATATTAATGAAATCGTTTCAGTCATCGACGAGCTAGCTTTTCAAACGAATCTCTTGGCCTTAAACGCAGCTGTGGAAGCTGCGCGTGCAGGTGAAAACGGTCGAGGCTTCGCTGTGGTTGCCAATGAAGTGCGAGAGCTTGCCGGGCGAAGCGCCGCTTCAGCAAAACAAATTAAAGACATTATCAGCAATAGTAACGATAAGGTCCAACAGGGCACCACTTTGGCTAACAGCTCAGGTGAAAAGCTGGATCATATTGTTCAAGCCGTGGCCGATGTAAACGACAATATTGTCAGTATTAATCGCTCGACGATAACTCAGAAGCAAGCTATCGAAGAAGTAGATGTGGTCGTTCAGCGACTGACAGATTTAATTCAGGAAAACTCCGCAATCACAGAAGAAACCATGTCCGCAGCAAAGCGAATGGCAACTCAAGCAATGGAGATGAAAAACTTACTGAACTACTTTACGCTGGCCGATGAACCACGCACACAATCACAAGAAATGACAGAGCCTAATCAAGCCCTACTCGTACATCAATACAATGTTTAAACTCAGTGGAGCGGCACTGGCTGCTCCACTAATCTTTATAATGTAATCTCAAACCCATCAGCATCTAGGTGTGCTGGGAATTGGCTTTTGTATTCAGCCAGTTTACCTTTATCCAGAGAGACCGTCACAACGCCCGTCAGATTGTCATCCACCTGCTCAATAGTCTGACCTAAATAGTCCAGTGCTATGGTTCCCCCATCGTGGGCAACACCTTTGCCATCTGGACCTATTCGGTTTGTAGCCAATACAAAACACTGATTTTCGATAGCACGGGCACGTAACAAGGTATCCCAAGCAAAGCGCCTTGCGGATGGCCAGTTTGCAACATTTACCATCACATCATAGTCGTTTTTACTGCGTTGAAAGACAGGAAAGCGCAAGTCATAACACACTTGAGGCAAGAGCTTAAAACCGTTGATTTCAAAAATTTTTCTTTCACAGCCCTGCGTCACATACTGGCCTTCATTGCCGAGACAAAATAAATGGCGTTTATCGTATGTTTGCTGCGACCCATCAGGCCAAACCCAATAAAAGCGGTTCGCTTTCTTATCACCGTTGGGGACCAGCACGGAACCTGCCACCACACATTGCAAACGCTCAGCTAGTTGCTGCATAAAACTCAGCGCCAGTGCGGCCTGCTCTGCGGTGGCTTGTTGCAGCGCAAAGCCTGTGGCAAAGGTCTCAGGCAACAGCAATAGATCACACCCTGTGGGTGCTGCTGTCAGCTGCTCAATAGTAGTAAAATTTTGCTCTGGTGACAGCCAGGCAATGTCGTACTGCACCAAACTAACCGTTAAAGTTGACATAGTTTCTCCGCCGCTGCGATAAGTGTATCGGTCTCTTTTGCAAAACACAGACGAATAATTTTATCCTGTGTTGGTTTTTCATAAAACACACTTAACGGAATAGCGGCTACACCACTTTGCTCAATCAATTGCTGGCAAAATGTAACATCATCCAGCGTTGAAATATCACTGTAATCTAGTAATAAAAAGTACGTGCCTTCACTAGGTAAAACCTTGAATCGACTTGGGGCGAGCGCTTGCACTAACACATCGCGTTTTTGCTGATAGAAGTCAGATAACTCATCGACATGCTCAGGCGCGTCACGCAACATTTCAGCCAAGGCAAACTGTGCTGGTGTAAAACTAGAGAAGTTGACAAACTGGTGAATTTTTCTGAACTCACTCGACAGTGCAGGCGGAGCCACGCAGTAGCCCATTTTCCATCCCGTACAATGGAAGGTTTTACCGAAACTCGAGATCACAAAAGCGCGCTCAGATAGCGCTGGGTCACGCAATACACTTAGGTGCGATGCGCCATCAAATGTAATATGCTCGTACACTTCATCACTGATAAGGTATATATCATGCTGATCCAAAAGCGTTTTCAGCGAGTCTAAATCAACTTGCTTGAGTGTTTTTGCACTGGGGTTGTGTGGAGAGTTTATGATGATCGCACGAGTTTTCTCGGTAATTTTGTTGCTCACCAAAGTCCAATCTATCTCATAATCCGGCGCACTTAATGGAATGTGTACAGTTTTGCCCCTCGCCAATTCTACAGCAGGTCGATAAGAGTCATAAGCGGGGTCAAAGACGATAACTTCATCACCGTCGCGGACCAGTGCTTGAATAGCGACAAACAAGGCCTCTGTCGCGCCTGCGGTCACCGTCACCTGCGCGCTGGCATCAATGTCTTGCTGATATCGACGCGCCACTAGTGCAGCAATCTCTTGTTGTAGCGCAGCAACGCCTGGTGAAGGTGCATATTGATTGTTGCCTGCGAGCGTTTGCTCGGCCAGTGCTTGCTTTAGCTTAGTCGGAGTATCAAACTCTGGAAATCCTTGCGACAAGTTAAGCGCACCATGTGCATTGGCAAGACCCGTCATCTTAGTAAAGATACTGGTACCGACATCTGGTAATTTACTTTCCATATTGTAACTCTTTTGGTTATGGCGTAGGCGATAAAGCGATGCTATCATTGCCAAAGATAGAAGTATAGCCGTCCAAACCTCTTAAGGTAGATCGAATATGCAAACAAAGGCAGCAAAACAAGCACTGATTGACGCTGGACGCTGGGTAAACCAACAAGGTTGGGTCCCTGCAACGGGTGGTAATTTTTCGATGAAGACCGATGATGGCTTTGTCGTCACCGCCAGTGGCTTTGATAAAGGGCACCTAACCCCTGAGCAATTTTTAGAATTAGACCAACAAGGTAATATTGTCTCTGGTGAAGGCAAGCCTTCCGCTGAAACCGCCTTACACTTAAAACTGTATGAGTTGCAACCTCAATCTGGTTGTATTTTACATACACATTCTGTTGCAGCTACGGTACTTTCGCGCTTTATACGCAGCGACAACTTTGCGGTTACAGGATATGAAATGCAAAAATCACTATCCGGTATTCAAAGTCATCTCGATACACTTTCCATTGCCATTTTTGATAATGATCAGGATATTCCAGCCTTGGCAGAGCGCGTAGCTAAACACCATCAATCATACCCAATTACCCACGGTGTCTTGATCCGTGGTCACGGCCTGTACGCGCTTGGCAACAGTATTTTTGAAACACGCCGACACATTGAAGGGTTAGAGTTTTTATTTGCTTGTGAGTTGGAGCGGATAAAACTAGAAGGAGCAGTAAAATGATAAAAGCCATACTCACAGATATTGAAGGCACAATTACTCGCATATCATTCGTTAAAGACATTCTTTTTCCTTATGCTGCAAAACACCTCACTGACTTTGTTATAAATGCGCAGCATGAGCCACAGGTAAGCGCTCAAATAGAAGCGGTTAGAGCAGAGATAAATCAACCGAATGCGAGCTTAGAAACCGTCATAGATACTTTGCTCGGCTGGATTGCAGCCGATAAAAAAATCACCCCACTTAAACAGTTGCAAGGTTTGATCTGGCAAAATGGCTATCAACAAGGAGACTTTACGGGCCATATCTACCCGGATGCTTACACCTATTTAACCGACCAGCAGCAGTCAGGAATCGTACTGTACGTCTATTCATCTGGCTCAGTCAAAGCGCAACAACTACTTTTCGCGCATTCAGATTTTGGTGATATGCGACCGTTATTTAGCGACTATTTTGATACCCGAGTAGGAGCTAAGCAGCAAACCCAGTCATATCACAACATCCTTCAAAGTGTCCCCTTTGCTGCACACGAAATCCTTTTTTTAAGTGATGTAGTCGCAGAGCTTGATGCAGCGAAAGAAGCGGGAATGCAGACATTACAGTTGTGGCGCGATGGGCAAACAACAAGCCCCCAACATGACTTCATAACCGACTTTGAACAAATAAAAGATGAGAAACCGTCATGAGTTACTTACACATCTACCAAGAACATCAGCCAAATACGGCAACGTTTCAAAGTGACGATGCCATAAAAATTACCCAGCAACTTGCTGAAGTTGGGGTGCGCTTTGAACAGTGGCAAGCAACACAAATACTGGCACATGATGCTGCAGAAGCAGACATCATAGATGCATACCAGCAAGATATCACACGCTTAAAAGCACAGGGTGGATATCAAACTGTTGATGTGATCGCGCTGCAAAAAGGTAATCCGAATGCGGCACAATTACGCGAGAAATTTCTTTTTGAGCACACCCACAGTGAAGATGAAGTACGTTTTTTTGTCGCAGGACAAGGTTTATTTTGCCTACATATTCAAGACAAAGTGTATCAAGTGCTGTGTCAACAAGGCGACTTGATCTCCGTGCCAGAAAACACACCTCATTGGTTTGATATGGGCAGTGATCCTGAGTTCACAGCCATTCGCCTATTCAATAACACCGAAGGTTGGGTTGCCAAAGAAACAGGGTCGAACATTGCAAAGCAATTTCCAATTTTAGACTAAATTCTAATCTCACAGTGACACATTGGACAGACATAACCTACCGTGTCACTTCACATTACAGCGCTGAAAACACGGGTTTGGTATATACACCGCTGTCAAATACCCAGCCAGTTACCAACCTTGCCGGTGTCACATCAAAAGCAGGATTATAAACATCAGCTTGCTTGGGTGCCCACTGACAGTCACCAAAACTGCCACTCACACCTGTCACTTCAAGTGCACTGCGCTGCTCTATTTCAATGTCTTGTCCGCTGGCACACAGTGGATCGAAAGTCGTTTTTGGCGCCACCACATAAAAAGGTATCTGATGAAAATGTGCTAACACAGCTAGGTTATACGTGCCGACCTTATTTGCAAAATCACCATTTGCCGCCACCCTATCCGCACCGACAAATATTTTGTCCACCTTGCCTGCAGCCATCAAAGAAGCTGCCATGCTATCGCACAATAAAGTGTACGGGATCTGCCAGCGAGCAAGCTCATACGCAGTCAACCGCCCACCTTGTAATAAAGGGCGCGTTTCATCTACCCAGACATGAATATTGCCATGGCGCTGTGCTGCTTGATAAATCACGCCAAGTGCAGTGCCAATTCCCGCTGTAGCCAGTGCTCCTGTATTGCAGTGGGTTAGAATGTTATCCCCAGCATTGATTAGCTCAACACCATGCTCCGCAATACGTTTACACAGAGCAATATCTTCTTCAAATAATTGTTCAGCGACGGCAACAACCGACTCAACATATCGCTCATTGTTTACTACCGCTCTCAATCTATCCATACAGTGTTTGAGATTCACCGCCGTTGGACGCGTAGCTTCTAAATCATCTATCGCCTGACCTAATTCTTGCTGTGATCCGCCCTGCTCAGCCAGATATGCCACCAGTAACGTTGCCGCTAGGCCAATTAAAGGCGCGCCTCGTACTTGAAGGTTATTGATCAGACCCTGCATCTCACTGACAGTTTGACATACATGCCAAACCTCCTGATGTGGCAATAAATATTGGTCAAGCACCTGCACTTTACCATCTTGATATTTCAAACTTTGAGCGATTAAGTCTTTCATTTTGTTTAAAGGATAGGCAGTTAATATTGTTACTCATTCTACATAAAGATCTAAAGATGTATAGACATCTAAACATTTAAAAATATAGAATGCCAAAAGTTACTTTAATTTTTGGTGAATAACAGTGAGCAAATACGTTGCCTTTAATAACGACACCGCCTTAAGTTACGTCCAAGAACTGGGGCAATTCTTTCCTACAGACTCTGTGCTTTCTTGCTATGAGTTTGGTGATGGCAATCTCAATTTGGTGTTCCGTATCCAAGATACAAACCAGCGAAGCATCATTTTGAAGCAAGCCCTGCCCTATGCACGTTGTGTTGGTGAAAGCTGGCCTCTAACCTTAGATAGGGCTAGGATTGAAGCAAGTGTTTTGCAAAAACATGGTAAGGTCTGCCCTGAGTTAACAGCAAAGGTGCTTCACCACGATAGCGAACTGGCAGTGACTATTTTGGAAGATCTCGGCGATTTGGCTATCTTGCGTGGCGAACTTAACCAAGGGCAAACATTTCGCCAGCTGGGCTCGGATGTCGCAACTTATCTTGCAAGAACGAGCTTTTACCACTCAGACTTTTACTTATCTCCAGCAGATAAAAAAGCCTTGGTACAAGAGTTCACCAACCCAGAGCTTTGCTCTATCACTGAAGATTTATTTTTCGACGACCCCTACCGAGTAAATGAGCGCAATAACTTTCCAACAGAATTAACAGAGCAAGTTCACCTACTGCGACAAAACAACACATTGCTGATCCATGTCGCCCGACTGAAAAGTAAGTTCTTTTCTTCGCCTCAGACATTGCTGCATGGCGACGTTCATACAGGAAGTATCTTTGTAGCACAAAATCAAACCAAGTTTATCGATCCTGAATTTGGTTTTTTTGGGCCTATTGGGTTTGATTTGGGTTCATTTATTGGAAACTTACTACTCAATTACTGCGCGCATAATGGCCGTGTTGCCGAAGCCCCCAAACGCCGTGACTTGCACAGCTATTTACTCAATACCATTTCTACTTGCCTGCAAGTATTTGAGCAGCAGTGGCTAACACTGGCAAAAGAAGAAGGCCGAGATTTAGCGTTGCAAGCACCAGGTTACAGCGAGCAATTTTTACAAGAAGTACTGCAAGACGCTATGGGCTATTGTGGGACAGAGCTTATCCGCCGCACCATCGGATTGGCGCATGTGGCAGATATTGATGAAATCGAAGCCGCTGACAAGCGCTTGGCGGTTCAAAAACAAACTCTGTTGTTGGGGGAACAATTAATCCTCAATGCAAAAAGCTGTCGCTCTACTGATGATTTTTATCAGCTCATTATCAGCTTTGTCCACTAATAAAAAAGCCGCCTAATGGCGGCCTTTTCACTGTGATTATTTTTGCATTTGCGCCTGTTCAATATACTTAGCAATTTGTGCTTCAAGAACAAACAGCGGTACTGAGCCATTTTTCAAGATTTGATGATGGAACTCGCGGATTTCAAACCGCTCACCTAGTGCTTGCTCAGCCTCAGCTCTGAGACGTCTAATTGTCAGTTCTCCCACCTTGTATGACAGGGCTTGCCCAGGCCAAGAAATATAGCGGTCCGTTTCTGTTTTTACGTTATGTAACGACAATGCCGTGTTATCTTGCATGAACTGCATCGCTTGCTCACGACTCCAGCCAAACATATGTATTCCCGTATCTACAACCAAACGGGCTGCACGCCACATTTCATAGGTTAGCCGACCAAAATCACTGTAGGGATCTTGATAAAACCCGGCTTCAATACCTAGATATTCTGAATAAAGTCCCCACCCCTCACCAAATGCCGAAATATATTCACTTCGATATTCGGGTAATTGAGTTAACTCGTCATTCATGGAAATTTGTAAATGGTGCCCTGGCACGCCTTCATGAAGGGTCAACGCTTCTAATACATACAAAGGCCTTTTATCCAGTGCATAAGTATTTACCCAGTAATAACCCGCATCCGTTTCCGTTGATGGGCTGAGATAGCGACCCGTGGTGTACTTAGGTGCTAAGCTGTCTGGCACTGGCGCAACCCCATATGGCACGCGCGGCAAAGTGGATGTATAGAAGAACTTTGGTAACTGCGCATCCATCTTTTTCGCGATAAATGAAGCTTCTTTTAACAATTCTTCCGGAGTCTTGGCATAAAATTGTGGATCTGTTCGCAAAAATTCGACAAATTCCGCAAAAGTGCCGTCAAAACCGACCTTTTTGATGATTTTATCCATTTCAGTACGAATGCGCTTCACTTCTTGCAGTCCCAGCTCATGGATCTGCTTGGGTGTCATAGAAGTTGTGGTGAAATGCTTAGCGCGATTTATATAAAATGCCTTGCCATTTGGAGAGGTAGACCAAGCAATATCATCCTTCGCAGCAGGTCGATACTCATTGACGAAAAAGTCATAGTAGGACTGATAAGCTGGATTTGCATATTGGAGAATGGCCGTTTTTGCTTGCTGCTGCAGCTGCTTAAATTCGGCATCAGGCAAACCCGCTTGGTTAACTTTAAATGGCGCATAAAATGGTGAACGCTCAACATCCTCCACTGCTATATAAGCGGTTATAGAAGACTCAAACCCTTTCAACACCACTTTAGGTTGGGTTAAACCTATTTTCATGCCCTCTCGCATCCATGCCATTTGCTGAGAAAAGTACCTTGGTAATTGTTTGATGCGTTCAATCAACAGCTGATAACCAAGGGCTGTGGTAAAGTCATGCTCTCTGATCTTAAACATCAGCGAGGTGTGAAATCCAGATTCAGACAACAGCGGTACATAGTGATGTTTATAGTGATACAAATCGACTTTATTTTGTACCTGTGCCCGTAAAATCGCAAAATTGATCTGATTTTCAGCACTAAGCTGAGATTCATCAATTGCATCGAACTGTGCTAACAAAGCCAACCTGCGCTGATTTTTGTTGGCCAAGCCTTGTGCTGACATATCTTCCAACAAAAATTCCGCGTCCAGCGATGTAATGGCAGAGCTATCTATCTCAGCACGAAACGCCATTACCTGCTCGGACAATGCCACAAAAGTTTGATCTGGATTAGTTGATGTCGTCTGACACGCTGACAGACTTAATGCCAGTGCAATAGCACTGAGTGGTTTAACAATGGCGTTTAACACAGGGGTTCCTTAACGTTCGCTGGGATAGCGCACCATAACGAAGGCTCCTATCTGGATGCAAGTATATTCGACCAAAGATCAGCAAGTGCGCTCTCCAAAACCTCTCTACAGGGAGGATAGTATAAAGTTGTTGATAAAATCACCTAAAGAACATAAACGGGTAACTTTTTACCGTTTAAGAGGCAAATTTTACTTTCAAAAAGTCGCATTTACGATTAATGTAGCGGGGCTTCAGATAGGATGAAATCATGACTTGTGCCGAAGGACATTAAGGCTTTAAAAATAACTTTAATGTGTGGTGTATAAGTAGATGACGTTCCATGATCCAATGGCGATAGCCCAAGAAAAGATGACCAAAGTATGTCATTTTTTGGAGCTACACTCTCTACCGCCAACACCACTCAATTATCAAGTGGCCTATACCTTTATCAGTCGTAGCAACGAACCTCTCACCTCTCGTTTGGAGCGGGATCTGCGCAACAGCACTACTATCGATACGGTATATATAGAGCAGCTGTATTTCGAATTTATATACACTGAGCACCAAGAAGAACTCGCAGTACTGAAAGAAGTTGATAATGTCATTGATGAGCTATCTACATCCTCGGCGCGCGCTCAGCACAGTATTTCGCAATTTACACAAAATATTCGCAAATACACCAGCGAGTTAGATACTCAAGATATCGCCAAAAGTAAAAAAGTACTCGGTGAGTTTGCCAATCAAACTGAGCGTTTTCTCGAACAGCAACAGCGTTTTAAAAACGGCTTACAAAAAGCCAGAGCATCGCAAAACCAGCAGTACATTGCGCTCAATCGAATTCGAAAACAACGTTTGATCGACCCACATACAGGCTTGTATAAACGACACTATCTTAATCAAAAGACACAGCTTTGGTTAGATCAAGATAAAACCCTGTGCGCTATCTCTATTCAAGTAGATAACCTCAGCGATTTCACTGCTAGGTTTGGGGATATGATCGGTGAAACGGTATTGCAACGCGTCGCGAACAAAATCAAAAAATATGTGTTAGAAAGTGGCGTACCTGGGCGTACAGGTAAGCAAGAGTTCACCATTTTGCTTGCAGATATTGAACCCGAAACAGCCAAAGTCATTGCCGCTAAAATCCGCAAAGGTGTTGAAAAGCTAAAATTTATCAGCAATAAAGGCAATGTACAATTTCCAGAAGTTCAACTGGCGATAGGGATTGCAAAAAGACAAACTGAACGCGATTTTAATGAATTGGCAGGCCAAGCGTCGTACGCAGCTCAAAAGGCACATGCTTTGGGCCGTGACTGCTACATTTCAGGCGCCATCTAACCACCCTTTGCCTATAAAAATTTTGCGATTAGCTGCCACTATAAATTGCACCTAAGTGTCGCTATCAAGTACACTATACCCATCTAAACTGTGTCACCAAGGCCAACATGAAAGAAGAAAATCGCGATACCACACACTTTGGTTATAAAACTGTAGAGTCCAATCAAAAAGAGTCGCTGGTTGCAGATGTTTTTCACTCTGTCGCAGCTAAATACGACATCATGAATGACTTTTTATCGTTTGGAATACACCGTCTATGGAAACGTCAAACCATTGCTTGCTCTGGTGTACGCAAAGGTCATCGAGTGTTAGACCTTGCCGGTGGTACAGGTGATTTAACTGCCAAGTTTAGCCAATTAGTTGGCGATACAGGCCAAGTGATCCTGGGCGATATCAATGACTCAATGTTGAAAGTTGGCCGTGACAAACTGCGTGATCTAGGTTTAGTAAACAACATTGAATATGTGCAAATGAATGCTCAGGCGTTGCCTTTTCCAGATAACAGTCTTGACGTCATCACCATCGCATTCGGACTACGCAACGTAACAGATAAAGACGAAGCCCTGCGCTCGATGTATCGAGTACTAAAACCGGGTGGACGCCTGTTGGTTTTAGAGTTTTCAAAAACCGAAAGCGAAGCACTGTCAAAGCTGTATGATTTCTATTCATTCAACATACTGCCAAACGTTGGTAAGCTGGTCGCCAATGACAGCGAGTCTTACCGCTATTTGGCGGAATCAATCCGTATGCACCCGGACCAAGAAACCTTAAAAAGTATGATGGAAGATGCAGGTTTTGAACAAACCAGCTATCAAAACTTCACTGGCGGCATCGTTGCGCTGCATAGAGGGTTCAAATACTAAAGTTTAGTAAGGATAAGTTTATGTGGGTTTCTGTATTGACGGCTGTTGCCGAACAAGCTGTTAATCGTCTTTTAACGCTTGAACCAAATCTTGCCAGCGATCTGCAAAGTTCAGCGCATAAAGTACTCGCGTTGACGCTAACAGACTTAAACTTATCCTGTGCACTGCACTACAACGGCAAACATTGTTTTGTCTATGGTAATTACCACGACAGTGCAGACTGTCATATTACCACCTCTGTTGATTCTCTGGGTGAATTAAAGGACCCCAGCCAACTGACACGTTTGATCCGCTCCGGTAAGCTGGACTTAGAAGGCGACCTTCACCTTGCACAGTCCTACAGTAAAGCGTTTGCCAATCTAAACATCGATTGGGCAGAACACCTGTCTCGTTATCTTGGCGATGCCGGCGCCGAGCATTTGGTGAGTAGCGTCAAACAGTGCGCTAACAGCGCACAGCAACATTCAAAATCTTGGCAACAGGTGGTAACTCAGCTGTGTCAGGATGAATTGAATGTGACCGTCCACCCTTTGGAATTACAACAATTTAAAGCTCAAACCAGAGCGCTTTCATCGCAACTGGCTGCGCTTGAACAACGCATTAATGCACTAACTGACTGACTTTAAGGAGCTGGAATTGTCCATCGCTCGCCTATATCAAATTGGTAAAACATTTCTAAACTACGGCCTAGATGAACTGCTACCTCAGCAACTACAACCTTGGTATGCAAAGCTCCTTAGAAAAAGCGTATTTTGGCTGCCAAACAAGCACCAAGATAAGTCAGCAGGTGCGCGATTACGTCTAGCACTTCAAACTTTAGGACCAGTCTGGGTCAAGTTTGGCCAGATGCTGTCAACACGACGTGATCTGTTACCTCATGACATGGCCCAAGAGTTAGCGCAGTTGCAAGATAACGTAGAGCCTTTTGATGGTGGTGAAGCGCAAAAACTCATCGAGCAGGCGTTGGATCTAACCCATATCAGCAACTTGTTCGAACATTTCGAACAGCAACCACTGGCATCTGCATCCATTGCGCAAGTACACACAGCGCAGTTACAAACCGAACATGGTCTAAAGGATGTCGTGGTCAAAGTGATCCGCCCGGACATTGAGAAACAGATATTGGCCGACCTCTCATTAATGGAGCAATTTGCCAAAATTCTAGCTTGGCTGGTCAGTGAAGGACGCAGGCTTCGCCCTGTTGAAGTTGTCCGTGAATACCGTAAAACACTGTTGGACGAACTTGATTTAATGCGCGAAGGGGCTAATGCCATTCAACTTAGGCGCAACTTTGAAGGCTCGGAAGCACTTTACATTCCAGAAGTGTATAGTGAGTTTTCACGCCAAAACGTTTTAGTGATGGAGCGCATCTATGGAATTCCAGTATCTGATACCGATACTCTAGAAGCGCAAGGTACTGACATGAAGCTGCTCGCTGAACGCGGTGTAGAAGTCTTTTTTACCCAAGTTTTCCGCGATAGCTTTTTCCACGCCGATATGCACCCTGGCAATATTTTTGTCTCGTATGAACACCCGGACAACCCACAATATATTGGTATTGACTGCGGTATCGTCGGCACCTTAAATCGTGAAGATAAGCGCTACTTAGCTGAAAACTTCATTGCCTTTTTCAACCGTGACTACCGTCAGGTTGCCCAGCTGCATGTCGACTCAGGTTGGGTTCCCGCTGATACCTGCGTAGAAGAATTTGAGTTTGCCATTCGCACTGTGTGCGAGCCAATATTTAATAAACCACTTGCCGAAATTTCGTTTGGCCATGTGCTAGTTAATCTATTCAATACTGCAAGACGCTTTAATATGGAGGTTCAACCTCAATTAGTGCTACTGCAAAAAACGCTGTTATATGTTGAGGGGCTTGGCCGTCAGCTATACCCGCAACTAGATCTGTGGAAAACGGCCAAACCGTTTTTAGAGCATTGGGTTAAAGAGCAAGTTGGGCCAATGGCAGTCGCGAAAAAGTTGTACCAAAACTTGCCGTTTTGGGCTGAAAAAATGCCCGAGCTGCCAGATTTGATCTATCAAAACCTCAAGCGCCAACACCATCGCCCTCAAGTAGCTTCACCAAGCTTCAATAAACAAACAATGCAGAGCATTTTACTCGGCATGGCGGCGTCGACCTTTGCAATTATTGCCGGGCTCTGTTTTATCGCCGAACTTAACGGCGCAAGCCTTGGTAGTGCAGTGCTGGCAAGCTTGCTATTTATTTGCGCTTGGCGTAAAACAGGGTGATATTTTATACGCTAGGCGTATAATCAATTCAGTAAATACAAATAACACATAAATGGAGTCGTTATGGGATTAGGTGGAATCAGTATATGGCAATTGTTGATTGTCCTTGCAATCATTGTCTTGCTTTTTGGCACGAAAAAATTACGCGGTATGGGTGGGGATCTCGGTAACGCAGTAAAAGGCTTTAAAAAGGCAATGTCTGATGAAGACAATAAAGAAGCGGATAAACCCAAAGACGCGATTCAAAGCCAAGCACAAACTAAATCTGCTAGCACCGAAACAGATAAAGAAAAGGTATAATTTACATGGGCATGTGGGAGCTCGTCGTCATTTTGATTGTCGGTTTAGTGGTGCTGGGGCCGGAACGCTTACCCGTGGCCATTCGAACAGTCAGTCGCTGGATACGTACCGTAAAATCAGTCGCTAACTCAGTAAAAGCTGAGGTAAATGAAGAACTCAGAGTTCATGAACTTCATGCCAATTTGAAAAAAGCTGAGCAACAAAACATGAATGACTTAGCGCCGGAGTTACAGGAGTCCGTTGACGAACTCAAAAAGGCGGCAGAGTCTGTGCGCCACAGTTATCAAAGTGACTCCACAACACAAACATCGAAAAAAGACTAGCCCCGTCAGAAGTAACAGGAATCACCATGTCAGAATCGGAGAACAGTGGTTTTATAGGTCACCTCATTGAACTGAGAGACCGAATTATCAAAGCCCTGCTTAGCGTATTGGTTATCTTTTTATCTTTGGTTTATTTTGCCAATGATATCTATGCTTTTGTTGCCAACCCTCTGGTATTAAGCCTGCCAGAGAACGCCACAATGATAGCAACTGACGTGACAGCGCCGTTTTTTGCCCCTTTCAAACTCACTTTGTTTGTCTCTTTGTTTTTGGCGATACCCTTTATTTTGCATCAAGTCTGGGGCTTTTTAGCACCGGGGTTGTACCAGCATGAAAAGCGCATGTTAATGCCGATACTGCTCTCCAGTATTGTGCTTTTTTATGCGGGAATTGCATTCTGTTACTTCGTTGTTATGCCAATTATTTTAGGCTTTTTTACCGCCGTTGGCCCAACAATGATGACACTGTCCCCAGATATTAGTAGCTATCTCGCTTTTATTCTGAAACTCTTTTTTGCTTTTGGCATTGCATTTGAAATTCCGGTCGCCATCATGTTGCTATGTTGGAGCGGTGTAACAACAACCCAAAGCTTAAGAGATAAACGCCCTTATATTGTCGTCGGCGTATTTGTCGTGGCCATGTTTTTGACACCGCCAGATGTACTGTCACAAACCTTACTTGCCGTGCCAATGCTATTATTATTTGAAATGGGCATTATACTCGCTGGTGTATACAGCAAAAAATCTCAGCAACAGGAAATGAATAATGAATAATTGGTTTGCCTTAATGACCTTGTGTGCGTCTATTGCAGCGCATGCCCATGAGACGATTGATGCAAACCTAACAGCTTGCCAAAGTATTCAGCAAGATCAACAGCGACTGCAATGCTATGATCAATTTATGAATCAATATCAGAGCAAACAAGTTGTAAAAAATAACCAGGCGAACACCGCGTTACCACACCAACACAACGCAGTCGAACAAACGAATTCTACCCAGCCAGAGCGCTTTGGTTTAGAAAATAAAATCACACAGCAAAAAGACTACGTAGACAACATCACTGCAAAAGTTACCCAAGTGAACAAATCAGCACATGGAGTACGCACATTTGAATTGTCAAACCAACAAGTTTGGAAACAAATCGGCAGCGATGCGTTTTTTGCGAAACAAGGTGACTCTGTCACCATCAAACGAGGCTCGTTTAGCTCCTTTCTAATGAGTAAATCGGGTTCTAGCCGGACAATTCGCGTAAAAAGAATAAAATAAATGCACACAATGATCGACGCAGGGGTCAATTTAACCAGTGCGCAATTTGATAAAGATCGCGCCGACGTCATTCAAAGAGCCAAAGACGCAAAAATCAATAACATGCTCTTAATTGGCTGTGATTTGATCACTAGCCACGAAAGTCTCGACTTGGCAAAAACTCACCAATTTGTGAGTACGGCGGGGATCCATCCACACGATGCGAAAGACGCGCCGGAAGATTATATTGCACAAATAACCCAGCTTGCACGTGCACCGCAGGTAGTAGCCATTGGCGAATGTGGCCTCGACTTTAATCGTGACTTTTCACCACGTGACCAACAAGAAAAGATCTGTCGAGCCCAATTGGCGCTTGCACAGCAATTGAACATGCCGGCATACCTTCATGAGCGCGATGCCTATGAGCGCATGCGCGCTTTGCTCTTGGAGCATCGCATCAAAGGGGTGCTGCACTGTTTTACAGGAGATCGCCAAGCACTGAAGTTTTATCTCGATTATGGCTTGATGATCGGTGTGACGGGATGGGTATGCGACGAAAGACGAGGCCAGCAATTACGCGAATTGATTCAATATATTCCCAGTGATAGGCTGTTAATTGAAACTGATGCCCCGTATTTATTACCACGTACGCTGTCGCCTAAACCCAAATCTAGACGCAATGAGCCAGCTTATTTACACGCTGTTGCCGAGCAAATCGCCTTACTAAAAAACACCGATGTCGATACCATTGCAGCCCATAGCCGTGATAACTTCAATGCGCTGTTTATGGCGCAAAAACAGAGTACTGTATGATGAAGGTATGGTTGCTGCTAGTTCTTCTTTTGAACGTTTATCAGGCGTTTGCCAGCATCGAGTTTAACCCTGAGGCACAAGCAAACACCTACAAGCTCCATGCTCAATTTATGCATGAAGCCTCAATGCCTTTCAGCTACACAGTAACCACGATTGACAATATTCAAGACTTACTCAACAGCCGCCCTAAATGGCAATATCATGATTCTGGGGCGCTTAACTTAGGCGAAGTTGAACAACAAGTATGGCTCAAAGTAGTTCTTCGAAATGATAGCCTTATAGAATTACCACTGCTGCTCAGCGTGAATAATAATCTACTGGACAATATCACGGCTTATATCATGCAGCCGAACCATGCCATATTGACGCTAGACCTGGGTGACAGCAGGCCCTTGATGCAACGTCCAATTAAGCACGAAGCACAATTGATCCCCCTTGAGCTCCTCGGCAAGCGCCAGACAACGCTCTACCTCAAAGTCAAACACCATGGCGCCCTCAATATCCCACTCAGTTTGTGGCACCCGGTGGAATACTTAAAGTATAAAAGTAAGTTTAATCTTATTTATGGTATTTTAGCTGGTTTCTTGCTGGCAATGATCGCGACAAACTTTACCATGTACAGCTTTACACGCCGTAAGTACTTCCTTCACGGTACTTTATTGCTGTCTAGTGTATGGCTGTTGCTAGTGCATTTGTATGGCTTTGGCTATAGGTACCTGTATGCAGACTGGCAATGGATGCAACAATACGGACAAAGCATTCTAGTTCTGCTGTCAACGTTAGCGATTATTCCAATTTTACGCAGCAGAATATTGCCGATTAGCACAGCTCCCAATGTAGATAGCTGGTTAAAATACCTGCTTGCGGGTGGCCTTGTTATCACTTTGTTGTGCACATTTTTACCCATCACCATGGCACTTAAAGTGGCTTATGCCTTTGCCATCACCTCAGTAGTATACTTTTTTGTGATCACCATCAAGTCGCCGTTACAAAAACTCAGTCAAAGAATACCTGCGGTAACTGTCTACCTAAGTTTGATGATATCTTTATGCTATCAATTTGGTTTTGAGCTCGGACTCCTTTCGGGCGCTTTGCTTGAACGTCCAGTAACCTATGTGTGTTCGCTATTTGTGTGTATCTATATTAGTTATGCACTGGCCAAACAGTACATTTTCGAACGTGAAAGCCATATCAAACAACAAGAGCAGAAATTGGCTAAAACACGTGCAGAAGATGCGCTTCTTAAAGAAAAACTGATGATCCATGAACAGGCACAACAAGACCTAGAAAGCAGTATTGATGAGCGCACATTTGAGCTGCAAGTCACACTGCGCGAATTGGAAGAAAAAAATCGAGAACTTGAACGGCTCAATATGGAAGATCCATTAACTAAAGTGAAAAACCGCCGTTATTTCGATAAACGCCTAATGATGGAAGTCAGGCGCTCTCGCCGAGAACAAACCACCTTAAGTGTGATTATGCTCGATATTGATCACTTTAAGCGAGTCAACGATGTATACGGTCACTTAGCTGGGGATCAAACCATTTGTGCTTTTGCCAATACCATTCAACAACATTTGAAACGACCTCATGATGAAGTCTTTCGTTATGGCGGTGAAGAGTTTGTGATTTTATTACCTAATACTGATGCAACTGGCGCACAGGAGCTTGCTGAAAAAATTCGTCAGGCAACGGCAACTTGCACGGTCAATATCGCTGATCAAAGCATTCAGTTCACAGCCAGCGCTGGTCTTTACAGCGCCATCGCACAAGACACACAAAACCCGACCCTATTCACTGATTTCGCTGACAAAGCACTTTATGAAGCTAAACAACAAGGGCGCAATCAGGTTTGTATTTATCAACATAAGCAGGAGACTTAATGTGGCTCAATCAGGACTAGATCTATTTCCTTACACACGTATGCGACGTATGCGTCGTGACGGCTTCTCTCGCCGTTTAATGTGTGAAAACACTTTAACCGTTGCCGATCTAATTTATCCTGTCTTCGTCTTAGAAGGGAAAAACCGCCGTGAAGCCATTCCCTCAATGCCGGGGATCGAGCGTTTGTCCATCGATTTACTCGTAGAAGAAGCAAAACAACTTCACACATTAGGCGTGCCAGCTATCGCTATCTTTCCAGTTACACCAGCGGATAAAAAATCTCTCATGGCGGAAGAGGCATATAACCCGGAAGGCCTCGCACAGCGCACTATTCAAGCACTCAAGGCTGCCTGTCCTGAACTAGGTGTGATCACAGATGTAGCACTAGATCCATTCACAGTTCATGGCCAAGACGGCATCATAGATGACAGTGGGTATGTAATAAATGATGTCACGACTGAAATTTTAATTAAGCAAGCGCTTTCTCATGCAGAAGCTGGAGCGGATGTCGTGGCACCGTCAGACATGATGGATGGTCGTATCGGAGCCATCCGCGACGCCCTAGAAGAAGCTGGTCATATTCATACACGTATCATGGCCTACTCAGCTAAGTATGCGTCAAGTTACTACGGCCCATTCAGAGATGCGGTTGGTTCAGCAGGAAATTTGAAAGGCGCTGACAAAAAAACCTATCAAATGGATCCTGCAAACTCGGATGAAGCACTGCGTGAAGTTGCGCTAGATCTGCAAGAAGGTGCTGACATGGTGATGGTAAAACCAGGTATGCCCTATCTCGACGTAGTCAGAAGAGTGAAAGACGAATTTGGTGTACCAACATTTGCCTATCAAGTCAGTGGTGAGTATGCAATGCATAAGGCGGCCATTGACAATGGTTGGCTCGCAGAAAAACCTGTCGTCATGGAATCTCTTTTAGCATTTAAGCGCGCTGGTGCTGATGGTATTTTGACCTACTTTGCCAAACAAGTCGCGATCTGGCTCAATGAATAATTAAAAATTAAAGAATATTTTATAAAGGAGCAATAAATTGCTCCTTTTTTTTATCTTGATTATTAACATTTATTCATTAATGTGTAACATACTCCCCGTAAGCTGTCGGCCCCTTTTGGGCCTAAATACACTACACGGGACAACTATGATAAAAACAAAACTAACACCACTGGCGATGCTAATCGCTGCAACAACCGCATCTGCGCAAGCTCAAGTCATTATTTCAGAGTATATTGAGGGTAGCTCGAATAATAAGGCGATAGAGCTATACAACACATCTGATGAAACGATTTCTCTGTCAGACTACACCTTGAGTTACTACTCTAACGGCAATACCAGTGCATCTAACAATATCTCTTTGAGTGGTTCAATCGCAGCCAAAGGTACTTTTGTCATTGCCAATAGCAATGCCGTGGCGCTAATCAAAGATAAAGCCGATTTAGATGTCGGCGGTAGCTGGTTTAATGGTGATGATGCGGTCGTACTGCATAAAGGAGATGCCATTGTTGACAGTTTCGGTCAATTGGGCACAGATCCAGGCTCCAACTGGGAGGGCGGCGGTGTAATTACAAAAGATAAAACACTGCGTCGTAAATCTGAAATCACGACCGGCCGAAATACCGCTGACGCTGCTTTTGACCCGAGTGAACAATGGTTACAATTCGACAAAGACGACTTTTCTGGGTTAGGAGTGCACGGCCAGAGCAGTACAGAGGACGGTGGTGAAGAACCAATCGAGCCGCCAGCAGAGCCTTTAGTGTGCGGCGATCCGATCACCACAATTAACGCGATTCAGGGTAGCGGTGAAATTAGCCCGATTAAAGATCAAGTCGTTACCTTAGAGGGCGTTGTAACTGCTGATTTGCAAGCAGACAACCAGCTTAAGGGGTTCTTTGTACAATCTCTATCTGCTCATATGGATACCGACCCAAGCACGTCTGAAGGTCTATTTATTTACGATGCAAATTCAGACGTAAACGTTGGTGATACCGTACGTGTTAAAGGCACAGTTCAGGAGTTCTACAATTCAACACAACTGGGCAATATAGAGCAAGTTGAAATCTGTGGTAGTGCTGAATTCAAAGCAACCCAACTGACACTACCGGTCAGTGATCTCAGTGATTTTGAAGCAATTGAAGGCATGTTAGTTACCATCAACCAGCCGCTTTATGTTACAGATAATTATGGCCTTTCTCGCTACGGCGAACTAGGCCTTGCGTCTGAAAGACTGTATCAAAGCACCCAAGTTGCTGAGCCAGGTGAAGCCGCCAATGCAGTAGAAGCCGCCAACAAATTAAAAGCAATCACGCTTGATGACGGCTCCACAACGCAAAACCCAGAAACAGTTCCTTACCCTAGCACAGGCTTTGATGCATATAACACACTGCGTTTAGGTGACAGTACGAACAGCGTAACCGGTGTCGTAGCATACAGCTTTAGCAAATATCGTATTCACCCAACTACAGCACCCGAGTTCGTCAATACCAATCCGCGCACTGATGCGCCTGAGCTAAGTGAAGAAGGCGATCTACGTATTGCAAGTTTCAATGTCTTAAATTACTTCAATGGTGATGGCCAAGGTGGTGGCTTCCCAACACCGCGTGGCGCAGACAACGAGGCAGAGCTACAGCGCCAACAAGCTAAACTGGTATCGGCAATCACAGCATTAGATGCTGACGTACTCGGTTTAATGGAAGTAGAAAATGACGGCTTTGGCGAACTCAGCGCAATTGCATCTTTGGTCAATGCACTCAATGCAGCAGACACCAGCAAACAATATGCATTTGTGAATTTCAATACAGACCAGATTGGGACAGATGCCATCACTTCAGCCATTATTTATCGTGCAGATAAAGTGGCAGAAGCAGGCGTTGCAAGCTTTACCACAGCAGAGCCGTTCGACTATGGGAACCGTCCACCAATTGCCCAAAGTTTCCGCGCTATCAGCACAGGTGAAGAGTTTACTTTTGCGGTAGGTCACCTTCGCTCCAAAGGAAGCTGTAGTAAGGCTGAGGGGCTAGATAAAGACCAAAATGATGGTCAAGGTTGCTGGAACGCGACACGCACACAAGCTGCAGCTCTTTTTACTGAGTGGTTAAACAGCAAGCCGACAGGCAACCAAGATGCAGATATCCTACTCGTTGGTGATATGAATGCCTATGCGAAAGAAGACCCAATCTCTGAGTTTGCTAACCAAGGCTTGCACAATGTGATCCACCATATTGATGGCAATACACACAGCTACTCATATAGCTACGGCGCTCGTATCGGGAGCTTAGACCATGCTCTGGCAAGTCAATCTCTACTAGATAAAGTGACTGATGCAACAGATTGGCATATCAGTGCGGATGAGCCTATCGCGCTCGATTACAATACGGAATTCAAATCAGAGCATCATGTTGCCGCCTTATATGCTGAGCACATGTATCGTGCATCAGATCACGATCCAGTGATTGTTGAGTTTAAAACTCAAGCACCAATACCACCAGTGAACCCGGTTCCAGAGATCACGACAGGCCAAAGCTTTTCAGTCAAAGAAGACACGCCAATCAACTCTGTGATCGGCATACTTGACTTTATTGATAGAGATGCAGAAGAGACACCCGTTGAGAAATTCATTGTTTCCGGCAGCACTGCGGTGCGAATTAATGCCAATGGACAGATCGTTACCACAGGTGAACTCGATTATGAATTTGATAATCGTCTAAATTTACTTGTTCATGCACAGGACTCTGCAGGGAACCTTTCTGAACAAGTTGAAGTTATTATTCATATTGAAAATGTCGATGACACCGATGAAGAGCAAAGTGGTAGCTTTGGCTGGTTAAGCCTACTCGCGCTTCCTTTCGCTTTCAGACGTCGCACACATAAATAGCATGCAATAAAAAAGCGCCTTACGGCGCTTTTTTATTAAGCTTTAACTTCTGAGAGCGACGCACCGACAAGTGCACAACCAAACTGCTTCGCAGCTCTTTGCACCTCATCTTGATCCGCCACCCAATATGGAAAATAAGTTTGCTTATTTGACTTTAACTGCACCGTGAGTATGTATGAACCAGCTATTTTAGTGACTTTTAACGCTTTAATATCATCGGAATGCAAATAACATGTTTTAGAAAAAATCCGATAACTAAAACCTGCTTTATCAATGTGAACGTATTTTTTTCCAAAGATAACACTAACCACTGACAGCATAGTTGCAATACTACCGACACCACCGATCAGTTTTGCCATCATTGCGAGCTCAAACTTCAAAAACATTACGTACAGTAGAACAAACACCAGCAACTGTAATGAATACACGTACCAGTTGATTTGCAAGTTGATTGTTTTCATGAGTACCTCCAAATTTTACTCAATTCACTCACCGAAAGACTACAAGCCGCACATGATAAATACGCCATGTCCCTAAATCAAGTTCGCTTGATAGTTTTTTTCAACAATACGGTGTTAATTTAAACAGCAGAATTATGCTTGATATGTTTGAACAGAAAAATAAGTCTACTTAACCTATTGATAAATAGTTTTACTTAATAATAAAGATGTATCTCTTAAATTGGATTGAATCCAAAAGGATTGGAATTATCCCTTGACAATTATTTACATTTTACAAATAAATAAATTCATTAAATGAGATTTGAAAGTACCAAATGAACCAATTTACTAAGTAGGTTGATAAAGAGGTGATATAAAAAAACCGCCCTAAGGCGGTTTTTATAAAAAGAAAGTAATGGGCTAATTACTTAGCAGCTTTCTTTTCTTTCTCTGCAGCGATTACCGCGTCAGCAACGTTTTGCGGACATGGTGCATAGTGAGAGAATTCCATTGAGAACTGACCACGACCAGACGTGATAGTACGTAGGTGACCAATGTATCCGAACATTTCAGATAGAGGTACTTCACCCTTGATACGAACGCCCATTGCGCCAGCTTCTTGGTCTTTGATCATACCACGACGACGGTTAAGGTCACCGATTACGTCACCTACGTTGTCATCTGGCGTGAACACGTCAACTTTCATGATTGGCTCAAGAAGTTGTGCACCCGCTTTAGGGATAGACTGACGGAAAGCGCCTTTAGCAGCGATTTCGAAAGCGATTGCTGATGAGTCAACTGCGTGGAAACCACCGTCGAATAGCTCAACTTCAACGTCTAGTACAGGGAAGCCTGCTAGAACACCTTCTTCCATCATTGACGCGAAGCCTTTCTCAACTGCAGGCCAGAATTCTTTAGGTACGTTACCACCAACAACTGAAGATGAGAACGTGAAACCAGAACCAACTTCACCTGGCTTGATGCGGTAGTCGATCTTACCGAACTGACCAGAACCACCAGACTGCTTCTTGTGCGTGTAGCTGTCTTCAACTTCTTGCGTGATAGTTTCACGGTAAGCAACCTGAGGCTGACCAACAACTAGCTCAACGCCGTAAGTACGCTTAAGGATGTCTACCTTGATGTCTAGGTGAAGTTCACCCATACCTTTAAGGATAGTTTCACCTGAATCTTCATCAGTCTCAACCTGGAATGACGGATCTTCTGCAACCATCTTACCGATAGCGATACCCATCTTCTCGTTACCACCTTTATCTTTAGGTGCAACAGCGATAGAGATTACCGGATCAGGGAAGATCATCGCTTCTAGAGTACATTCGTGCTTAGGATCACATAGCGTGTGACCAGTTTGAACGTTCTTCATACCTACAACTGCGATGATGTCACCAGCTTGTGCTTCAGTAAGTTCGTTACGCTCGTCTGCTTGCATCTCAACCATACGGCCGATACGCTCAGTTTTACCAGTTGCAGAGTTAAGGATCGTGTCACCTTTCTTCATGCGACCAGCGTAGATACGGATGAACGTAAGTGCACCGAAACGGTCGTCCATGATTTTGAACGCAAGCGCTTTAAGTGGCTCTTCTGCGTCAACTGTCGCAACGTCACCAGTAGGCTCACCAGTTTCAGGATCAGTTAGAGGCTGAGGATCAACTTCTGTTGGAGAAGGTAGGTAATCAACAACTGCGTCTAGTACTAGCTGCATACCTTTGTTTTTGAATGCAGAACCACAGAAAGTTGGGAAGAAAGCAAGGTCACGTGTACCTTTACGGATACAAGCTTTGATTTGCTCTAGTGAAGGAGTTTCACCTTCCATGTATGCTTCCATTAGGTCGTCGTCTTGCTCAACAGCAGACTCAACTAGCATCTCATGGTACTCTTCAACTTTCTCAACCATGTCAGCTGGAACGTCAGTGATTTCGTAGTTTTCTGGAAGGCCAGTCTCGTCCCAGATGTATGCTTTTTTAGTAAGTACGTCAACAACACCTGTGAACTGATCTTCGATACCAATAGGAAGAGTCATAACTAGTGGGTTTGCGCCAAGTACTTTCTCTACTTGACCAACTACGCGGTAGAAGTCAGCACCCATACGGTCTAGTTTGTTTACGAAGATACAACGTGCAACTTCTGATTCGTTCGCATAACGCCAGTTAGTTTCTGACTGAGGCTCAACACCACCAGAACCACAGAATACACCGATACCGCCGTCAAGAACTTTAAGTGAACGGTATACTTCAACTGTGAAGTCAACGTGTCCAGGAGTATCGATAACGTTTAAACGGTGGCCTTTCCACTCACAAGTAACAGCTGCTGACTGGATAGTAATACCACGCTCTGCTTCCTGTTCCATGAAGTCAGTAGTTGACTCACCATCGTGTACTTCACCAGTTTTGTGAATCTTACCAGTAAGCTTAAGAATACGCTCAGTGGTAGTAGTTTTACCCGCATCAACGTGCGCGAAAATACCAATGTTTCTGTATTTCGATAAATCTGCCATTGTTTTACTCTATTTAAAGTAGAAAAATTATTCGGCGGGAGTATATCACCTCTTTAGGCGAACATCATCCTTGAAGTCGATTAAAATGCAGCCAATTTGCAATTAAAACGCATTCGCTGCGATATTGCATTGTTGAACTGCATTAAATAAGCCGTGTTTGAGCTTAATCACCGTCAATAATATCGCCAACACTGCCTAACACAGAGCCTTCACCCTGCCTGCTGCCGCCATGTTTTGGCGCATGTTCAAGTACACGATCCGCCAACCTCGAGAATGGTAAACTTTGGATCCAAACAGTGCCATGACCACGCAAAGTTGCCAAAAAGAGGCCTTCTCCTCCAAAGAACATACTTTTTAGACCTTTGACACGCTCGATATCAAACTCTATGCCTTCACTAAAACCAACCACACAGCCTGTGTCCACTCTGAGGGTTTCTCCGTTGAGCTGCTTTTCTACAACGGTGCCACCGGCGTGGGCAAATGCCATTCCGTCCCCTTGTAAGTGCTCCAAAATAAACCCTTCACCACCAAAAAAACCGGCGCCGAGTTTGCGCTGAAATGCAATATCAACTTTGGTCCCCAGTGCCGCACATAAAAATGAATCTTTTTGCAAGTAAACTGACTGACCTAACGTCGCCATATCTAACGCCAAGATAGAGCCTGGAAAAGGCGCTGCGAAAGCCACGCGTTTTTTGCCACTGCCTTCATTGGTGAAATGCGTCATAAATAGCGACTCACCACTTATTAAACGCTTGCCTGCACTAAATAACTTACCCATAAACCCTTGGTCGACATCCGAGCCATCACCCATTTTAGCCTCAAAGCTAATGCCATCTTGCATATAGTTCATGGCGCCGGCTTCCGCTATCACCGTTTCATTTGGATCGAGCTCCACTTCAACCATTTGCATAGATTCGCCAATGATTTCGTAATCAATTTCATGACAATGCATATTTTTCTCCTTTTATGTGCTCTGTTTGCTGATATGACTCAGCCCTTGTGTTTGTCAAAGTTAGTACAACGCAATGAATTTTGCATGACAACCGTTAAGCTAACGTACAACCTTGCGATTAAAACCAAATGAACAATCCAAGTATCAAGGCCACGCCCAATAAAGGAACACATACTGTTAAAACAGCTAATGGCCAATAGGCGTCCTGATGCTTTTCGCCGCAAATCGCGCGGACTGTTGTCACAACGTAGCCATTGTGCGGTAAGGTATCCAAAGCCCCGGAACTAATTGCCACCACCCGGTGCAATTGATTTTCGTCTACACCCAGATCCAGATAGTGTGGCGCGACCAGCGGTAATGCAATTGCTTGCCCACCAGATGCTGAACCGGTCAGTGCGGCAATTACACTGATCGCAATGGCGGCGCCAAGCAGCTCATTGCCAGGAATAGAAGTCATCAAAGCAACGGCTTCTTGAAATGCTGGGGTGCCCTTGGCCACTGCGCCAAAACCCACCACAGCAGCGGTATTGCCAATCGCCACTAGCGCCCCCGTGGTCCCCAAATTAATGGCTTTAGAGATGTCTTTAAAATATCTAAAATTCACTGCCAAGATCGTCAAAACACCGCCAAGTAATGCCACAATCAACGCACTTTGCTGTAATTTCTCATGCAGAAAAAATGACAAAGCCAGTACCACAAACAGCGGTAAAAGACCGGTGATTGGATGAGGAAGGTGACGGCTGTCTTCGATGGGGTCATCGTGCCTTGCGACAAATTGCTCACCATTTGCCACTGCTTTTTTAATCATTTTAACGAGTAAAAAGTAACCCAAAACTGCCATAAAAACTGCGACAACCAAGCTCTCCTGCCAGGCCGCATAAGGGGAGGTCCCTAAATACTTAATCGGGATCCAATTTTGTATTTCGGGCGACCCCGCGGAGGTCATGGTAAAAGTGACCGAACCAAATGCCAGTACAGCAGGAATAAACCGCCGGGGTAAGTTTGCATCTTTAAATAAGCTCAGTGCCATTGGATACACGGAGAAGGCCACAATAAATACGCTAACACCACCATAGGTAAGCAGTGCACAGGCCAGCACTATCGCAAAAACGGCATGTTTCATACCTATTTTGTCAGTGATGTAACGCGCTATGGCGTCTGCTGCCCCTGTGTCCTCCATAAATTTACCGAACAGTGACCCCAGTAAAAACATAAAAAACCAAGCTTGAATAAAACCGCCAAATCCCGCCATATATAAGGAAACAAAATTGCCCCCCTCTGCACCATTAAACAGCGCAATATTACTGCTAAGCGCCACCAGCACAGCACACAAAGGCGCCGTAATAAACAGGTTCATTCCCCGTAATGTCAGCCAGATCAGCGCACCTAATGCAAAGATCAACCCCAAAGTACTGACCATGAAACCACCTCTTTTGTTATTTTTATGTAACTTTTATACCTCGTTCTATAGATAAAATACAGCATAGTTAGGTTGCTAAACTCTATGGCGCTGTATTGAAAAATGTACTCTGAGTCACACAGTCTGGATTGAGATATTCGTTTTTGAGCCGCTCTATTCAGAAAAGCCCGCTAATATTCGTACGCAAAAAGCAAGATAGTATGTAAGTAGTCCAAATTACGTATATCACCTCCTTGTAAAAAGAGCGATTGCGTAGCTCCACTTTTCAACACATATCCATGCACATTATACCTATGGGCAATATGCCATCTGACACATGCGTTGATAACACAAAAAATAAATGAGAATTATTTGCAAATAAGTATTGACACCAAGTCAAATGTTATTGATAATCAATCTCAACAAAGTAAGTGACGGTTTATTTTGTTGAAGTACTCTAATTTTGTTTCTCGACCCTGAAACACGTTGAGCGAACGTAACACGCTAGGTAATAACGCGTTGCTTTACGCCCCTAAAGCAACCTGTAAAGACCGACTATTTTACTTGCTACATTGCTCATATCAGTGACGGTAGATATGAACACAAAAAGCCCGCTTGACCCGCGGGCTTTTCTATATTCAGAGCAAGATCAACACACCACTCTATTACCCAATACTATTGAGCATTACATAATCTCACCTGCTCGTATTTAAAGCACTGACCAAGGTTTTCAGCCCCCAAGATCTAAATGAGAATTATTTTCAAAATAATATTGACATAGATCAAAATACAATTGATAATCAATCTCAACAAAACGAGTAGACGGCTCATTTTGTTAAGTACGCTAAATTGTTTCAAGACCCTGAAACACGTGGTGCACACGTAAAATGCATAGGTTGTATGTGCTTTATCTTAACGCCCCTTAAGTAAAGCACACTCAACCCACTTACTATTTTACTTGCTACATTGCTCATATCGGTGACGGTAGATATGATCAAAAAAGGCCCGCGATTGCGGGCTTTTTTATTACTTGCCATTCTTATCAGTTGTTAACCACTCAATATAAATGCCACACTACAAGGCCTGCTTTACCGAAAGCCACATCACTTCCAACGACGCACAAAGTACACCCCAAATTCAGCCCCAAAAATACAAATGAGAATTATTTTCAAATATGTATTGACACTGATCCAAATCTAATTGATAATCAATCTCAACAAAGCGAACAACCTCTCACTTTGTTGACGTACTCAGATTTTGTTTCTCGACCCCGAAAAACACGTGTGGCGCACGTAAACAGCCACAGGTTGTCAGTGATGAGCATTAACGCCCCTTAACGTGAGTCACTAACAACCAACTTACTATTTTACTTGCTACATTGCTCATATCGGTGACGGTAGATATGAACCTAAAAGGCCCTTACAGGGCCTTTTTTATTGCACGCAAAAAACAGCTGTAATCTAGTGTAATGGAATGGTTTCACCCTGACTGCTACAGTCTCGACCTCTTTGTTCCAATATCTAGTGCAATGACTAACACACGATACCGATATAACTGCATATTGACGGTGCTTTTATTAGCCGGATTCATATTTACCAGCTGGTTTAGTTTACTCATTGCCAAACAATCACTGTTTCGCGGTATTGAAAATGACGCACTGCCATTGACCAGTCACCTGATCCACACCGATCTGCAAAAACAGTTGCAAGCTCCGATCATTATCTCCTCTCAAATGGCCAACAATACTTTTTTGCACACCTGGTTAGCAGAACCTGATAAAAAACCGGACGTTTTATTTCAGTATTTACGCCAAACACGCAGTGATTTTAATGCGGTGACCAGCTTTTTAGTTACCAGTGATGACAAAACCTACTACCGCTATGATGGTAAATACACCACACTTGATACACGAGATGAGTGGTACCAAGAAACCATGGACAACGCAGCACCTTACACCCTCAATGTTGACTTAGACCCAAGAGACGACCACCAGGCGACAATATTCGTGAACCACAAAATTATGGTCGACAAGAAAGTGAAAGGGATCACAGGTGTTGGCATCAAGCTTGACCATTTAAAGCGTTTAATCGATAAATATCAGCATACCTACGATAGAAAAATCTATTTTATCGATCACAAAGGCCGCCTATTGTTTTATAACGACACAACCTTTACCCACTACTCCCTCGCTGATAAGTTTGGTCACCACGGCGCTAAGTTGCTGGACAATAAAACCTATAAATTACGCCTAGAACAAGAAAACACGACGCTATTTATTAATTCTCGCTATTTGGAACATTTCGGCTGGTATCTCATTGTCGAACAATCACTGGATCAAGATAATTCCGTCTCAGAAAGCCTATATATCAACTTGCTGATGGGCATAGTCATAACCAGCGTCATTTTATTTAGTGCTCAACTCACTTTTAATCATTACCAAAAACGCCTTGAAAAAATGGCGACCTACGACAAGCTGACGAGTACTTACAACCGCCAAGCTTTTGAGCCAAAGCTGCAACTTGAATTGCAAAAAGCACGTAACCAGTTTTCACCCCTAGTGATGATGATGCTGGATATTGATCACTTTAAACAGGTCAATGACCGCCATGGACACCTTGTCGGAGACAAAGTACTGGAGCACGTTGCACATATCTGTAAAACAGTTGTAGGTGAACGAGGTACGGTATGTCGTTGGGGTGGAGAGGAGTTTGTTGTCTTATTACCAAAAACAGATTTAGCTCAAGGACGCGAAGTCGGCGATGCCATCCATCAGGAGCTCAAAGTGAGCCACTGTGAAGTCAAGGTCACCGCCAGTATCGGCATTGCACAATATCATATTGACGAATCAGAAGATGGTCTGCTCAAACGCGCTGATGCCGCTTTGTATCAGGCAAAAAGCACTGGACGAAATCGCTCAGTGCTGGCTGAAGCCGCTTAATTAGCGGCGGTTTTTTCTCGCGCGCGCGCGGCGCTGACGCTTCTCTTCTTCGCGAGCCGCTTTTTTAGCTTCAGCTGCGGCGCGGATCTCAGCGACCATCTGTTCTTCTTCTTCACGCATTTGCGGCGTTTCCATCGTCACATGGCCAAGCACCGCATCACGCAACTCATTGATGAGGATCTCTGACATTTTATGGGTGTCCACCTGATTACCACCGCGAATACAGCCGCGTTTACGCCCGGCCATTTCAATGAATGTCCAGTCGCAGTCTGGCAGCTCATCTATTTTATAGCGGCTCTTTAATAATTCAGGGTATGCCTTAAGTAGATACTCAGCGGTATAACTCGCCACTTCTTCATAGTTAATGGCGGTATCACGAATAGCACCCGTTGCGGCTAGGCGATAGCCCGAGTTTTCGTTTTCTACTTTTGGCCACAACATGCCCGGTGTGTCATACAGCATAATACCGTCTTCTAAGCGAATACGTTGCTGCGCCTTGGTTACCGCCGGCTCATTGCCTGTTTTTGCCACAATGCGGCCAGCTAATATATTGATAAGTGTTGATTTGCCAACATTAGGAATACCCATGATCATGGCTTTTAACTGCTTATCTTGACCCACCTTATGTGGCGCCAACTTTTTACACAGTGCATTAATGCGATGTACTTCAGCCGCTTTGTCATGACCAAATGATAAGGTTTTCACCCCATCCTCTTGCTCAAAATAAGCCATCCAAGCTTTAGTCATCTCGGGATCTGCTAAGTCCGCTTTGTTTAAGATTTTGATGACCGGCTTGTCACCGCGTAATTGCGCAACCATTGGGTTTTCACTGCTATACGGAATACGCGCATCAAGTACTTCAATAATGACATCCATTTGCGGCATGATCTCTTTGATCTCATTGCGCGCCTTATTCATATGTCCAGGAAACCATTGGATGGCCATAAAAATCTCTCCAAAACTAAAATCTGTGACTATTTTAACGTAAAACGCACCAGATAGATAAATCTTGATATACTGGGCCTTTAAAAACTCTCAGCATATTAACATGGCCCTAAAATCTACAATTCTAAAAGCACACCTAAATATCAGTGATATGGATAGGCATGTCTATACCGATAAGTCACTAACTTTGGCACAGCATCCCTCTGAAAATGAACAGCGATTGATGGTGCGTTTGCTTGCCTATATTTTGCAGTACACCGAAGAGTTGAGCTTTACCAAGGGGCTGTGTGTAGATGATGAGCCTGCGGCATGGCAGAAAAACCTGACCGATGATATTGAGCTGTGGATTGATGTTGGTTTACCTGATGAGAAGCGGCTTAAAAAAGCGGCTGTGCGTTCACAGCAAGTGGTGCTATACACTTATGGCGAGAATACCCAAGAGATTTGGTGGAAGAAAAATCAATCAGCTGCAAATCAATATAGTAATTTGACCGTATACAGCTTGCCTTATTCTGCGACTTCACAAATGACTGAGCTTTTCGCCCGCTCCATGGATTTGACAGCCACCATCCAAGATGGCGAAATATGGCTCAGCGACTCATCTCATAGTGTGCAAATAGTGCCACAACAACTTAAGTAAGGTTCAACATGAAAATAAAGCGGATCGTCGTCCTTCACGGGCTCTATATGTCAGGTTTTGTGATGCAGCCGCTTTGTACTCGGTTAGAAAAAACCGGATGTGAGATTCTAAATTTAAGTTACAACACGCTCGACCCGAACAGACAGGCAATCTTCAATCAAATAGATCAGTTTATCGGTGATAAACCCACTGCTTTTGTCTGCCATTCAATGGGGGGCTTGGTAGCCAGAGATTACTTAACCAATGCGTCCCAGCAAAGTCAGTACGTCAAAAAAGTCATCACGCTTGGCACGCCACATAAGGGCAGCGCCATTGCAAAACATATGCATGACAAAGGCCTTGATGGCTTGCTAAAAAATAGTGTCGAATATTTGTTGAGTGAAACCAATACCTGGCCATTTTCTGCACGCCTTTACAGCATTGCAGGCGATCTGCCGCTCGGCTTAATGCCATTGTTACAAAAAGGCAGTCGCTCAGATGGCACAGTTTTATTGGATGAAACCAAATTAAAAGGTATGGCCGAGCACAAAATCTTCCACCGCAGCCATACCACGTTAATCTACTCTCGCAGCGTGATGGACTATATTATTGAGGTCATCAGTCGCGATACTTAAACTATTTATCGGCTTTTTGTGCCACTTTATATGCAACTAGGGCAATGATACCTGTGATCAGTGGAACAGGTGCCGCCAAGTATCCAAAGCTGTCAGAGTTGGCATAACTTGCACCAGCCAAATGACCTACCAACCCGACCACAAAAGTCACCAGCGCAATGACAACCACGGTAAGCTCACCTTTATGTTGTGATTCTGTTTTACCTTTCATAGTGCTCTCCTTAAAAATAACGCCCTGAAAATGGCTCAAATAAAACAAAATGGGCGCTTTGCATAATCATTATGGCTTGAATAAAAGTATGATTTTTGACCTACATCAAGCAGTAAAATCACTCTAAATAGACACTAAGTTGAGTTTGTTGTGGATCAAAAAGTTGATGAATGATTGAACACATTGGCAAGGTTTAAGCAGGCTCAACCCGCTTTTTCGATGGCGATAATCGGTTTTAATCGTTAGTCTTTTACCTGTCATTCAGCCACACTGTAAAGCATACAAGGTCACACAGTGACACACTTTTTAAAGCGCCGTGAAGTACACGGATTAAAAATACAAGGTAGCAAATTATGACGAACAGTATCGGTTTAGATGAACAAAAAAGTGAACAACTGGTTGCAGCATTAAACATATTATTGAGCAGCTACCAGATCCAATATATGAATGCCCGCAGCTTTCATTGGAATATCAAAGGCCGTGAATTTTTTGAACTACATGTGAAGTTTGAAGAAATTTATAATCAATTGCTGTTGAAAGTGGATGAGTTAGCGGAGCGCATTCTCACCATTGAAGGTACGCCATTACATGCTTTTAGCGACTACTTAAGCGCCAGTGAAATTGTTGAAGCACAAGATATCCAAAATGGTCCAGAAGCGGTTGCAACACTCCTTGCTGGTTTTACACAATTGATTAAGTCACAGCGTCAAATTCTGGCTCAAGCCGCAGATGCAGAAGACGAAGGCACAGCCTCTTTGATGAGTGATTACATTACCGAACAAGAAAAACTGGTGTGGATGCTCAAAGCTTACCTAGGTTAGTCCAACCAAGGCGCAGCACCTCGGTATGCCGGGTGCTGACTCAGATATGCTGCAACATCAAGGTATAGCTGTATCTTGATGTTGCTGTCAGCCCATAGCTCACGAATGACTTTACGTGACAATGCATCGATACCTATATAGTCAATCCTGCGATAGCCACGTACTTCCATATCTTTACAATATGTTTTGAGGGCCGACATACTGTCCAGCGTGGTCATTTCAAAATCACTCAAATTGACCACTGCACATTGTAATTGGCCCGGTTTAAATGCTTGCCAACGTTTAAGTGCGTCCTGCTCTAACGCTATCACTCCCTCACAGTTAAATGCGCCAACTAATTTGACAAACACCGTAGGCGGAGCAATATCAATTTGCCATTGACCGTGTGCTGAAAACATCCCCCCTCCTAAACCAAGGTCGCGATGCCTGCACAACGCAATGGTTAATTAGTCAGTTGGTTGTGGCAGCAAAGATATGAAAAACGCCATTTCTAACGCTTTTTCATGTAAGCTCTTAAATCTGCCTGAAGCACCACCGTGCCCCGCATCCATATCTGTTTTAAATACCAATAGGTTGTCGTCAGTTTTAAGTTCTCTGAGCTTGGCAACCCATTTCATTGGCTCCCAGTATTGGACTTGCGAGTCATGTAGACCAGTAGTGACCAAAGTATTAGGATAGTCCTTCGCCGCTAAATTGTCATAGGGAGAATAGGATAAAATTGTCTCGTAATCGGCTAACTGATTAGGATTGCCCCACTCGTCATATTCATTGGTCGTTAAAGGAATAGATTCATCAAGCATGGTGGTCAATACATCCAAAAATGGCACATGACAACCAACACCTAAATACAGCTCTGGCGCCTGATTCATCACTGCACCCATTAATAATCCACCTGCACTGCCACCAGATGCAAAGATCTTATCTGTCGCGCCGTACTGTTGCGTAATTAAAGCACGCGTCACATCCACAAAGTCATTGAAGCTATTTTCTTTATTGGCCTTTTTACCATTGTCATACCACTGGCGACCGAGCATTTCCGAGCCGCGAATATGCGCAATTACATAGACAAACCCTCTATCTAATAAACTCAGTGTCGAGCTGGAAAACAGCGGATCTATGGTATAACCGTAGGCACCATAACCATATTGCAACAACGGGTTGGTACCATCTTTATTGAAAAGAGATTTACGATACACAATAGAAACAGGTACTTTTTCACCATCGCGGGCCGTGATATGTAGACGCTCAGATGCATAGTCCTGTGGCTTAAAGTCTCCTAGTACTTTTATTTGCTTCTTCAGTGTTTTTTGTCCCGTAGCCAAATCACACTCATAAACGCTGCTTGGCGTCGTTAGACTTGAATAAGTAATGCGCACCGACGAGGAACTCGGCTCCGGGTTATACCCTAAGCCAGCGTAATAACACTCATCGGCAAAACCCAGCTGATAGCTCGCCCCCGCGTAATCGTGGACCACAAAGCGGATCTGACCCATTTCCCGTTCCGTGATCACAAAGTGCGAGTCAAACAGCTCTAAACCTTCCAACAACACATGTTTACGATGTGCGATTAATTCCTGCCATTGACTAGGGTCATTTACCGCATCTAATGCAACACGTATCATGCGAAAGTTTTTCGCATCACTATTGGTCAGTAGGTAATAATATTCGCCAAACTTATCTAAGCCATATTCATGGCCCTCTTGACGTGCTAACAGTCGCTGGAAATCGCCCATAGGCTGCTCAGCATCAAGATAAAGAACATCACTGGTTTCTGTCGCAGATAAGTAAATAAAGATTTGGCTGTCGTCGCGGCTTTTACCTAAGCCCATGTAATATTGACTGTCTTGCTCTTCGTAAACAAGTACATCTTCACTTTGTGGCGTACCTAGAACATGACGATAGACTTGAAACCCAAGTAGGGTTTGAAGGTCTTTTTTTACGTAAAATAAAGTACGATTGTCATTGGCCCAGATCACTTCACCTTCCGTTTCAAGGAGGCAATCTTCCAACATTTGACCTGTGGTTAAATCTTTAAACTTCACGGTATAAATGCGGCGGCCATCGGTGTCTTCGCTATACGCCAGTAAGTTATCATCTGGACTTACTGTCAAGTCTGCCAATTCATAGTATTCAAACTCTTTGGCCAACTCATTGACATCGAGCAATAAGCTTTTGTCTTCCATCGCTTCATTCAACGCACGATAGTGACGGCCATACTCTTCCTCACCACTTACCTCATTGGTATACCAATAGCGACCATCTTTTACTGGCACGGATGAATCATCTTTGACGATACGCCCTTTCATTTCATCAAACAGCTGGTCTTGAAGACTTTTTTGCGGTGCCATCACCGCTTCACAGTAGTCATTTTCAGCTTTTAAGTGGGCTAATATCTCGTCATTTTGACGCTTATCATCACGCATCCAGTAATAATTATCTGTCCTTTGATGCCCATGAATTTCCATTTCATGTGGTACTTTTTTAGCCACTGGCGGGGTAAGCGCTTTGGTCATATATCTGTTCCTGATTTGTTATTATTCATCCAGTTTAACATAGCTCAAGGTGAGGTACAGTGTTGTGCCATTAACTTACACAGATATATAAATGGCAAATTACACATGTGCGACATACGTCATATCGGTGAATTTAAAAATATTGATAAAGCATGAGACGAACTTGAAAAGTGTTACTTTATAACTTTAATCTACAAAACTAAGTTAAGGTATAAGCCAGCGGTATGACAACCAGACAAGCCCAGCACTAGGCTGGGCCTGCCATCACGGCGCTACTAACGCGTATATTCTCTGTGTTGCTTCATATACGAGCATACCATTTTAAAATCAGGCCACTTCCTGAATTGGTGTACGTAGGGATACACTTGAATTCAAGCTCACCTAATAAATTACGAATAGAGTTCTCTCTGTTTCTATGTTCAGCATTTTCAACGGTACTAGAGCCGTCACCAGCAGGCATGGAAACCGCAGTGTCTCCATTTACTAACTCTCTAAAATTGACGTCATACTGCATCTGACAAAATTTACATGCCCCTACAGGCACCTGTTTTCCACCTTCTAGACGGGTAGTAACAAAGAACATGCTCACCCTCCCATTAGGTTTACCACTTTCTGCTTTTAAGTAATCAGCCACAAAGTGTCAAAGTGTCAAAGTGTCAAAGTGTCAAAGTGTCAAAGTGTCAAAGTGTCAAAGTGTCAAAGTGTCAAAGTGTCAAAGTGTCAAAGTGTCAACATGGCTTGGTTCATACGGTGCAATAACATGCTTGTAGAAACGTTTATATTATAGTGCCGCCACAAAGTCAGCCATAACTGCCACCCCTTGGGTCTGGAAATATAGTGGCTTTATACCAACTCAAATTTAACATGCTGAAAAATTAAAAATATAATTTTTGACCACAATAGGAACAAAGGCCGTAATCATATTTTTGGGCAGAACACACAAACAAAAAAGCCCAGCATCAAGCTGGGCTTTACCATCACATTTCAATTTATGTAATTGGCTGAGTTGAGTCTTTCTTAAAGCGCTTAGGCTTACGGAACAACTTTGCAAACACACTCTTAATATCAACCAGAATAATGTACAAACACGGTACCAATACCAAGGTGATCACAGTTGCGAATAGCACTGCAAAACCAAGTGAAATCGCCATCGGGATAACAAACTTCGCCTGCAAGCTGGTTTCAAAGATAATAGGGGTTACACCTGCAAATGTGGTGATAGAGGTCAAGGTGATCGCTCTAAAGCGCGCACACCCAGCTTCAATAACCGCATCCTTTAAAGCCACACCTTCTTTTCGCACTTGGTTGACATAATCGGTCATGACAAGAGAGTCATTGATCACAACCCCCGCGGCCGCGATTAAACCAAAGGTCGACATCATGCTCATATCCAAACCATTAAACCAGTGGCCCCAAATGGCGCCAATCAAGCTAAATGGAATAACCGACATGATGATCAGAGGTTGTGAATAACTCTTCAAAGGCACTGCCAGCAAAATATAAACTATCATCATACCAGCAACAAAGAAGAGCTTTTGCTCATCCGCTTGGGCCTGAGTTTCCTCCACTGAACCTCCTAGCTCAGACTTAATTCCTGGAAATTGACTTTGTAAATCTGGTAGTAACTTTTTGCGGATATTATCAACCACAACAGAAGGTTCAATGACTTGCTCATCAATACTACCGTAGACGTATACGGTGCGATAACCGCCTTCACGTCGAATATAACTAACGCCTGGTTTTTCAGTGAATTCAACCACATCACCAAGAACAACTTCTTTCCCTTGCGGCGTCTTCACTAACGCATACTTAAGAGAGGCAATCGCTTCTCGGTCAAGTTCAGGGTAGCGCACCATAACACGGATTTCTTCACCATCTCGAAGCACGCGCTGGGCTTCACCACCATAAAAGCTATTACCTATTTGATTTGCGATATCAGCAAGGTTTAGCCCCAAGTCATAAGCCACTGGTTTCAGCGTTAACTGAACTTCTTTGCTCGGCGGGTCGATAGTCGAACTGATATCAAACAGGCCTTTCTCTTGCTGCAACATAGAAATAAACTGCCTGCCTGCGGCATTCAAGGTGTCAATATCAGGACCATAAAGTAAATAGCCAAACTCACCATCACCAGCGCCAAAATCATTCACATCATCGATCACTAGTAAAGATTTCACACCGGCAATGGTTGGCATGTTTTCACGCCATCTACGAGAAAGTTCAAACGCGTCAAACGGACGAAGATCTTCATCAACCAATACTGCGAGTACAGACCCTTCACTGCGGCCTTCATTCCAAACAAGAACATCTTTTAGCATTTTTTGCCCATATTCTTGTTCAATCTCTCTGTCTACTTCGAGCATCATTTGTTCAACTTTCGTCACCGCAGATAAAGTTTGCTCATCAGATACATTGTCATTAAGCAAAATTTTAACCATTGGGAAGTCATGAGGCACTTTAGGGAGTGGAATAAATCGCACTTGGCTCGTCGTAATAAGTGACATACTGATCAGGAACACAGCGATAAAACCAGAGAACACAGCCCAGCGCCACTCCACACACTTTTCTACAGTACGGCGATATGGACCATTCACAAATTCAAAAAAGCGTTTGTTAAATTTCGCTCGCCAGCTATTTTCGCGCATTGGCTTAAATTTGGTGTGTGCAAGGTGAGCAGGCAAGATCCACTTAGACTCGATCAAACTAAATACCAAGCACAAAATAACCACAATAGAAATGGATTTAAAGAAAGCGCCCTGGGGACCTGTAGACATGACCATAGGTGCAAATACCGCCATGGTTGTCAAAACACCGAAAGTTGCAGGGGTAGCAACACGCTTTGCCCCTCGCACAACGCTATCTACGCTAGGGCCACTACGCTCTACCTCTGTATAGGAGGACTCTCCTATGACAATGGCGTCATCGACGACTATCCCCAGTACCATAATAAATGCGAACAAAGATACAATATTGATGCTAATACCAAACACCGGCATTAACATAATCGCGCCAAGGAAACACACAGGTAAACCTATCATTACCCACAATGCCAACTTGAAACGCAGGAAAATAGACAGCATGATGGCAACAAGAAAGGCCCCTTGCAGCATATTCTTTTTCATCATTTCTAATCGCGCATCTAGGTAGTAAGTCATATCAACAATGGGCGTTAACGATACACCTGCGGGCAAAGTACTATTTTTTGCTTCAATGTAGGCATGAACTGTGTTTGCTATTGGGATCATGTTTTGGTCTTTAGTTGCTTTCACAGATAGAAAAGCAGCATTGACACCATTTTGTTTAAAGTAGAATTCACCTTCAACAAATTCATCTTTGATCACCGCAACATCTTGGAGGTAAACTTTTGCACCATTATCACCGACCTTGACTGGAATACGTTTAAACTCATCACCACTGTACTTTTGATTTTCGACACGGACAGAAATGATGCCAGCTTCAGTTCGGATCTGACCTGCCGACATATTGGCAGAATAACGCTGAATCGAATTACTGATGTCGTTTATAGTTAAGTCATAGCGTCTAAGCGTATCAGGATCTATCTCAATGGCGATTTCATACTCTGGAGTATTGCGTTCAACCAAAGACACATTGGATAGCTGCAGCAGTTCGTCTTCAATTTCTTTTGCCAGAGGCTTAAGTTCCGTAAGTGGAATATCCGCTGCCAACGCCATCTGAATGACATCTTGACGAAACTCTCTCAATTGGACTCGAACAGGCTCCATATCGCCCGGAAAGGTGGCAATACCGTTAACTCTTGTCCTGACTTTTTCAGTCACTTCATTTAGGTCAGCGTCAACATCAATATCTAACACCACACTGCCACTGCCGCGAGTAGCACGATATACACCTTTGTCGATTTCAGTAACGTCTTTAATCGCTTCTTCAATCTTAATTAAAATACTCTCCTCAATCTCTTGGGGAGATGCACCTGGGTATACAGCACTCACTGATATTTTATTAATTTCCTGACTAGGAAACATCTGTCGCTGGATTGTCATATAACTCACAACCCCCATGATCAAGATAAATATCATCATCAAGTTTGCAGCGACAGGATTATGCGCAAAGTATGCGATTAACCCTTTTTGGGAAGTTCTTATTTGCTCACTCATAGTTCATTCCCTGCTGTTACAGCTTTCCCACGTTGTCAGAATCTCCATCTGCATCTTCAGAGCCAGCAACCTTTACAGCCATGCCGCGCTGCGGGTACTCTGGTAGGGTTACAACAACTTTATCATTGTTGGATAACCCTTCTCCGACCAAGTAATATGTGCCTTCTTCACGGATCACTTGCACAGGGCGAGGCTCGAGCTCCGCTTCTTCATTTAGTAGCCAAACCGTTTGATTGTTCACTAGCTCCTGAGGTAGACGATAGATTTGACGAAGTGTTTTGCCTTGAAACTGCACTTGTACATAAGTGCCAAACTTAATCGCAGGTGCGTTGCTTGTCAGTCCATATGGGTCTTCAATTCTAACCACTAGGCTACTCATCCGCGTTTGCTGATCAACGATACCTAAATCGCGATGAATGACAGCTTCGCGAGTAAAGCCATTAACGCCTCTTTGTGTCAAAGTTGCCTTAAGTCCAGAAACTTGTTCAGGTAGGAAAATAGAGTCAAAACCCGCGATTGGAATTACAATTTCTGCTTGCTCAATATTATTTAATTGTGCAACCGGACTACCAGTGCTGACAAACTGACCAAGACCCACTTCTCTCGATACGATCAATGCATTAAAAGGTGCAACAACTTCACAGTTATCAAGATCACGCTGCGCCCTTTTAAGTGCCGCTTTGGCCGATTTCACCGCAGCTTTAGCACTCATCAGCTGAGGCTTTCGCAAGAATAAGTCAGTATGCTTTTTATTGGGGAAACGCTTTGCTTCATCAGCGGCCACATCAGCCAGCGCTTGCTCTTCAATCAATTTAGCCTGCGCACTCGATAGTGACGCTTCCGCTTGCAGTACTGCCGCTTGGTAATTGTCTTTTTCAATACGCAGCAGAACATCGCCTTTGCTTACCACGCCACCTGTGACAAATTTAGGGTGCCAATATTCAATTTCACCAGAAACTTGCACGGAAAGCATGGTTTGTTCAAGCGGTGTGACTTCACCATAACTATTGATTAAAACCTGATGATCTTGCGCTTGCAGCGCTTCGACTTCTACAATGGGACGAGTATCCACTGCACTAGAATCATCGTCGTTTTTGGCCACGGCATTAATGCCCTTAAACCCAATGATCCCTATACCCAACGCGACGAAGGGTATTATCCACTTCAGTATTCTTGCTTGCATGACTGTACCTATTGATAATTTCCTAGCGCTATATTATCAAGATTTCTCATCCCTAGGGTGTGACATTTGTAAGAATCTGTTACAACTTCTCAATAATTTTTCAACTGCCCGTAAAGGTGATAAATATCTATAATAAACAACACTATAAACAAGACAGAAACAGAGAATAAGTAACAGAGCAACAAAGTATAGGTCACGGTGGGTAATAAACTTACCAAACCTAGGATTACACTTGTTGCGATTAAGAGCGCTCCAGTAAAATGAACTAGTCTAAATCGAACTTGTTCCTTTATCAGTTGCTTTCGTGTGGCACCAACTTGCTGCTTAATCAGCAATAGTGGCTTTTGCATTAAAGCGATGTTGCCCAAAAGCCCATACAGCCCCACCAGCACTTGCATCGTCATTAAAAAGCTTAGTCCAAGGCCGCAATAAAAGCTCAATACCGCTACTTTATTCAATTGTGCCAAATCCGCATCCAAAAACGCCACATCTTGAATTCTCTGTGTACTCGCTTGCTGCTGTAATACTTCGCTTAGCTCCTGCTTGTCCATTGTTTGCCCGGGCTTAAACTTGATCACCATATTGCACTCGTAAAAATCATGGGGGTAGTAAATGGTAGCGGGGGTCCCCTGCGCATGGCTGTAGATGTTTTCCACGATACCCACCAATTTGATTGGCAGAGCGTCTCGTCCGTACAAAGTCATGCCTATATCATCTAGATCAATTCCAAGCTTAGTTGCCGCTTGTCGATTAATGATGACCGATTGACGAGTATCGCTATCCGCAGTGACAAATGCGTTGCCTGCCAACAAATGCAAACCCAAAAGTGAAAAGTAATCTTCTCCCACCAGCTGAGATTGCATTGTCTGTTGCACCTCAGCGTCCGGTTGAGTGCCTATCACAGCCAAATAGCTTGTATCCAATGGACTAATGCTACTTAAAGACACCGATGCAATTTTTGGGTGTGCTAGGAGCGCTTGTTTATTAGATAAAAAAAGCTGTTTGCGAGCTGAAACAGCCTGTTCATCATGCAGCCAAGAGGTTTGATGACGGGTAACAAATACAACTTCTTTAGCATTCAAACCCGAGGGCATGCCCAGTTTGTTACCAAAATATATCGCGGTCCACAGGCCAATACATAAGACGACCAACCCGACACTAAGCTGGGTGATCAAAACCGAGGTGCTGAACCACTGTGGAAGCTGTTTTGCTTGACCTTTACCTGAGCTCTGTAAATTTTGATAGAGGCTGGAAAAAGAGAGTTGTTTAAATCCAAAAGCTGCAAATCCTCTGGCAAAAAGCAGCGCAATACCCGCAACCATCAAATAGTGAACAATATGCAGTTCTAACCAATCAAGGTGTGCCACTTCTTGTTTGCCAAAGCGCTGAATTGCTGCCACTCCCAGCTCAGCCAAAACCAGTGCGAACATTGCCGACAACAAAAAGAGCGCACTCAATTGCCAGCGATGTGCAGTTCGTAAGGTATCCAATTGCGCCCCCAACACCGTTTTCAACACCCATTGCGCCTGCTGCTTTTTTATATCTAACAAGTAAAAGGTCAGTAAGTTAACCAGTGTGATCAACAAAAAGGCCACACCACTTAACAGCAACCATCGACTTGTCTGTTGCAAATCACCCTTAAGATATTGCTGTAGCGGTATGTACTCAAAGTGCAGCTGATTGCTGATCGCACTACCAAAATCTGTTATGCCTGCGCTAAATTGTTCATTCAAATACACTGAAATACCTGCTGCCATCACAGTAGCAAGAGATTCGCTTCTAGTTCGTCCAACCAAAAAGGTGTTGTAGCGCACCGTAATATGCTCTCGCAATAGGTCGGTGTTATCAATCGCATGTGCAAATGACACAAATACATCTGTATGGCGGTTTGGCATATACAGTTGTGGCTCTGTGCGGTCACATGCCACAACCCCAACAACATGAAAGACTTGCTGATCAAGCTCCAAACTATATGGCAGGCTTGAGGTCAGTGCGCTCTGAGCTAATAGCGCTGGTATATAGCGTTCGACAAAACATTGACTGACTACCACTTCGGGCGCTGTTACGCCATCTTGCTGCTGTTCGCTAAAATATCTTCCCTGTATCAGTGTTTGCCCAAACAAGTTAAAAAACTCATTAGAGGTGTAAGTCATATTCAGCTTGGGTTGCTGCACATGATCCATATATAGCGCTTCCCCATAGTAAATCGGAGCCGCCATGGAAAGAGCAGAGTCCTGACTGGCTATGTGCTGTGCCGCAATGTTAGATAGCGCATTGCCCATCACTTGTTCGCCTTTTTGATTTGTCATGCTGCCACGTAACCACACCAATGATTCATCTTGTGCATAGGGTAACGGGGCATAGGCATGCCAAGTAATCAAGCCAACAAGGGTGCCGCCAGCCAGCGCACTGGCCAACAACACCACAAACAACACTGTAAATTTTGTCTTTTTAAATAGCTCTGAAATCGAGCTTAAGTTTTCTTTCCACATCAACGTCACTTCCGCTACAAGGGCCCATACATACTTATCTCAGTCTGTGGCGCTGTATAACCACAACCCAGTAACTCGCCGTCAAACAGTTTCACTTGGCGTGATGCCATATCTGCATAACGCGGATCGTGGGTAACCATGCAAATGGTGGTGCCCTGTTGATGTAGCTCACCAATTAAACCCATTACGGCATCACCGCTTTTAGAGTCCAAGTTTCCGGTTGCCTCATCGACCAATAAAATACTTGGTTGCGTCACAAGCGCACGCGCAATGGCCACCCTTTGTTGTTGACCACCAGACAATTGGCCGGGAAGATGCTGAACGCGATGAGAAAGACCCACCTTTTCTAAACACAACATGACTCTTTGTCGGGTCTCCTGCGCGCTGAGCTTGGGCACGCGATAACGCAGCGGTAGCGCCACGTTATCAAATACCGACATCGCATCTACCAAGTTAAAAGATTGAAATATAAACCCAATATGTAAGTTTCTTAGCGCCGCAGCTTGGTCAAATGTTAAATTATCCACCGGTTGTCCAGCCAACCAATAGCGTCCTGTCGACGCTGGCTCTAGCAAGCCCATAATCGACAACAAGGTAGACTTCCCGCATCCAGATGGGCCTGAGATGGATACAAACTCACCTTGCTCTATTGAGATATTGATATTTCTCAAAGCATGAGTTTGAAAGTCCTGTGTTTCGAATACCTTTCCAATCTCCTGCATTTCAATCATATTTTGCATCTTCACTCCTATTGAATAACCACGGCTTGTGCCTGTTGCGCATAACTACTGAGATCAGATATGACTACGGAGTCTCCGACCTTTAACCCACTTTTTATTTCGATGTAGCGACCACTTTGTTGACCGAATTTGACATCAACCAACTCGGTTTTCCCCCCCTCTAATACGCGGTACAAAGTTGCCTTTTTGGCTACCTCTCCAACAGGGCTTCGCACATAAAGTGCGTCTTCTATGGTATCGACGACAATTGACGCTCTAATACTTTGCATTGGCCTCAGTTCTGTATCACCCAATTTTACTAAGCTGACCTCCACTATCACATTATGCGCGGTAATGACTGGGTCAATACGTGTTACTTTACCGCGCAGCACTTGCGCCGCAGCAAATACCTTGACCCACTGACCCACTTGTATATTTGCCGCCTGAGATTGGTTCACTTTTAGCTCAGCCTTCAAAGCATGCTGGCTGCCAATTGTTGCGACATGCGCGCCTCTTTCAACTCGAGCACCTAACTCAAGTGGCATCACCTCTATCACTCCCTGCTCGGCGGCGACAATGGCAAGTTGCGCAACCTTTGCGGCCAATAGTGCCTGCTCCTGTCTTGCTAACTCAACCTTTTCTTGCGCAAGTGCTGTGGCACTTAAGTGCAGTGCATGCAATTGCTCAATGCGTTTTTTTGCATGCGCGACTCGCGTTTGCAAACTACCTAGCTGCGCTTGAGTTTCAAGAAAAGATAACTCTGAAATAATACCGCGATCCGCCAAATTTTTTTGCGCTTGAAATCGAAAAGATAAAGTTGCCAACTCTCCTTCCAATTCACCCAATCCTGACTGCTCTAACAAGCGCTCACGTTGCTGCCGCAAATTCAATTGCAGCTTGTCTGCTTTAGCTTCAATGAGTTGCTGCTGTGACCGCTTAAATTCCAATGAGAGATCCGGATTTTCCATCTTTGCAATCACCGTACCCACCTCAACTACACTGCCTGCTTTGTTGACTACCTCAGTGACAATACCAGCACTGGCAGCGGTAATGATGTGTCGCTGTGCACTTTGCAACTTACCAAATGCATCCACTTCAATGTCTAACGCGCCTGCTTTTACTGTTGCAATCGTTATGTCACTCCGTGGCAACTGCGTTGCCAGCCCAATATCCAACTGCATTAACAACCAGATCATCAATAAACAGGCGATAACACCCAAGCTCTTATGGCGTTTAAAGAAAGGTTGCCTGATAGGCTTTGGTACTTGAATATCCATCTATGCTTCTCGTTACTTGTTACTTTCTCGTATCAAGGATGACACGGGCCTAACTCCCTGTGAGCGAAATACATGCCAATCAAATAAAAGATTAATAATCAATAACTTGATAATTTTACAGTGAAAATAAATAACCAGAATCGGAAAGATCTTGTGTCAATTCCGGAATCGGAATGCAAGGCTATTGCGCTTCGTAAAGATAATTTGGGTATTTTTCACAATGACACAGTGTTGCCATTAATGGTGCTATTGGGCGGGTTTGAATACCGCCACTAACCATTTAATTCCGCTGGCTATTGATGTATTTGGACACTTCGGACTGCTCACTATTTTGCTAAGCCAGTTAAAGTTATAAGCTATTTAAAATCATAGCCTTGATGTATTATTAACGACAAAAACCCAAGCACCTAAAACAGCTTCAGGGGCAAAATAGGGATCTATCAATTAGCACCAGCAAGAAACAAGCTTGGCACGATACGGCACTCATCCCATGTAGCGTTGATTTGTATTGAATAATCGAAAAGTCACTCCAATGGTCAAAACTTAAACGTTGTAAAATATTTAATTATCATTTTCTTTACAATTACGTTATATACGATTACCTTGTTTCTTGTTGTTTATATTTTACTCAACACAAAACTAACAAGGAACATAAATGAAAACTCGTTATATATTACCAGCACTAGGACTTGTCTCAGCAAGCTGTTTTGCGCAAACCACCGCGCTTACAGAAGCGCAAATGATGCAATATACTAGCAAAACAAGTATGGCCACAATTGGTAAACGCGCTGAGCTGAACCTTGTGATTCAACCTCAAGCAATGGCGGCATTCTCAGCCAACAACGCCAGCAATGTCATCACACAAACCGTGACACACCCCAACGCCAGCTATATAAAACTGCATTTTAAAAACATTAATTTAGCCGGTGGTGGCAAACTAGTTGTACGTTCAGAAGATGGCAGCGAGCGCTATGAGTACACTGAACACAACATGCGCGCAGCAACACTTAGCCAAAGTGACGACGGCGTAACAAGCTTCTCTGCCATGTCTATTTCTGCTGAAACAGCAGTAGTAGAATACACACCTGGCAGCCAAGTTAGTACAAGCCAAAACGCCATCATAGATTATTATGATCACGGCACTGAAAATGAACCACAAATGGCACCTGCTACGGATGTTGGGATCAGCTCTACGTGTGGTGCGATGGAGCGAAAAGACGTACAGTGCTGGGCAAACAGCAACCCTACTGAGTTTGAACGCAGCCGCCCTGTTGCACGTCTACTCATGAACGGTAGCGGACTATGTACCGGCTGGCGTGTTGGCCCTGATAACCGCATGTTTACCAATAACCACTGCGTAGAATCTGCATCCGAATTATCCAACACAGAAGTATGGTTCAACTACCAACACACTTCATGTAATGGCTCTACCTTAGAGACCGTAGTAAAAGTTACCGGTAAAGACTTCCTTTCGACAGATTATACCCTTGATTATACGCTATTCACGATTAATGACTTCGCCAAAGCCCAGCCATTTGGCTACTTTGGATTAGACGTTCGTGATGCAACTCAAGGTGAACGTATCTATATCCCGCAGCACGGCTCAGGCAATCCAAAAGAATTGTCCATTGAATCCGATCGCGACACGGATGGATTGTGTTCAGTCAATAACGCGAACGCCAATGGTAGAGGCACAGGTACAGATCTTGGCTACTACTGTGACACCATAGGTGGTTCATCTGGCTCTCCTGTACTTGCGGCATCTAGCAATAAGGTCATCGCACTACATCACTTGGGTGGCTGTCACAACAAAGGGGCAAAAGTCAGCTTGATCTGGCCAAAAGTAGCAAGCCATTTCAACAATCAAATTCCGGATGGCGATAACAACAGCGATCCATTGCCAGTCGCGCAATTCACAGCTTCATGCACAGCGTTAAGCTGTAGCTTTGACGGAAGTGCTTCAAGCTCACCTAACGGGTCTATCAGCCAATACGAGTGGAGCTATGGAGACACTTCAAGCAATGGCTTTGGTGCCAACGTAACTCATAGTTATGCAGCTTATGGCTCATACAACGTATCACTGACAGTCACAGATGCCAGCGGCGCATCAGCAACGACAACAAAACAAATACTGTTGACCGATCCAAACGAAGATCCAGCCAAGCTCATCAACGGTGTGGCGAAAGAAGGACTGCAAGGCGATAGATTGGCGACCGCATTTTACTATTTAGACTTGCCAGCAGGTGCTTCGAATGTCCAAGTGAGTATTTCTGGCGGTTCAGGTGATGCGGATCTGTATGTGAGAAAAGGCAGTAAGCCAACAACTTCAACTTACGACTGTCGCCCTTACAGATGGGGAAATAGCGAATCATGTAACATCACTGGTGGCGCAGGCAAGTACTGGGTCATGTTACGCGGCTATAGCGCTTATTCTAACGTGACACTGGTTGCGACCTATACTGAATAAGATCTCATTTTTATCAAACCAACCAATTGCACAAGGCGGGTGACCACTCGCCTTTTTCCTAAAGAGCACAAATTTACCAGGGGTGCCAAAGCCCGAACCAAGTGCGCCATTCATCTTCCCGAGCGTCACGAGAAAGACGAGAAAATCCCACATCTAGATACATATTAGAGATCCCTGCCGGCGCGTATTTAGCCGCACTACCAAGCACTTTTTGGCTTAAGTTCACTTGCCATTTTATACCCCAACTCTTTGCAAAGTTTTGACTGTCCATTTGGTGACGTGCATAAAATAAACGCGGTTGCCCTGCACGCCAGCTAGTTGCAAACTCATAACCTAAGTAATGGGCACCCGATGTAAACATAAAAGGTAACTCAGCAACATACTGCTGACTCCCACCCACACCACTGTATATACTGTTGGTCGCAAATCCACCAACGCTAAGCGCCTGTTCGGTACGGTAACGGTTACTCACATTGATGTACATAGGCCATTGCCACAACGCCACAGCCCCCTTGAGCATCATCTCATGGCCCGCGTTGTGCCCCCATATTTTCGCGCCATCCATCACAACATCCACAGAATATTGCTGCTGATCATGGTGATAAGAGACCTGATTGCCCGCCCAATAGCTATGCTCAAGATCTTGATAGCGTTGATCGGCCATATGCCAACCAACATAGGGCCGCCAGCGCCACTTTTGGCTGTGCTGTGCAAATGAAATATCCAATGTGTTGGACCAGGATTTTCGCACAGCTTGAAAATTGCCAAACTCATCTCGCTGTACAGAGGTATCTAATTCACTCGCCTTTAGTTCGTTGCGAACGTCAAAGTTCCCCCACCGGTATGCCATATCCAGATATCCACCTTGCAATACGTCATCGAAAAGAGATTGACTCACCCCCGCTTGCCAGCTCCAATGCTTGAGTATATCTGCGCCTGTGATACCGACACTGAGCACTTCTGTGCTTGCTAAAGCGCCCTGTACAGACACAGCAAAAGACCAGTCTTGCAAGGTAGGGTCGTAATTTGCCACAGTTTGTGCAAAGCCAATGGGTAGGGCCTGTGCCTTTCGCTTGTCATCACTGTGTGTTGTCTCTTGAGTATCAAGTACCGTGACTTGCTGCACGTGTGCGTTCGAATTAGAGATCGCCATGAGTCTTGAGCCATATGGCGTACTCTCTAAAAAGAGTAACTGGTTGTTAAACTCACCTAATACCTCTTCATATACATGCTCCGCATCGCTTATTTGTTTTAATTCGTCCCTTTGCAGATGATAGTAATAGATGCCCAAGGCGCCTTTGCGCCCCATCACAAAATAGATCCCCGCACCGGTTTTGTCCCAGCGTGGCGACGCGATGTATTGGCTGTCGTCAAGTAATGGAACTTCCTTACCCACCAATGTCGAGTCAGCCAAATCAGCAATATATAAACGCCACCCACGACCTTGAGCTGCTTTTAAATAAGCCAATTGCTTACCACTTGGGCTGATCACAGGATGGTCGTAAACAGAGTTTAAGTCTCTCGAAAACAAAGGTATAACTTGCTGATCGGATAGACTAATCTGAACCAATTGAGAAAAGCCATGCTCGGTGCGCTCTGCTATCACTAGAGACTCATTGATAATACTAAAACGCCGGACCCCAATGCTGTTAGATAAACGCGTGACCTTGTCAGTGGGAATATGCCATTTGAAAAGCGCATTTGCCCAACCATGCTCCACCCTTTGCCGCGCGACAAAATAAACAGTTTCCTCATCTAGCCATTGCGGATGGTAAATCCCATTGAAGTCCACAGCCGCCAAAGTTGCTAATTTTTCATGTCGGAAGGACGCCGGATATTTGTCTGGTATATCGTCGGGATCGCGGGCCAATATCGCCGCTTGGCGCTGCTCAAATTGCTCAACCGCTTTGTGGTTTTTTTCACTGGCATAAACAACCAGTGATACTTGACCAGACTGAGTAGACTCCACAGCCAAAAATTGCTGTTTGTTTGCGGACAGTTGTATATCTCGAGCAGCAAACGTAAATTGCATGAATTCATACTGTTCAAGCACAGTACGCTGAGAAACTGACTGAATAGCCTGGTGGGTATACTCGGCTATAAAGCGTCGATATAGTTGTATTGCAGATTTGCCAAAGGCACCTTGAAATGCCGCTTCGAAGCTTCGACTCTCCACCCCATTTACTCTCGTCCATACAGCATCTAAAGTAGCCTCATCATATTCTTGCTCAAGCCAAGCCAAAAATCTTGCCCCTAATAAATACGCCATCGCGCTGGCACGAAAGCTCCCGTCTCCATGACTTAGGGCATGATAGGGCAGCAAAGCACCTTGGCGAGCAAAAGTTTGCAATAGCGCTTCAGAGTAGTTGTCATATAAACGGCCCTGACCCGTCAGCTTAGATTCCTGCAACGTCGCGTAACCCTCAGCAACCCAGCGCGGCAACACAGCATCTGCCAAATCAAAACTATCGCTCACATCTCGTAACCACTGTCGAGCAGGGTGTCTGTTTGGCTGCGATAAATGTACTAAGTGAATATATTCGTGAAGTACCAATAACTTTAACCAACTAGGGTTGTATGCTATTGCCGTATCTGATTGCGGTGGTGTGACATACAAGGCCATAAACGGGCTATCAGAACTTGGTAAAGCAAACCCATTTGGCAAATTGAAAGGGTCGATCACTATGGCGTCAATAATGACCTCGAGCGCCCGACCTTGCTGACTTAATACCTCACTGCGAACTCGTTCCAGCTCCTTTACTGACGCTTCAGCCCAAACGGAGTAAGGCGGTTGGTAATGCACTCGAAAATGAGGGCTTTGAATGGTCTTCCAATCACTTTTTCCCGCCTGAGAAGGTGTCGCAAAGAGCCACACAGACACCATTAGAATAAGTTGTATACTGACGCGCATTGAATATCCTTGGTACTACCATATTGATAGTAAACCTTATGCCAATTTTTGGCGTCAAGGAAGGGCTAATCATGTCGTGCCATCGCACCCAAGGAAGTGAACAAGGTCAAAATTGCACCCACAACCACAAATGCAATCATTGAAAATGGCGCGCTCAGCCCAAGGGCAAATTTAGCACTCGCCATCGCCGCAGCGACAGCCCACACACTCAACCGGCTCAGCCAACGCTTGGTATGACTAGGCAATTGAATGTGCTTTAGGGCAAAACTCATCACAAGAAAAGCGATAAACGGATATAACACCAACACAATACACTCCTCGCTGAATACTTAAGTCAAATTCAGAAACTTCCCGGTTAGAATGTCACTGACTCTCGTTGAGCGTTAATTATATGGTAATGATAATTATTATCAACTAGGGAGTGTAATTTTCACTTCCGCCCCGTGTAAACCATTGCTTACTGTTAGGCTCCCTTCATGCTGCTCGATAATACGTCGGCTTAGCGTTAAGCCAATCCCTTGCCCTGTGCTTTTGGTGGTATAAAACGGCGTCATGGCATTTTCTATATTGGCAAATCCACCGCCCTGATCTGTAATGGTTATCACAACATGGGCTGCCTGATAGCCTGCTTGAATGCTGACTGTTTTGCCTTGTGGGCCTTGTTTTGCATTCGCCTCGGCGGCATTACTCAGTAAATTAATTAACGCTTGCTCTAATAACTGAGGATCACACTGACAAACCCGTACTGTGCAATCCAATAGCAGGGTTTGATCTTGATATATCTGTGCGATAAGTGCTTTGACAGACATCAATAAATCTTTGAGCACCACCTTTTTTGTGTGTAACTCAAGTGGCTTGGAGAGCTCACTGAAACGACCCACAAATTGCTGTAAGTGATAACAACGCTGATCAATAACCGACAGCGCTTGCTGATCTCTTGGCAAGGTCATTTTACTCTGTAAGCTTTGCGCTAAAGAACTAACGGGCGTTAAGGTGTTATTTATCTCGTGGCTGATAACTCGAATCAAGTTCTGCCATGCTGTCAGCTCTTGGTGACGTAGTGCTTTTCTGATATCCATGGCAATAAGCAAGCTATAACGCTTGCCCTGTTCATAAAATTCACTGCTGCTTATTGTCCAACTCGTGTTTAGTGTTCGATTTAAAAACTGCCAGTGATCGTTATCTCGAGCCAGCCCTAGTACCTGAGCGTCACGCCCTTTCTCTAACTGCCAAGACCTGTGGTATATCACCTCAAAAGCAGGGTTTGCATAACTAAGTTTATTATCTTCGTCAAACACCAGGATAGGGCTTGGCAGCTTATCTATGAGCTGATAAATAACATAAATATGGCTATTGTAGCGCGCTTTTTGGCTGTGTAGCTCATCGCTCAGTGCCACTAATTCACGTTCAAATTTCGCTACTGCGCCACTGCGATAATGCGGCTTGAGCTGGTAAGTAAAATCAGCTTGTTGCAGCGCTTCTATTTGAATACTTGCGCGCTTAAAAACGCCGCTAAGGCGACCCAATAATAAATTAGAAACGCTCTGAAGGCAGGCAAATATGAGTATCGCAACTAGGATAGTGACCCACGACGCAAAGAGCCATTCCTTGACAAAAAAGCCACCGAGTACACTCACTAACCCATTGAGCAGCATAAAATATAGGGCTAGCACTCGCTCAAAATTAGCCGACATCTTTTAGACCATATTTGTCCAAACGGCGATATAGCGAAGACTTGGTTAACCCTAACCGCTGTGCAGCTTGGCTGATCACGCCACACTCTTCTTCCAACACTTGCATGATCAGGTTTTTTTCCATATCAGCCAAAGTGCACGAGGTGTCTTCTAATCGAGTCTGAACACCTTTTGAAGCGGCAGGCTGCTTTGCCAATCGCAATTGACAATCCTCCACGCAGATCTGCTGCCCTTCACTCATTAATAGCGCGCGCTCCATTACATGGCTAAGCTCGCGAATGTTGCCCGGCCAAGGATAAGCTTTCAGTGCGCTTTTGACCTCAACTGCCAACTCTTTATCAGTGATCCCATAACGCTTCGCATGCTGTGCAAGCAAATGTTTAGCCAATGGAACAATATCCGCCTCGCGTTCACGTAAAGGGGGCAACTCAAACACCAAGGTATTAATACGGTAAAATAAGTCTCTGCGAAAAGTACCTTGTTCGATACAGGTGGGCAAATTAGCATTGGTTGCGCAAATTAAACGGATATCGCTGCGGGTCGTTTGGCTGCTTCCCAACGCCTCGTATTCACCCGTTTCTAACACACGCAGTAATTTTGCTTGTAAAGGCAAAGATAAAGTCGCTATTTCATCCATAAAGAGCGTACCGCCTGACGCTTTGGTAAAGCGGCCAGTCCGATTCTGCTTCGCGTCAGTAAACGCCCCTTTCACATGGCCAAACAGTTCACTTTCAAATAATGATTCGGCCAATGCCCCCATATTCACACTGACAAGTGGCCCGTGTGCTCGCAGGGAATGACGATGAAGCCATGAAACAATATGACTTTTACCTACACCACTTTCGCCACAAAGTAAGATGCTGGCATCAGACCTCGCGACCCTTTCAAGCTTTTTTTGCAGTGCTCGCATGCTCGCGGATTGCCAAACAAACTCAGTGACTGGCTGCGACGTTCGGGTCTCTTGGTTGGCAATATGAGATAACTGGGTTTGCTGTCGAGTTTGTAGCTTGAGCTGCTGCTGAATTGAAGTTAAAAGCGCTGTGTTTTGCCACGGCTTCTCTATAAAGTCACTGGCCCCGAGCTGCAGTGCCCTAACCGCAAGATTGATGTTTCCCCAACCGGTAATACACAGCACGGCAGGTGCATTATCTTGCTCTTTCAACCAAGTCAAAAAGTCCAGTCCTTCTTGTCCTGAGGTTGTATCCTTAGAAAAGTTCATATCCAGCAAAATAATGGCAACAGCTTTTACACTGAGCAGCTGTTTAGCTATATCTGGGGAATCGGCTTCCAATACTTTGAAGCCTTGATCTTCAAGAAAGTAAGCTGCGCTTAGTCGCACCTCAATATTATCATCGATGATCAGAATGGTTGGCACTGACATAAATGTACCCTAACGTTCACTTCACGTTAGGATACGTCAATCAAGCTAATTGGAAAAGTTTAACACCAGCGTATTGTTGTAGTTAACGTGTGACTTTGACCAGGTTCGACAGTTGCAATATCTTCCAGTACATTAGCAGCTTCTAAACACAGCATGCTCAAGTACTCTTCGTCTTGAAAATTGCTTAGACGCTTAGATTTGTCAATCCAAGGGTTCCACAGTACACAAGATGTCGAGTTTTCACGGCCAACTTCAATAGTGCCTTCTGGCGTATGGATAAACTGAACTGGCGCCGCTTGCGTGTAAACCATATCGGTTTCTCGTGCAAACCCAACCTGCTCTGATTGCGCAAAAGGCCCTTCACCAAACTCGATATATTTTGCCCCTTGCAAACCGTCAACTGTGGTGTTTTTAATATTGGAGGTTGGAAAATAGGTATGTAGCGCTTGTGTCAATGAAAAAGGTGATTGACCTAAGTTAGTGTTCGTCAGCCTTACCTCTAATTGTTCACTCAAAATAAATTCGACTTCCAATTTAGATTCATGTGGCCAATACTCCCTGCCAACTTGCATCATGGGTAGCGACAGTGAAATGCGCACAGCTTCCGATGTTTCAGTCACTTGCTCAGCACGCCACACAATTTTTCGTGCAAATCCATGAGCTGGCCAGTCTGCGTTTTCATGCACGCCAAACCAAGGCCAACAAATTGGGATACCGCCGCGTACAGATTTTCCTTCTTGATAATCCTCATCTGCCGACACCCACAGTAAGTCGCTCTTACCATTCGGGGTAAACTCTGTAATTTGCGCACCTTGTAAAAATATTTTTGCCTGACACAGGGGGCTATTAACCTCAAAATACTCTAGCCCGGTATCAGTTCTTGCTAATTTTACTGAGTCGGAAAATTCCATGATCCACCTTTAAATTTTATTCAACTGTCCTTACATTACCGAGCCGTCTCCACAGAGTAAACATGAATTGCTCACTATGAATGATCTTCAACAATTTTGTATAAAATAACAGCACGTTAGCATAATTTATCAACTAAACTTTAAACTTGCCTACTAACTCGGTAAGTTGCTTAGAAAGGCCCGTCATTTTATCACCATTGTCACAGGTATCGCTGGCTATCATAGAGACACTGTCGGCGGCGTTTTTAATCTCGACCACGTTACGATTGATATCTTCCGCTACATGCTGCTGTTCTTCTGCCGCAGTTGCGATCTGGGTATTGAGATCACTGATATTTTGAATGGACTGCGTAATTTCAACGAATTGATTTTGCGCAGAGTGAGTCAGTTCAACTGTTTTTTCGGTTGTTTCTAGGCTATTTGTCATGTCTGACGACACACCTTCTGTCATTTTACGCAGTTTATCCAATTGAGAGGCGATTTCCTCTGTTGATTCAGAAGTACGCTGTGACAATGCCCGCACCTCGTCTGCGACCACAGCGAAACCACGACCATGCTCTCCGGCTCTTGCCGCTTCAATCGCCGCATTTAATGCCAACAAATTTGTTTGCTCTGCTATCCCGCGTATTACACTCAAAATCGACATAATATTTTCACTTTCACTATCGAGTTTGGTGATATCTGAGGTTGCGCGGTTTATTACACCGGATAACTCTGCGACACTGTCCACCGTTTGTGTGATCACGGTTTGGCCGAGTTCGGAAGCGTGCTGAGTTTGTGTCGCCAATTCAGCCGCATTGGCACAACTTGATGCCACTTCATTAGCCGTTGCCGCCATTTCATTGATGGCTGTCGCCGCCATTTCTAAAGACTGCTGCTGGGCACTGGTTGACCCTGTCAGTTCATCCGCCTGTCCTGCGGTTGTCAACGCAGTTTGATTCACCTGCTGAGCACAGTGATTGATTTGCTGTACCAGTTGCGCAATTAAATTTAAAAACTGGTTAAAGCTCTCTGCTAATTTTCCAGTCTCATCTTGTGTGGACACTTGCAATCGTTTGGTCAGATCCCCTCCACCTTGGGAAATAGCAGTTAGGCCGTCACTCACATTGACAATTGGCCCAGACAGCAAATTCGCGATATAGGTTGCAAGGGCAATAAAAATTGCCACCAAGATCCCACTGATCACCAAGATGGTCACTTTCATTTTGTTGGCTGTGCTCATCACCTCTTGTTGCTCAACAAATGCGATAAACTTCCACCCCAGTGTTTTCGAGGTATAGATATTGGAAAAGAAATCTACTCCGTCTATAGAAATTTCAAACAGCCCATCAGGGGCACGATTTAGTTCGGTGTAGAGGCCATTTTCAACCTCATCAATATGTTTGAAAGTATATTCTGGATGTTTAGCATTCACCAAGATAGTACCGCTATCCTCTTCCAACATAAGATAGCCTGTCTCACCTAACCGAATACTCTTGATGATGTCCGTCAAGCCTTTAAGTGATACATCCATTCCTTGCACACCAATCAATTCACCACCCGACTGCACAGCCTTAACCGTTGAAATAATTGCCGTGTCATCTGGTTCCCAATAATAAGCTTTGGTCAGTGCCGTTTGACCACCGCTGGCTTTACCTGTGGTGTACCAAGGCCGCACACGAGGGTCATATCTTGCACTCACTTGACCTTTTGGCCACTGAATATACCCGCCTTGAGGGTTGCCAAAATAAATATAAGAAATGCCAGGATGTGAAGAGCCAAATTGCCTGTAGAGCTCATACAGGCGACGCTCCACTGAGGTTCCTGTATCCGGTGACATCTGCTCAGCACTGCCATTGTCTATATAAATCGACACTTGATCACCCCCTTGCAATACATCTGGGTGACTGGCCAGGTAGGTCACATTTTTGGCCACTTCCTCAAATAACATGCTAATCCCATTGTCAATTTGCTGTGCTTCTCTGCTACTCATTTCTACAAATTTATCCACTGCAAGCTGCCTCGTTTGAGAAATAACGATGACGGCAATAATCAGCAGTGGCACCACAATCGCGGTGATGAATGCAAGGCGTAACTTTTGAGAAATAGTCATAATGAAACTTCCTGTGGGCATTCAAAAAATATAGTTGTTGATCTTCAACTATACAAAAAGATTAAAAAATTCCTGTCACGTTGCACACCAAGGCAATGGACAGCATCAAATACTCAACTACGCTTTATGTCAGATACGCCTGCTTTTAAGGATATACCCCAATGTCGCTCACAAATTGTAAACGCCTCGCAGCTAGCTGCCTTTTGCTGCTGACGCCAGCACTGGCTGCAGCGTCAGACGCTGAACTTGCCGAGCTCAAACAGCAACTACTAAAATTGCAAAAGAAAATTGAGAAACTGGAAGCACAACAAAAGCGTAAAACCAAAGAGAAAAAGCCAGCTTCCACTATCAAGGTCGGTGGTGCCGTGAGGACCACTCTCAGCCACACCTCATATGATGACGACAATAAAAATCGCGGTGGCGATTTCGAACTCGATGTATTTCGTCTGAACTTTTCCGGCAATATAGGTGGCTTTGGACTTAATGCAGAGTGGCGATATTTTGATTACATGACAGCGGTGAAGTACGCCTATTTATATTATGACTTTGCAAAAGATTGGCAGGCCCAAGTGGGCATGACCAAAGTGCCATTTGGGAATTGGCCATATAATTCACATAGCTGGTTTTTTGGTACCACTTATTATGTCGGCTTAGAAGACGATCACGACATGGGCATACTCTTCAAGCGTAAGCTGGCCGATAATTGGCAGCTGGATGTAGGCTTTTTCAAAAACGATGAGCTCGGTGGCGTTGATGGCTATGTTGAGTCGCGAAGCGATCGTTACTCCTATGATATCGTGGGTGCAAGAGGCGCAAGTGAAGGGATCTACGATGATCCAACTCAGCCGCTGGGCGAGTACAATACGTTTTCAGGTAGATATGGCTACCATTTTAAACACAAAGGCGGCACAACGGAGTTAGGTGTCTCAGGCCTCATGGGCGATTTGCACAACGGAATTGAAAAAGCAGGAGAATATCAAGCATGGGCGCTGCACCTAAATGCCAACATTGGTAAATGGAATCTGCAAATGCAACATGGTGAATATGAGTACGATATCGCAGGTATCAACCGCATTGCCGTGGGTGCTTATGCGTTTTATGACTCTATTGCTGCCGAGGCAACCATGTCTAACTTTAATGTCGCATATAACATGAAAGTAAAGATTGGCCCGATCAATGCGCTGCAGTTTTACAATGATTTCGGCATCATCTACGACAAATCAGATAATAGCAGCGACACTTGGATGAATGTCACGGGAGTGTCCATGTCCGCAGGGGCATTTTTTTCTTATCTAGATTTTGTTAATGCCAAGAACCAGCCCTTTGTCGGCGGTTCTATTGCTGGGGACAGTGACGACACAGAGCGTCGCTTTAATCTCAATTTTGGATACTACTTCTAGACAGTCGTTTGTCGCGTGGCCAAATATCTCGATTTGGCCAAAAAAGTAATAAAAACTGATTTTTTTAAAAGTACAAAACACGTCTAGCGAAATATTGATGATTCGTTTACAAAGAACACAGCAACACATTGATAGAAATAAATAAATTTGTGAACAAAGTAACACCTAGAACGTTCTAAATAGACCGTAAAGGTAACAAAATTTAAGCAATAACCTGACAACCCCCAATCCTTTTTACCACTGCGATACAATCCGATTACAAACCATGAAAATTTGCAATTTCCGCCAATTTGCACACATAAATATTGTGGGTTAGTCTTGCGCCTTTGTTAATTCTCACCCTCTGGATAGTCTAATCAATGTCAAGAAGTACTAGACAAGTAATCGCCTTAGGTGGCGCGCTATTAGTGACCACGCCTCATGCATTTTCGGCCAATAGTGAACTGTCAGCCTTGAAACAACAGCTCGCACAATTAGAGCAAAAAATACAACAATTAGAAAATAATCAAGCAGCTGAAGAGGAAGCTAAAGACAATTCAGAGTCCGGTATCAAAGTTGGCGGTGCTATCCGTGTCAACTACTCAACAAACTCCTATGACGAGGATACTAAAAACCGCGGTGGAGATTTAGACTTTGATGTATTTCGCTTTAACGTGTCTGGTGAGATTGCCAACATCGGTGTCAATGCGGAGATTCGCTTCTTTGACTATATGAGTGTTGTTAAATATGCCTACCTTGATTACGACATCACTCCTCAGTGGCAAACACAGCTCGGCTTAACACAAGTGCCATTTGGTAATGACCCTTACAACTCTCACAGTTTTTTTATGAGTCCAAATTATTATTTGGGCCTGGAAGACGACTATGACATGGGTCTCGTGATGCGAAGAAAAGTCGCCGATAATTGGCAACTAGACTTAGGCTTTTTCAAAAATGATGAGCTGGGAGGGATTGACGGCTATGTGGAAGACCGCAAAGACAGATACTCTATCGATATTGTCGGTATTCGCGCCGATGATGAAGGTATCTATGACGCTCCAGCCTCTAAATTAGCTGAACAAAACACCTTTGTCGCGCGCTACGCATACCATCTAGAGCACCGAACAGGCTCAACAGCAATCGGGGTATCTGCTTTATCTGGTGGCTTACATGATGGCAATTATAGTGCTGGTGATTATCAAGCGTGGGCTGTGCACCTGAACAGCAACCTTGGCAATTGGAACCTGCAATTGCAACATGGCCAATACGACTATCAACTCGATGCAACGCAGCGTATTGCGATAGCAGCTAATGCAACCTATGACACCATGCCAACCGAAGCAACCTCGAGCAGTGTAAATATAGCCTACAACTTATCAGTTAACTATGGCCCTATCACACACCTTCAGCTATATAACGATTTTGGTGCCATCTACAACAAGTCGGATGAATCAAATAATTCATGGATGAATGTGACTGGGGTCGCTGTCACCGCAGGCCCTATCTTCTCGTACGTTGACTTGGTTCACGCTAAAAACCAACCTTTTGTAGGCGGTACACTTTCAGGACAAAGTGACGACGTAGAAAGACGCTTTAATATCAACATAGGTTACTACTTCTAAGATATCTTCAAAGGCCATGAAAACAAACGCTATTTTTATGGCCTTTCAAAAGAATATTCTCTTTTAATTAGGATAATTAACTACGTTTTTCGTCTATAATGGAGAGACGTCTGCTGTTAAAATACTGCATAACCACTTCGGTATTTAGGCAATCAGGCCGAATATTGTTTTAAATCGGCGCATACAACCAAGGAGAAACAGCTATTTATGAAGAAGCTTTTTAACCGCTGTTTCTGGTTGCACGCAGCAGGCATCATTTTTGTAGGATTGGGATTTATTGGCATGGCCTTGCCCGTGATGCCTACTACCATCTTTTTTATCCTAGCACTTGCCTGCTTTTCACGCTCATCACCAAAATTCGAAAACTGGCTGCTAACACATCCCAAATTTGGTCCTTCCCTTGTCGCATGGCGAGAATATCAAGTAGTCCCTCCCAAGGGGAAATGGGGAGCAGGTATCGGTATGCTGATAGGCTATATTGCACTGTGTTTTAGTACCGCTCCTTGGTATGTGTTGATAATAGTGGCTGTCATTGAAATACTGGCTTTGACCTACATTCTCACACGTCCCTCACAGCCACCCGTTACCAGCAATTAAACTCTCCGAGTCGATCCGCCTACAAATATCAGCAGATTTCAATTAGAAGGTATAGTTCAAAGTCAACTTGTAGTTTCGTCCTAATTCACTCGGGTCATTCGCTTCCCCCGCTGGTGCTCTTAAATAGCGCTCATCTGTCACATTATCGATACCTGCACGGACAACCAGATCAGAGAAATAACCTGTGCCTTGGAACTTTGCAGTCAAGTTATACACTTGGTAAGAGTCCGTGCCATAACCGCGTTCAAGATATGCTTCAGTTAAACGCTGCTGAGCCCGATAAGCCAGCATTTGTGCACCAAGCTCTAAAGAATCGAACAAAGCATACTGGATGCTTAAATTGAGTTTGTCCGCAGGTGCTTCTGAATAGGGTTGTTTGTCAGTCTCTATCGTGCCTAAAAAGAAGTTTGGAACACCATACGCATCCATATTAATTGTTGAATATCCCAGGTAGGTACGCAGCGCTCCCAGCTCATAATGAAGTTCTACTTCCCACCCACGACTCACTAATTTGCCAATGTTTTTTGCACTATAATCACGGTGCGTCGCCACAGGAATACCATTTGCTGGCTTAGGGCCTGGTGACCCTTGCTGTTTTTCCCCCTGCGCATCGACGTAATACATAAAGGGGACATTGTCGATAAAATTCGTGATATTGTTATCAAAGTGAAGTACTTTCAGTTCAAACTTATCACCCCAATTAAGGTCATCTAAGAAGATACCAAAGCCGCCCTCTAAATTTTCCGATTCTTCTGGTTTTAAGTCGGGTTGAGGCTCGTTGTAGCAGAATTTGCCACCGATATGGCAGCGCCACTCACGCTTTTTATACAGCTCTTGTACCGATGGCGCGCGAAATGCTTCGGCATATTTCACATAGATGTTGAAATAATCGGTTAGCTTTAATGTCACACCGAGTTCATTGGAAAGTTCATCATCGTCATGATCATCATATTGGGTGTACACGTCACTGCTGCGTTTATACCCATCATACCGTATGCCCGCCGTGATCAATATGGAGTCGTCAACCAATGACACTTGATCTATCACTGACAGAGAAATATTTTGAGCATCACTGTCACCGTATTCAGATGTTTGAATTTGCTCAGCATCGAATTCTGTTTGGCTAAACTTTTCAAAATCATAATTCAACTCGACGGCCACCTGATGGTCAAAAGCATCGGTTAAGTCAAATAGGTTAGCCAGTCTTGCACCATAGCGTTTAGTGCTGCCAAATTCACTGCCCGAAAAGTCGATTTGCTGTCCGCGACGCGTGATATAGCCCATTGTTTTTTCTTCGTAGTCTTTATCTGAGTACACCAATTGAGCATCAAAATCTACATAGCGACTGTCAGGCTGATATACATATGTTGAAGCGACTTCTAAGTAGTCATTATTGAAATCTTTTGACAACATTGGGTATCTAAGACCTAAACTGGCATCTAAGTTATAAGGTTGATCATCAGAGCGGGTTTTAGACCAGTCAATTTTACTTTGCACACTATGTGCTTCACCAATAAACCACGTATTTTTTAAAGCAATATTTTGTCGCTCAGAATCGTTTTTAATGGTGTCCAATTTGGCGGCGTCGGCAATCTCTTGCTCATCACTGCCCAGATTTTCACTGCCCACCACATCGATATCGGAATAGCGCACAGTACTGACGTGCAATACGGTATCCATATTATTTGACAGTGCGAAAAGAGAGCCTGTGATCTGATTACTGTCACCATTTGTTTGATGAGTAATACTAACGTGGGAACCCACCCCTTTTGCACCATCTAAGTAGTCACTGGCATCCTTGGTCGTCAATCGAATACTACCACCAATTGCCCCTGACCCCACTGTGAGCGAATCAGCACCACGTAAAACTTGCACTTGCTTTAGCTGACTTGGGTCAACACCTAAGCTATTGATCGACGCCAAGTTACGGCCACCATCCGATTCTATTTTTCTCTTTACGTTGTCAACTGATATGTGGATCCGCTCTCCATAAAGGCCTCGGATACTGGGTTGCGCAGCTAATGGTGCCGCACTACCTGTTAACTCAACGCTGGGGATCTCACGTAATATTTGGGTCAGTTCAGCTTGTTGACGACGCGCTATAGCCTCACTGTCCATTGCAGTCACAGAGCCAGCTGCGTCTTTATTTAATACTGACAATTTATGCCCGTGAATTTCAATCACATCATCAATGTTATTGGGTTTTGAGGAGTTGGCAAACGTCTGTGTCGAAACTGCCGCGCTAAGTAAACTAAATGGCAGCACTGAGAGTGTAAATTTCATGTCCTTATATACCTCCAAATGATAATAATTATAAATCGCATTTGAAATGCGCAGCTAGAATAATTAAACTAATCACTGAAAGCAATAACCAAATAACTAAAAGTTATAATAAAACCAATACCAATTACCTAGTAAGTTAGTTTGAGCACTGTTCCAATATGTTGCTCTTTGTCGTAACTTATTGTTCCATATATACACTTAGATTAAGGAAAAGATATGAAAGCGGGTACAACTCTGGCCATGATGGTCTGTGCATTAATGTTTAGCCAATTGGCTATCGGTAAAACTTATAACGGTGGTGCGGACAAAAGTAAATTGGTGACCATTTCTCAGCTACTGAACGATGCGCAAAGGTATACAACTCAAACTGCTACGATCCAAGGTACTATCACGAGAGTCTGCAAAAAACGTGGTTGCTGGATGCAACTTGCCAGCGATCAAAAGTTTCAATCTTTAAGAGTGAAAGTGCGCGATGGAGACATGGTTTTTCCAATGACAGCGCAAGGAAAAACAGCCTACGCTACCGGTACATTGAGAATAAAGCCACTGACCCTTGAACAAACCAACCAAAAGCGCACTGCACAAAACCTAAGCCCAGTTGATACTCCAGAGGTAATGCACCTTTTCATTCCTACAGCTGTGACCATTGAGGACTAACCTGCATAATGTCATGGTTCAAACTCAATCGCAGCTTGCACAGAGATATTGGCTATTTTTGTATTGGCATGACCCTCGTATTTGCAATCTCAGGAATAGCACTCAATCATATCCATCAGTTCAATTCCAACTATCAAGTTTCGCGCACAACTCACTCTGTGCAACTAAAAAATTCAGAGTTAGAGAGTCAGTCTTTTGAATCCCGACTACTGCAAAAATTGGCATTGGACGACACCATCAAAGCCCGTTTCTGGCAAGATCAGACGACGTATAAGTTGTTTTTACAGGAGTCTACTCTATACCTTTACCCGAACCAAAATAAGGTGATCGTGGAGCAAGTCAAGCCGCGTCTTTTACTTCGGCAACTAAACGCATTACACCTCAATGAGGCGCGTGCCGCTTGGATGTGGTTTTCAGATTTTTATGCAATCTTGCTCATTTACTTAGCATTGTCGTCTTTATTTATGATCAAAGGTAAACGCGGAGTGCTAGGACCTCGGGGATGGTTAGTGATTGCCGGGTTTGCCGCACCCGCTGCATTTATCTATGTTTACGCTCTATAAGTTTGTAAATACACACTTACATAAATAATACTGTAATTAGCTGTAATGGCATAAACCCACTGCCCAATCTAGAGTAACAATAATTGAATAGACTGCAGCAATATGTGCAGCAGTCTAGATAGTAAACTCAGTTAAGGGGCTGGCATGCTGTCAACATCTTGCGGTATTAACGGACTTTTTCTAGCCAATTATATACTTGGTAATGATACGGCTAAGCCAATTTGCCAAATCTCTCTGCTTGTTTACGTAGGAGATAAAACCATTTCTGGGCGCGCTAAAGTACACCTTACACAAAGTGATTATACCGACCTCATGTTTCACCTTAATGGTGAATTTCACTATCAGCAGTCGTCAGGTTCACAGTGTATCGCTATCACTTTACTTGGCCAGCAACCCCAGGTATGTACACCACGTCAAGGCGTATCATGTCACTATATCAAACTGGATATGCTGCTGAATGACAACTGGCGAACTGGCCAAGCTAGTTTTAGCTATAAAGATCTCAGCAGCAACACTTGGTGCCATTTAAATCCGCTCAAAATTAAACAGGTTTATAACAACAACATTTCTGATCTAGCCCAGTTGTCATTGCAGGTTAAAGATTAAGGCCTATCGCGATACGATTCCAATTGTTAATTTGCAATGTTAAGCCAATAATCGCCAACTGCTGTGATTCACTCAATAGTTGTTGAAAGCATTTATCAAGCTCACAGGAGGACGCCGAAGTCACTCTGTTTGCCAACAACAACGCAGCTTGGTCAAACGCCTCTAGGGACGATAAATCAGAATTCGATAACGCTACTTTGTATCGTTCATACAACTTCGAAGGTGCACTTTTTTTGAGTGCTTCGTCATGCATCTCTTGGCAAAATTGACACCCATTGATGTTCGATACATAGAGTCGAATTAGGTGAACCGTAGCTTCAGGAAGAGACTGCTCGGCAGGCTCTCCCAGCTGGGCTAACGCGGTGTGAATAAATGGATAGTTAGAATATAGTTGTGTACGTGAAATCATCGCTTACTCCTTATTTTTTCGACAACAAGAGCTTACGATGAAACAACAAAGAAAAAATTGGACATTTACGACAGTGCAAAACAGATGACTGCGATGCCGTCAAGTATCACTTTAGCTGCGCAGATTGAAAGGGGGTACACAATATAATCATCATCGCCCCAATCAAAATAACAACATCAGCGATGTTAAAAATTCCCGTACGGATAGAGCCAATCCCTAAATTGATAAAATCAATCACCGCACCGTGATTAAAAATACGGTCAAGCAAGTTACCAATACCACCAGCAAAAATTAAAGACAAAGAAGTTAATTGCAACTTGGACAGATCTCGGCTTTTAACCATATAACTCAGTAATGCCAATAAAAATAGACCGACTACACCAATAAATAGCACCATTCGCTGCTCAGGAGAGAAACCAGCGCCTACCGACAAAAAGACACCTAGGTTTTCGGTGTAACCAATGCGCACCATATCGCCTAAGTAACTGGTCATTTGCCAAGCTACAAGGTTGTCACTGGCCCACCACTTTGAGCCTTGATCTAGTAGTAAGCAAACGATGCATACCAATGCAATATGGCCCGCTTTGCTGTCATTCATTGTTCAAATTCCTACATTGCTTTTTTTCACTATAAAAAGCGCTTGGTGAATATAAAATGACAAATCGATAAATTTTCCTGCCTAGTCTAGTCGGTGACAAAGCGATTAAAATTGGTATGCAAGTCAATAATACGCTTGGCTATATTGTGATTCGCGTCGGCGGTTTCACTTGCCCCCTGCGCGGTTTCCTTTGCCAATTCATTGATATTGTTTATATTTTTATCAATATCAACTGCCACCATCGATTGCTGCTCAGTCGCTGTTGCAATTTGAGTATTTAAATCGTTGATTTGCTCTATTGCATCTGAAGCTGAGTCCAACATTTGCTGTGTCTGCTCACTTTTTTGATAGCAGTTATGCGCGCTCGTTTTGCCTTTTTCCATACTGCTCACGACTTTATTAGCCTCTGTTTTGAGTCGTTCAAGTAAATCTTGAATATCGGCTGTTGACGACTGAGTGCGTGTTGCCAAGGTCCGAACTTCATCCGCAACGACCGCAAAGCCACGCCCCGTTTCACCCGCCCTGGCAGCTTCAATCGCCGCGTTAAGTGCCAATAAGTTGGTTTGCTCTGAAATACTTTGTATCGCTTCTAATACCGAGCTTATGTTGTTGGTCTCTTCGACTAATTCACCGATGTCATCGGAAGCTAAATTAAGCTCAGTCACTAGATTCTCAATAATTTGATTGGTCTGAGTGGCAATACTCTTACCGGCATTCACTTTTTCACGCACTTGTGCTGTTGCTTCAGCGGCGTGGGCCGTGCTTTTTGACATGTCTTGGGTGGTGGTGGTCATCTCGTATACAGCCGCGGCAACCATCTCTGTTTGCTGCTTTTGCTCCGTGACACTTTGCTCAGTTTGACGCATCACATTCATTGCCAGTTCCGATGAGCTACCCAAACTTTTCACCACTTCATTGGTACTTTGAATGGTTTCCCTTAGACCTGAGACAAATTTGTTAAACTCTTTGGCCATAACGCCAGTCTCATCTTTTGCTGAGTCATCCAACATCACGGTCAGATCGCCGTCACCGCTGGAAATTGACTTTAACCTTACAATCAATGCCGCTAACGGCTGTGTGATAGAGCGACCTATCAGCAGTGCGGAGGCTATGGCCACAACAATGGCAAATACAGCTGCAACAGAAATCAATTTAATGGCCAAAATTTCATCGTGCTCCGCTTGTAGCGTCGCTTTTTGAGTGAACTCCTGAACATCTGCCAACACGGCTATCAATTCATCTTTTAACTGATCTTCTTCTGCCTCGATCTGCTTCACCAAAGGCATAAGTTCAATCAAAGGCTGCTGTGTTAGCTGTTGCATTAACGCAGTTATATCTCTGCTAGCTTGCGCATAATGCTTGTTTATGACATCAAGCTCCTGTTGTACCTGCTGAAATTTCTTGGCCGCTTCTTGTGAGTGCGCCAAAGTAATTGCTTTGGTGGCAAAAGCCCGTGTATCTTTGATTTCTTTATCGACCTTTTCCACTGAATCAGACAATTTTAATGACAATTGCTGAACTTTTGTGTCATACCCTGGGTGATTGGCATCAGCCAAAGATTTATATAACAACATGCGCTCTAATAAAATGGCCTGCTCTAATTGATGTTCCGTTATCTGCGTAAGGAAGTTATTTAAGGGGATGTCTTCCTCCGCTATATCAATTAGCTCATAGCCAATTTTAGCCATTTGCACTAAAGCTATTCCACTCACCAACAACAACATCGCAAGCTGAATAGCACTCATGAAATATATTCTATGTGCAATTTTTAGTTGATTCATAATCAACACCTTTTAGTTTGTTAAGCAATATCAGCCTCATCAACACTGTTTAAAATAGTGGAGTAACTGAATAGAAAACTCGGGGTTATGCTGTAAATAACCGTAACTGTCTTGTTGATTCAAAAACTCTGACATACCTTCGTGTTTATCAATGTCACAACTTTCAACACACCTGAAACCCATTTGCCACTGCGCAAACAGACGTTGTTCAACATACTGCTCATGTAACTTGTTCACTCTTTCATGGCGTGGGTCTCGGCAAATGCACGCATATAGTGCACTCACAGACGCGGCCTCCCCCTCCAACAATTGGACAAAGGTGCCTTTGCCGTCATACAGCAGCAACCCAGTAATACCATTGGCTGCATTGCGTTGACGAAACTGTGACATCATCTTCAACAGCTCCTGTTCAGTAAATCGCTTTTTCGCCTTGCTGATGTAGACAAGTTGAAACATGTTACCTGACTCTCCAAACCGAATAAGACTCGCAAGCGCAACCGCCTTTTTGCACTCATAAACTCAAATATGACTAACGCACTTTAAAAAAGCCGATGGCACTGCGCATACCTGCCGATAACGCATCCAGTTTTTGTGTTGCATCTCGATTGGTTTCAGTCACTTCAATGGCGTTATCAGACATCGCCGCGATAGAATTCATCGCCTCTGATACTTCAGAGATTGCGCCCACTTGCTCGGTACTTGCTTGTACGACTTCTCGAACTCGCTGCAATGAATCACTGGCTTGGGCATCAATACTTTGCAACAACTCAGTAGCTTGCTGGATCAAGGCTTTACCATTTTCGACTTGAGGCTGGGTCTGCTCCATGGCTTCAACAGAAGCTGATGTTTCTTTTTGGATTTCCCCTATCATGGCCTCTATTTGTGCCGTTGCTTCCCCGGTGCGTTTGGCAAGCTGTCTGACTTCATCCGCCACCACAGCAAAACCGCGCCCTGATTCTCCGGCACGCGCAGCTTCAATGGCAGCATTGAGTGCCAATAAGTTGGTTTGTTCTGAAATACCACTGATCACATTGGCGATACCACCAATTTGTTCTGTATTGGCCTCTAGTTTTTTAATTTGTGCAACCGTGCCATTGACGGTTTCGGCAATCTTCACAATCTCTGCTGCACTCGCTGCTATCGCATCACGACCTTTGTCTGCAAACTCAACGGTCGACTCCGAGTTTTCTTCCGTTTTTGTAGTCAACTCACTGACATGATCGATACTGCTACGTAAATTCTCCAGCCTTACAACAGTCTGCTGCGTCAATGACGCTTGCTGCTGCGCCGCAGCATAAATATTGTCAGAGCCCGTAGAAACCACCTTGGCTTGCTCTGCTAAGTCAGCCGATCCACCTACAATCTTTGATACGATTTCCGTTAGTTGCAGTTTCATATCAAACAATTTAGACAGCATACTGTTGGGGTAATCCGTCGACATGCTCTGAGTAAGGTCACCTTGCGAAATCGCAGAAAGCGCCTTTTCAGCCTGACGCACCTCTCCTCCGAGTGCTTCACGAATACTTTTGGCAATCATTAAGCCAATAAACACACTCACCGCGATTGCCAGTAAAGTAGCGCCAACCATAAACTGGCCAAAGCCCCCGGCCACTGCACGCGCTTCTGGCGTTGCAATTTGATTGGCCTCTTCTTGATAGTCAATAAACTCATTAATGCGTGCTAGCCAGGTTATAAAAGCGGGGCGCGCTTGCTGTAAAACCACCTCATCGACATTGTCACCCGCACGTTTGTCAGCAATAATTTGCGCAACCAAGGGGCGCGTCGTGACTTTGATATCTGCGATGCTTTTCAATATTCGCCGCTCATTATCGTTAAATGGCACACCCTGAGATTTCATCTGTGCCATGTTGTTTTCCGCTTCGACGTAAAAGCGTTCTAGTTCTGCGATTTCTCGTTCGAACTGGCTTAATTCAGCATCGGAGTTAGTAATAGCCACATCGCGAATGGCAATCGCCGTATCGTGCACGCTGCCTCTAAAATTAATTGCATAACGTTGCTTTACCGAATTGACATCGGTCATTTGTGCCAAGGTATCATCAATAAAGTTGACATCCTTAATACCTATCCCAGTCAATATGATCATCAAACATAAAATTGCGCCATATCCAACTGAAAGTCGCTGTCGTATCGTCAGCCCCGCTAAAAAGTTCATTCATTCACCTTTTCGTCACATCCGCTTAGTAAATTTAGGGCTTAAATTGTGCCAACGCCAATTTAAGTCCAGTAAAAAATACGGATTTTTCTGTTTTTATGCTTATCTAGACCTACAAAAGAACATTCTAATCACAACAATAAAATAAATTATTGCTTGCAGTCTAAAGTGATAAAAGCTTAATATAAATGATAATCATTATCATGCATAAAATAACAACACGTGAATTATCTGTATCCTTCTCTCTTGGCGACCACCCTGCTAAGCAGTCCTGCTGCATTGGCAAAATCAACTGATCAAAATGCTCTTGAGCACATTGAAGTACAGGGCGTACAAGCACGCCTTCAATCACGCGGTATACTGAAAGACAGCATCGCGAAAACAGAACTGATTGATGCTGAGCAATTAAAAAATATGCAGGCTTCGAATTTAACGGAAGCAATAGATAAAGCGCTCGGGATACGAGTATCAAACGAGTGCTCAATGTGTGGCGCAAAGCGCGTTATGATCAACGGTATGAAAGGCGAGCACACCAATGTTCTTGTCGATGGTGTTCCCATGCATACCATGCTGTCTGGTTTTTACGGTATGGACAGTGTTGCTACGGCGGGGATTGGCACCATTGAAATCGCGCGAGGCGCAGGTGCATCGCTCACCGCGCCTGAAGCAATAGGCGGTACAGTCAATTTAGTCTCGCAAAAACCCAGTAAAAATGCGGCTGAGCTGGAAATGGCAACAGGTAATCAGGGATACAGAAAAGTTTCCATGGTTGCAATGGGCATCAGTGAAGATGAACACAGTGCCATCAGTGCCATTGCTCAACAGAACACTCGCGATCAATTTGATGGAGACAACAATGGCGTCAGCGAATCACCGTTACTCGACAACCAATCTATAGCCATTACCCTAAGTCATGACCTGTCTTTAGATACTTCTGTCAAAATCCGCTATGGGCGCAGTATCTCCGAAGTCTTTGGCGGCCCTGTACTAGGCGATACCACCAGCTCAATTGCAGAAACACTTGCCAGTGTAACTCGCGGCGAAGCGGCAAACTTATTCTCTGATAACACTGTGGATGGACGATATACTGGCCACCCTTGGGAAACCGCAGAGTGGGTCGATACGCAAAGAGAGGAGTGGCTGTTTTCCATTTTACACAGCATCAATGATCAGCTGACGCTGGATATCAGCTATGCCAACGTTGAACACATCCAAGATTCTTTTTATGAAAGCATCGACTATTGGGCCAAAGATGATATGCAGTTTTTCGCGGCAAAATTATACTATGCCATAAACGATCAGCACCTTATCACCGTAGGTATGGATAACCGCGATGAGCAAATGCGCAGCCACAGTGCCGCGCTCGCAGATAACCCACTGTATATGTCTGATAGTTTCGATTACACCGTGTCTGGTTTGTACATCCAAGAGACATACACTCCCTCCATTGATTTTGAGCTAGCGCTGGCAGTTAGATTTGATCGCATCACCGCGGATTTTATCGCTAACCAAACCAGCGATGACGAAATAGATGAAACGCTGGTTTCACCGCGTATCGATATGCGCTGGTTTCATCACGAAAATTGGATTTCTCGCTTGTCTATAGGCCAAGGCTATCGCGCCCCTTTGTCTTTCTTTGAAAGTGATCATGGAATTTTAGATGCCGAAAAAGGATACCTCGTGGATGTACACGAGGTTGAACGCTCAACTGGCTACAACTATTCACTCAACCACAGCGCAGATAAGATCAACGCAACTCTGTCTGTGGCATATACCCAAGTAGATAACTTGGCATCACTCTCCCACAATGAGGCGGGCACACCTGTGCTTGGACAGCTGACGGAACAAGCAGATGTGTGGGCTTGGGATCTCGCTGTGAGCTATCAGTTACTGGAGCAACTGCAACTGGGCGCCAGTATTGAAAACTATCGCTACAATGACGCCTTTAAGTCGTCTTTTGGCATTGCGCCAACAGAAAAGCGCGCCAGCATGAATCTTGAATTTGCACAGGCAAATTGGACTGTGAACGCAAACTACCTTTTTGTACCGAGTCGCAATTTGAGTGACTATGGGTATGAAGGGTTTAATGATACACAAGCGCAACACGCTAAAAAAACTGACGTATCAAGTTACGGCATATTGGATTTTAAAGTCAGCTATGCACTTTCTGAGGATATTAAACTCTATGTAGGTATGAACAATGCGCTTGATTACAACCAAGCAGCCGACGAAGAGTCACCGCTTTTGTTTGATAGCGAAGGGGGTTATGACGTCACCTTTATCTACGCTCCGATGCGAGGTCGGCTTGCGTATTTAGGGTTTGATTATGACTTTTAAACACCTTTGTGTGTTGGTGATATTGCTGTTGGCACCAATGGGCGCCATGGCATCAAGCCCTTTCTATCAGCTTAAACTCACCCCGATAACACCGAACGCACCTTCAACGCTGGCAGTATATCGCGGTCAAGTTTTAGCTCTCTTACTGGTGCAACCTCAGTGTAGCTGGTGTAAAAAGCAGCATAAGTTAATCGCTCGTATGATTGAGCAACAACCAAAACACTGTCAGAAATTCGCAGCCATGATGATGGCAACTGGCGGTGACAAACATTCATTGAAAAGAGAAATGAAGCGCTACCAGAGCCCGTTTGCCATAACCACTTTTCCAAGTAGGTTATCTCAGTCTCTGACGGTGAAAAGTACACCCCAATTATTTATTTTGGATAGCGAAGGTACGCTCGTGACCTATCATATTGGCTTTATGCCTGAAACCGCTTTGCGAAAAACCATAAATGGCTTGTTGGATACAACACAGTGCCAACAAAGCAAGGATTTGCTGGGTTAGTTCGCGCTACCCAGCCAGTTTAGAAAGCCTTTTGCATCGGCAGAATTGGCAAAATCAATATAGCTTAAGCCATCTTGATGTTTAACAGCCATGCGGCATTTATTCATAGAAATTGAATGGACCGGCAACGTGATCGCTACCTGCTGTCCTTGGTATAAGTAAGACATAATAAAACGCTCATTTTTAACTTTAATATCTCATTGCAGGGTATTGCTGCACGGATATTTATTTACATGATGCCTTATTAAGGTCTGCTGAATCGTTGCCCCACTTGGTGGCGGCATTTATAACCATGGCATTGCATGATTGCACAATTGATAATTTCAAAACAGACGCAGTAAGGCGCTAACTTTAAAACTATGACTGACTGGATCAAGGTAAGACATATTACTGCTTATTTTTGTGAGTTTCATAAGCAAGTTGGTCAGCATACTTTAATAAAGCCCACTGTACAAGAGAAAAATGATATTTATATGGCAGTTTTACGCAAATTTCCTTGTAATCAGCCAACATGCAATATATTGAGGTGAGGCCCGGTCTCACTGTATATTAAACATGCAATAGTCACGCAGCCAAATTATGTTGTGACTATACTAGTACTAGCAACTAGTCTAACTTTGGAGGGGCCTTGTGCACAGACTAGAAAAGGAACTGTACGCAAAGCTACAAAAACACCCAGAAATTTTCGATTTTGTGGCTGGATCAGCTCTTGATGGCTTTTGGTATTGGGATCTTGAAAACCCGGTAGAAGAATGGATGAGCCCAAAACTCTGGCAAACCTTAGGATATGACCCAAACACCAAAAAACATGAAGTATCTGAATGGCAAAATATCATCAACCAAGACGACCTCAAGTTAGCACTTGAAAACTTCGAAAAGCACAAAGCCGACCCCAGCTACCCCTACGACCAAATCGTTCGTTATACACATGCAACAGGAAAAACAATTTGGATCCGTTGTCGTGGCCTTATCATACGAGATGACAACAATCACCCAATTAGAATGATCGGGGCGCATATTGATATCACAGAAATTAAAGAAAGCGAGCGCCGTGCAATAGAAGCACTTGAAGCCAGAGAGCGTTTTTTTGCTCGTATGTCTCACGAGATCCGCACTCCGCTATTTGGCATTTTAGGTATCGCAGGCACCCTTAAAAGTGCAGTTAACAACGAAAAAATAGCACAAGATATTAGCACCATATTAAGCTGTGGTGAGCAACTACAATCCTTGCTCAATGACATTTTAACACTGGCAAAACTAGATGCTGAAAAGCTCTCAACAAGCATAGAAAAAGTCGCTTTAGGTAACGTATTTAGTCATATCCATGAGTTATACGATGCAGCGGCCAAAGAGAAAAACCTAACACTGGAAATCGATACCAACAACGCCCAACATGTCTTTGTAAAAACAGACAAAGTACGTCTAACACAGGTTTTGAGCAACTTGGTCAGCAACGCAATCAAATACACCAAGTCAGGGTCAGTGACGTTAAGTGCTACGCTAAAAGCACATACTTGCACTATTTCCGTCATTGATACCGGAGTCGGCATCAAAGACGTCGACACCATTTTTCAAGCATACAAGCAAGAAGTTAACTCTTATGAAGACATGGTAAGTGGCAGTGGATTAGGGCTTGAAGTCGTCGCGCAACTGTGTGAACTATTAAACTATCAACTGAAATTTGAGTCTCAGCTAGGAGTAGGCACGCAAGTACATATCACCATGCCAGCTGATAAAATGCAGCCACAACAGGAACCTGCCCCCACTCTGTCAGTGTTTAATATGCCCACTATTGAACGGGTGCTCGTGGTTGATGACAACGCTCTAAACTTGGTCATTACCAACAAAATGCTTGCTGCATTCTGCACTACAATTGAACAAGCTTCCGATGGCTATGAAGCGCTTCAAGTAATTAATAAATCTGAACAATTCGACTTGATTTTGCTCGATATTAATATGCCAAAAATGAATGGTTACGAAGTACTCGCCTTACTAAATACCATGTCGCTCACAGAGTCAACTCGGATCATCATGTTGTCCGCTGATGCGTACGAAGCCACTCAGCAAAAGTGCCTTGAATTAGGCGCTGATGGGTATTTAACCAAACCGTTTACACAACAAGACTTAATGGCAGCACTCACTGCAACCAACCCAAACACATAGCGTATTCAACTTATGATGAAAATAAAGCGACAAACACGCCCTTTGATCCTCGCTATTTTAGTCTATTTTGCAGGCTGCCATACAAGCTATGCGCAAACATTGACGATCACCATAGGTGAGTACCCGCCTTATTCAGGGGTTCAACTTGTCGAACAAGGGCTCGTGCCGCAAATCATTCGCAAAGCGTTTGCGCAGCAGGGGATCAAAGTGAAGTTTGTATTTATGCCGTGGGCGCGCAGTTTCAAAGAGTCAGAGAAAGTGCGCTATGATGCATCTGCATATTGGTTCTGTACCACTGAAAGACAGCGCGACTATCTGTGCAGCACAGCTCTATATGAAGAAACAGCGGTCTTTTTTTATAATAAAAACAATCCAATACCGCCATGGCAAAGGCTAGAAGAGTTAGATAAATATCGCATTGGTGCTACCCGAGGCTACAGCTATACACAAGAATTTTGGCAGCTTGCCAGTACTGGACTACTCAATATCAGCATCATGACACGCGATGAGCAAAACCTGTCCATGCTGATAAAAGGCCGAATTGACTTGTTTCCAATGGGCCTGCTCCCAGCCAATTATTTGTTGGAGCAAGAATATCCCAATGATAAACACGTACTCAGTTATCACTCCACCCCGCTAATGACTGGAACGCTACATCTGCTATTTCCCAGAACTAAACCAACCTCTGAAAAGCTCCTGAAGATCTTTAACGATGGCATGCAAAAAATAATACACAGCGGCGAATATCAAACGATATTGAATAGCACAAAAACTAAATGACAGAACCGCTTAAGTAATTAAATCTCCATAACTTAACCCCTAAACAGCACTTCCGTTTTCGCTTGGGTATGATCAAAAAAACGCGGCAAGCGCCGCGTTCTATCAGATTATATTGCCTTTATTTGTTTAGCAAAAGATATGACAAATGAAATGTTTGGCACCATTGTAAGCATCTTTGGCTGTATCTTCAGCCTTATCTTTGGCGCTATCAAATGCCGTTCCAGCAAAGTCTCCTGCCTTCGCGCCATAGTTATTGACGGCGTCATCAACGCTGATAATGCCGCTAAATACGGCTTGCTGCGCGGAGACACCATACTGCCCCATCGCTTGATCAAGTGGCAACATATTGGTCTGTACAAACCGAATAGCTGGCACGTAATACTGCGTAACTGCTTGGTCCACGGTAAGCATATTGGAGTTAACTGCTTCTAGCCCTCCAATGACACCATTGCCAACTAAGTCAGCCGTATCTGCCACCGAGTTGGTATCAATGACCACATTGACATCCACATCAAGGCCAATCAATACCGCAAGTTCACCTGACACACCCACGGTTAATTCACCGTCTTCATATCCCGCAGTTGCTCCTGCGTTGATCCCAACACCAAGGCCAGCTTCTACACCCCCTTCAGCATTACCACCAACGCCAGCTAAAGAGCCGCTTGCATACCCAGAAGCGGTGGCCATTATCCCAGCTTCCGCACCAGCAGAGCCAGAAATACCATAACACCCATCGCCGTAGCAAAGCTGGCTATCGCCCTCGACATTTGCATAAGCCGTCAATGCCGCAGTCCCTTCAGTCGTCGCACTTGTGCCCGGCACAAAATCCACTTCGACTTCTAGCGTACTTGTGGCTGATACTGTTGCCTGCGTGCCCAATTTAACATGTTGAGAGATCTGGGTTTTATCAATCGTTAATTGCGCTTCAATTTCTGCATCAACCGTAACTTCTGCGCTGTACTCTTGCGACGCTGAACCCACTCCGTCGACTTCAACAGAGCCACCAGCTGTCGCAACCGCGCCAGCACCAATATAGCTTCTTGCTTCTGCATTTACACCATCGGGCCCCACTGAAAACGACAGCTCAGCATCCGCTTCAGCATACGCTTTTGCATTTGCATAACCATTAATACGCGCACCACCAATCAACTCCTTACTCACAGAGGTTTCAGCAGTCACCCCCACTTTCAGTTCAACCGCTTTGTCCACCTCAACAGTTGGAAAATCAATTGAAAAAGCACCAGATTGGATTTCATCACCAATTAATGCAAATACTCCGTTACCCATAGCAACTGAGTTATTCACCACGGCACCAGCGGGCACTCCCGCTATCATTACAATGTTACCGGGGCTAGTATTGACAGACGCTGGCAACTGGTAAGTCTTATAATAGTCAGCGATGGCCACTACGTTGTCGGTAAAACGAATGTAGTCTACATCGGTCATCAATAAGCGTGTTACACGAGTAGAGTCATAACGGTACGTCAACACCAGTGAGTTACCTACTCTCTCAACTGTATAGTTATTTCTGCTGTCGGCTACTTGGAAGACAGTCCCGCCACTAACGCTGCGCTCTAACTCAGCGTCATCAATAAAAACCTTTTGCTGTGTCGATATTGGGTTGCCGTCATAGCGTGTATTTAGCTCAACATTGACATAAAAATCATGATGGGCTTTCGTCACATCTAACTTTAGACCTGTAGCATCATCCGCACTCAGATCTATGCTGCCCCCCTGAATTAAATACTGATTATTTTTATCCAGTAAAACCACATCGTGAGGTAGTCCAGAAATGGTCACAGTCGCATCTTTGCGTACTTTTGGATTGACGATCACATTTAATGGAACGGCCTTTCCAACACCAAAGCTACTTTTGATATCACGGTATTTTCCTTGCACTAAATACCAAGGTTGATCTGCACTCCCCCTCACATAGCGGTCATTTTTTTCGGTAACAACCCATACCCGACCATCGTTATCAACGGCTATTTCTTTCGCTTTGGCACTTAATTCATATTCACCACCATAACTGGGAATATAGTTCGGATCATTCACTGGTACGGCTTTACTCGTGTCACCAAATACATCGGTTGTGGGATCAAAAGGTGCGTTGTCATCAAATGATTTTACTTTCTTAGGATCAATCGCATCCGAAGGCGTAAAGTACCATGGAGCTGAGATACCAAAACGATTTTTTACGTATCCAGCGGCATCAATACCCCAAACCTGGCCATCTGCGCCAACAGCCAGTTTTTTCATAAAGCCATCTTGCGTCAACCAGTCCCCGGATGATTTTTTACCATGTAACTTAATTTCACCTTTAAGGCCATTTCTTACATAGACTTCTCCATTTTGATTGGTTGCCGCAGCCCAAACATAACCATTAGGCTGTACTGCTAACTGCGGGAAAAAGCCATCAACTTGTTGCCATGGCGAATCAAAACGGTCTCGAAAGTATACTCTTCCATCATCCGTACCCGCCCAAACACCTCCGTCTTTATCACTGCCAATGCTGACAAACCGCATCCCTTGATCAACGTCTGTATCTACTTTCCATTCGGTATTTTTGGCACGACTATAAACGACGCCGCGTTTGTTAATACCCCAGTAGATATCACTATGATGCGTTACTTGTTCAATTGGCTCGCCAAAGTCGATACTGCCACTTTTGGCAAACAGTAAGTCATCGTCTTTTGGCGGCACAATGTAAACAAAATTATGCTGCTGAACAGGTTTCACGGCATAGGGTTTTATGCTGCCTGCGTGAACTTCCACCTGGAGTGAGAATTTACCGAAAAAACCTTGTGGAATGTTGAGTAACAGTGCCCCATTTTTCAATGCATTTAAATCGACTACCTGCATATAGGTGCCATTTTTATTTTTCTTAGGTAGCAAAGCATTGCCTTTAATACTCACCCCTTTTGGCAACCCAGATACCGTGACTGCACGATAATCTTGTGGCACGCTTAGCTGTGGTACGGTAAACGGGTAGTCTGCTGACGTAGTGCGAGCTGTGCCAGCTTGCGCACCATGCAGGTGTAGGTAATCTCCGCCCGTTGCATGATCTCGCACACTACCGCCCATCATATCGCTCATATTTAACGGATAATTGGCGATCAACCCCGCAGTGCCAGCCTCAAATACGGCGCGGTTATTTGCGATAATTTGCTTTTGACTACGCACAACATTCCACACCCTAAAGTCATGTATCGCACCTTTAAATAACGCATCTCCATTCCAAGCGCTGCGTCCGATATAACGATGCCGACGACTTTGAGAGCTCGGCACATTCATATTGTTGTTGGTGGCGACCAGCTCCCCATTAATGTATAAATTGGCTGTTTTTGTCTCACGCTCAAAGGTTGCCGCTAGATGCGTCCAATGGCCAATTGATATTGCCTTAGGTGAATCAACAACTGTTTCATGGCCATCGCGATAAATACTAAAACGAGGTTTGCCTGTTTTAGCGATAGACGTCGCAAAAATTATATTGTCGCTACCAGTTTGATTGAAAAAGTCCAGTAATCGCGAAAAATGCGTTACTTTGTCGACCTTTACCCAAGCTTCAATCGTAAAACTGCCGCCAAAGTCGACATTTTTGTCACTTACCAGTTCCGCATAGTCATCTTGCCCATCGAAAACAACGGATGACGCTACGTCGCGCTCTAGCACACGATACTCGTCAGCTGCAATCGTTTGCGAAAATATGCCAAACAAGACAACAACCGCATATTGAGTGAATCGCCCAATACAGTGTTTTAACATTATCAATTACCCTTTCTTTATTAATGCGCTTTAATCACATGAATTGATTAGCACATTCGAGATATGCAATACCTAATAACCAAAATATCAAGAATGAAATATTCCGAAGGCTGGGAGGTTATCATGTTAATCAACATAAAGTGGTGCGAAGAGCGCATAAAAACCAGACTAAAGGAGTGGTTTTTAAATGAATCATTTGATTTAGCGAGCTTTTTCACCTTTAAAAAAGTTATGGTTAAAGTATCTGGTGAACTCTCAACTCTGTTTTTCAAAAAATATTGAAATATATATGTATGGCATGCGGTCTTTAAGTCTAATCAATTTTCCTGGAGTTCGTATGCAACATAAAATGATTCTTAATATAGTCACTGGATTAACCGCATTCAGCCTGTTTGTTTTTGGACTGTCTATGATGCTCGGTGGGAATGACCGCTATGTGCACGCTCTACTGCAATTCTACACCCTAGATCTTGCGATTTCCGATATGCTGTCTGCGCAACTGTTAGGTGGCATTATTGTTATCACCAGTGCTTTGGTCGTTCTACAGCAACCGATGTTCAAAAAAGCGGCACTGATAAGCATTGTAGTTATTGCGATTGCCTTTTTAGTCACTCTTTTTGGTGAAGCGAGATGGATCCAAGCACATGGTGGATTCCCAGTGATCGGCTCAGGGCAAGGGATCATTAAATACTTTGCTTTGTTACCTATCGTGGCTTACTTATTCTGCCGTGAGAGATTCAGTGCAGCTCAACACATCTGGCTTAATTTCTTTCCTGTTGCATTAGTTTTACTGTGGATCGGCGGCATGAAGTTTATGGAACTAGAAGCCAAAGGTATTGAGCCACTGGTCAGTAACTCTCCATTTATGTCGTGGATGTATCAACTTTTTTCGATACAAATGGCCTCTAACTTAATCGGTATTTATGACATACTCTTTGTCGTGTTACTTATGACGGCCATCATTTTACGCCACACCTTGCTCTTAAAAATAGCGGTACTTGGCTGTGGTGCGGTGTTCTTGATGACACAAACCTTCTTGTTTACCACACCTGGTGCATTAAGCGCGACAACGATACTCACTGGTACTGGACAGTTCGTTATAAAAGATATTTGGTTCATTTGTAATCTATTAATATTAAGCTTTTTGGTGTTATCTCAGTCAAATAAACCCTCTATTCAACCGCACTCATTGACACCTGCGGTGGACTAGGCTTAACAAGGTTAATCACTTTAGCGCAATTACGGCCTGTTTCTTTGGCCGTATACATTGCCCTATCAGCGTGATTTAGCAATACTTCTTCACTTTCTCCATTGCTAGGGCGCATAACACATGCGCCAACACTCACAGAGACATATTTAAACACTGATGAACCTTGATGGCGTAACTTAAGCGCCTGAACCGCCGCTAGGCACTTGTCGCAAAAAGCATCTACTTTTTCCGTATCAGGCAAAATAAACACAAACTCTTCACCTCCTACACGGGCGAATACATCACAAGGTCGCTGTGCGAGTTCGTTCAGTGCTTGCGCCACACTACGTAAGCATTCATCTCCCATCACGTGACCATAGTGGTCGTTGTATTCTTTAAAGTAATCAATATCGATCACCAACAAGCTAATTGGGCTGGCAATACGCGCGGCTCGGCGCCATTCTTTCTGTAGCTGCAAGTCAAAATAGCGGCGATTGGACACCTGTGTTAGGCCATCAATTTGCGTCAATACCTGCAATTGAGCATTGGCTTTGTCTAGTTCATACGTTTTAACTCTCACAGCACGCTGAATAGCAAGCTGTCTTCGATATAACAAACGTACATACAGGAAAGTCAATGCCGTCAAGAAAAAACCAATTACGATTATGATATACGGCAGCGCAGAGGTTCTATTCTGGATAAATTGAGTCGAAGGCACTGCGCTGATAGCCCAGTCTCGACCCCACACTTGCAACCACACAGTGTTTGGTGCAAGCTGCGTTTGCATTGGACCATGGCGATGAAGTATTTTTGGCGCTTTGGCTTTTGTCACATCCTCCAGTACAAACTCTATATCACCTTCGCTTTTACCCAATTTCGAGTTTGCAATCAGTGTCTGTATTTTAAATACACCGACCACAAACCCCAAAATATGCGCGCGTTTTTCCAATACCGTGACTGGCTGGTTTAGATATACAGGCCGCATAGCCAAAAAAGCACTATGCCCTTTGGGGTCTTGCACTAACTTAATCCCCGACGTTGCCAAAGGTAGAGCTAAGTCTCTTGACGCTTCAATTATCGTTTGTCGACGACTATCAGACAGCAGGTCAAAGCCAAGTGCAATTTCATTGCCATACAGCGGCTCAACAAATTGTACAGGGTAATACTCGGCCCGCTGTAGTGCACGTTGCATCACTCCTGATTGCTCGCGCTCGGTCACCGAAAAGTGAGAGTAATGACTTAACCCTTGCTGTTCAAATGCGGCGCGATCTTGGTGCAATACGCGTGGTGCCCACTCTAAAGCTTGGATACCTGGGTGATTGATAAGTAAACCAGCAGATACTTGTCTGAATAACGATTTACTCACCTGTGGTTGAGTCTCAAATAAAATTGCCAGGCTATGTAAGGTCGCTAACCGACTCAACACACTTTGTTTGAATGAATCGACGCGCAATAAATATTCTTTATTAAACTCTTGGGAAATGAGCCGTTGTTGTTCAGCATAGAGCATAAAGCCCAATACCCCGGTAAAACCAAAGCCAAACAAAACAACTAACCCTTGAAGTAGTTTAGCGGAGTGACGGTGTGTTAAATCCATACTTATTCCCTCTCATCCTTGCCACATGAAAGTATAGATAAAAGTCGCAAATCCGCTGCATTCTAGTAAGAAAAGAATGTGCCAGCTTAATTTTCCCAGCCAATAATTCATTCGGCAGAAAACCACAACTCTGCTATGATCGCTCTCTCATGGTGTCACTATCGCCTCAAACTAGTCAAAGCAAAGGTCGAGCAGTATCCCGACCAAAAAGAAGAGAACTTGCATGAATTTTTCCCAACTTGGGCTATCTCAAGTATTGCTAAATACACTCCAATCGAAAGGTTACCAATCACCAACCCCTATTCAGCAGCAAGCAATTCCAGCAGTTCTTGCGGGGAAAGATGTCATGGCTGCAGCACAGACGGGGACTGGTAAAACCGCTGCATTCACCTTACCGCTTATCGAGCAGCTACTTGAGGCGCAACAACCCCATGCAAACCAAGCACGTATTCTGGTATTGGCACCAACTCGAGAGCTTGCGATACAAATTGCAGAAAATGTAGAAACGTATAGCGCTGGAACCCGAATTCGCAGCACTGTTGTCTACGGTGGTGTAAAAATAAACCCGCAAATGATGCGCCTTAGAAAAGGGGTTGATATTTTAATTGCCACTCCGGGTAGACTCCTTGATCTGTACCAGCAAAATGCAGTCAAATTTACAGAATTAAGCGCTTTGGTACTCGATGAAGCCGATCGCATGCTGGATATGGGCTTTATTCACGATTTGAAAAAAATCATTAGCCTGTTACCTAAAAAACGTCAAAATTTACTTTTCTCTGCAACTTTCTCAGAACCAATTAGAGCACTCGCGAAAGGACTTTTTTCTGCCCCTGTCGAAATCTCTGTCGCGGCTGAAAATACTGCCGCGAAGAGTGTTAATCAAAGTGCCTATGCGTTAGATAAGTCTCAAAAAAATAAACTTCTTAGTCATTTCATTTTGAATAAGCAATGGCGACAAGTGTTGGTTTTTTGTCGAACAAAACATGGTGCAAACCGATTGGTCACGTACCTTGAGAAAAACCATATCAGCGCGGCAGCGATACATGGGAATAAATCACAAGGAGCCAGGGTTAAAGCGCTAAACGGTTTCAAAAGCGGCGAAGTCAATGTCCTAGTTGCCACCGATATTGTCGCGCGAGGATTAGACATCAGTGAACTTCCTTATGTTGTGAATTATGACTTACCGAATACCTATGAGGACTATGTACACAGAATTGGACGCACAGGTCGTGCAGGCAGTGAAGGAGTTGCGGTTTCTTTTGTGACATTAGCTGATGCTGATGATTTGTACGGAATTGAGCGTTTCATTGGGGCGTTGATACCGCGAGCTGAAGAACCTGGATTTACACCACAAAACCCGGTCCCAGAAAAGGCGCTAGATACACGCCCAATCAAACCTAAAAAGCCTAAGAAGCCGAAAAAAAAGCAGCAACCACAAGCTGAAACGGTGCAGGATACAGCAACCAATAAAGACCCCAAAAAAGGTCAAAAGCCACAAAGACAACAACGTGCTACAAAAACGCATGAAAACCGCAGTGGCAAGCCTGCATCTAGGCCCAATAAAAAACGACATTCAGCGCACAATAAGCCAAAAAGTGGTGGCCACACTAAACCTAGTTAATCACGCTCATCGTTTACTGTGAAGCGCAAGTCAAATTGACACTTCACAGTAAACCCTATTTTGCCTTATGAGGGCCTGAGTCGTAATTTACGCATGGCTACTAAGCCTACATACCACGTTTTTACCACCAGCAAAACAGCTGTAAAATTAATCAGCTTGAGTGTAACTCCCCCATTAACTGAAACAGTTCATAAGTAGAACTTCTATCGATATAAGAAGGTACTTTTACGGTGTGAAAAAGTAAGTTCACTGAAACACAGATCGTGGGCATGATCAAAGAAGCTGAATCAGGAGTGCCTGTACTGGAAATATGTCGTAATCATGGGGTTGATCAAAGTACACTTTATAAGTGACGTTCTAAATATGGTGGGATGGAAGCCTCTGATGTAAAACGTTTATAAGAGCTTGAAGATGAAAACCGAAAGCTAAAAGATATGTTTAAGATCAGTGTGGTATTTGCTTATGGTGCAGCTGGTTTGAGTCGTAGAATGGGCTATCTTGAGGCAGCATAGTTCTACTAATGAGCTGTACTAAAACTGGGGCAGTTACATATAGCGCTATTACTTTGTTTACTTTACTAATATTTATTACAAACGGTAACAGAAAGGTGGTTATGAAATCAGCTAGTAAAAAGAATAAAAGCCAGTACTGCACTCCTTGCAGTTATTTGGCAATCCCTCTTGATAAGGAATAACACAAACTCGGCAGCCTTCCTTGAATTAGCAAACATTCCCAGATTCAACTCTCAGTAACACCCTGTTTAGGAATAACTGTCTTTCTCACATACTTGTGAGAAGGGAAATAAACTTTTCTCGTTTTAAGCTGGCTTTTTCTTTTATTTCTACTCGCTTTCGAGGCTTTTGCCTTTTAGCTAAACTACAACATATTAGGCCTTAAGGTATCTTAACGACCTTACAGCATCCTAGCTGATTCTCTTCAGCATCCTGGCTGATTCTCTTCAGCGTCCTGGCTGATTCACTTCAGCATCCTGGCTGACTCACTTCAGCATCCTGGCTGACTCACTTCAGCATCCTGGCTGACTCACTTCAGCATCCTGGCTGACTCACTTCAGCGTCCTGGCTGATTCACTTCAGCGTCCTGGCTGATTCTCTTCAGCATCCTGGCTGATTCTCTTCAGCATCCTGGCTGATTCTCTTCAGCGTCCTGGCTGATTCTCTTCAGCGTCCTGGCTGATTCTCTTCAGCGTCCTGGCTGATTCTCTTCAGCGTCCTGGCTGATTCACTTCAGCATCCTGGCTGATTCACTTCAGCGTCCTGGCTGATTCACTTCAGCATCCTGGATGATTCACTTCAGCATCCTGGCTGATTCACTTCAGCGTCCTGGCTGATTCACTTCAGCGTCCTGGCTGATTCACTTCAGCGTCCTGGCTGATTCTCTTCAGCATCCTGGCTGATTCTCTTCAGCATCCTGGCTGATTCTCTTCAGCATCCTGGCTGACCATGGCTTAAACTCTTCACTGGCTGATTACAGCTTCCTTGCTGACTTAAGAGAGTTTAGCGACTCAGCCTCCAATAAAGTTTTGCATCCTTACAAAGCATTGGAGGTGAATCACACTACCAAGTGCCCACTCCTTGCTGCGATAACCAAATTATTAAAATGTGTATCAAACACCAACAACTAAACGATTGTTTTTTTATAACTTAAATAATAAGCTTTTTTATCATGATGTTATAAATCCTATTATTATGTTTATTTCAATCGCGTAAGTGAGAATATTACTTGGTAAACCAGTTCAGAAAGAGAGGGAAGCAGTTGCTCTATAGGCCTAAAAGCATATAAAAGAATATTTACTCACCTTTTCCATAAGGATCACTGCACTCTTTTCCGATATGACAAAACTCAGGTGAAGACGAGTTCAATACGTACAGTGGGCCTAAGGTAAGCGCTGCAATAAAGGCAAGGCTCAACAGTTTATTGACGTTCATAATAGTTCTCTTCTTTAGTTAAAGTTACTTTATAGAAAAAGCATCGCAAGGTTACTCAAAATACAACTGCTGTATTGCAGAGTTGTTTATCTGAACAGATAGATACACAATGTGTTCGCCCAATTGATCTGCAGAAGTTCTTGGGTACATACTCAAAAACAAGTCCTCAATTACGGTATGCTTTTGCGTTACTAAATCCACATGGTGCACATAACTTTTTAAATAATCATAATCTGACCAGATGACAGAATTTTGTTTAACATGCCAACGAGTAATTAACTGAAGACCAATACGATGTTTCATTGCCTCTAAAACTGCTAAGCTAGAGTCTAAATGGTAAAGGTCACCATTGCCGTCAGCAGCTATAAATCCACTTTTTGAAGGTCGGATAGACATATACCCTCGTAGAAAGACATCTATCGTGGATGTGGAAATATTGAATCTTTGTATCTCCCACTCACCAGCTACTTGCACACCAAAGAAAACCTCTTCGCCATTATGACTAAATACACCATCACTACTTAAACCTGAATCAGCGGTTAAATAGTGAATATGGTTATTTTCAATAGAGAATATTGCGAGCCTATGGCCTTCTTTGACAAGTAAATACTTGTTGTTCGGTGCCGAATCTAGAAGCTCAAGCCGCTTCTTCGTTTCGTAGTGAATAGTCTGCTGCTCTGTGTTGATATTGAGGTGGGCTATATAATTGATGTTATTTTTTTTAATTCGTACCCATCTCATATTTTCATTTTCAGGGTCAAACATCATGGATGTAACTTCCGGTGCAGTATCAATGACCCGGCTTACTGCACCCGCATCAGCAAAAGAGCGTTCAATGTACAACCTATCAGCCCTAACTTGCGACTTTTTAATCGCAACCACACCACCATTATTATCAACAGCTATATCGGTGATTAAGTCGCCTTGATTTTGCAAAACAACTTGCATAGCTCCGGTATGAACATCAACAATATTTAGAGCGTCCCTATCTAGCATAAGAATTTGTTCATCATTCAACCAAACAGCACCATGAACCTGTGCACTTGTTTCACTGAGAACTCGCTCTTGTTGTGATTCAAAGTTTAATATAACAAGCTGATAACTATCCGGTTTCATCACTATAGTCATTAACTTTTTTTTGTCCGGTGAAACCGTGCCTCCCCAGATATATTGATCCGAATGACTCGGGGCAACAAGCCGAGTTTTTTGCAAAGTTTCAAGGTCAACTGCATATATCATCAATCTTGATTCAGCTTTATTAGCAAGCTGTACAATAACTTCCGATGGAACTCGCCCCGGTTGAATACCACTAATAAGGTATTGCTCATCAAACAGGGTGATCATGGCGCTTTCTGGATCGGATACAGTTAACGGTAATAACTTGAGAGAAGATGCGCCTGTTACGGTGTCGCTAAAGAGCAGAACTTTATCATTCTGTGCAAAACTCACAAATCGCGCATTGGTAGCCTTGGTAGTCAACTGCCGGACTGACCCATCTTGATTATCCAATAGGTACACTTGGCTTAGTTCATTTTCTAGGTTTCTACCAGTAAATGCCACGAAGCGTCCATCCGATGATACTGCTACAGATTTTTTTTCACCCTTGTACTCTGTCAGTAATTTCTCTCCAATAAAATCGAAACGGCTGGAGGAATGTTGAATTGCAACATATATACATGTCATTGCTACGATGACAGCGCAGGTAAACCAAATTAAATAGCGTTGCTTGTTGCTTTTTGGTTGGGTTACTCGATCTGATATTGACGCAGCCGCGTCAGGCTCTTCAATTGTGGTGGTTAACGTTTCATCGTGCGACTCATCAAGTATTGAAGACTCACAAATTAACTTATAACCTCGCTTGGCGACCGACTTTACATATTTAGGGTTATGTAAATCATCATCTCTAAGAGCTACCCGCAGTTTTTTCACTGTACCACGCACAGCGGTATCCGTTACCACACGGTCTGCCCAGACATGCTCATGCAACTCCTCTACCGTGACATAACGACCACGGCAATGATAGAGGTACAGCAGCAACTCCATGACTTTAGGTTCTACCGAGATTTCTTCGCCGTTTAAAAAGAGCAAACCTTGCTCCAAATCCACGACAAACTCCCCAAGTGAAGCTCTATTACTATCCTTTTGCAACAAACTATTCCCAACTAAAGTTTTACGCACAAGATGGACTAAAAACCAACGTCAATAATGCTAAATATGTAAATATTCATAAAAGTATCGACACATCAAGTGTACCAAGGAAATCCTTGACAATTCAACCAAAACAGTTTCTCCACAAGATGAAAATCTCTTTATAAATATATAGTTATATTCATAATCACCGGTATTACACTGCCTTAGTGGTATAAATTAGTACTTAATAAACATTCACTTAAGATATTTTTTAATGAGTGATACGCATCAAATTTCAAAAACGAGAGAACAAATTTGTATTGACACTTTTTCACAATCTATACCCATTGACGTCCAATGTGGCAAGGATTGCACTTCTTTCATATGCGAAAAAAGGAACAATAAAGGGTTTACTATAATAAAAAAGTGTCAAACTGTTCAGTTTGAGGCTACTAGATAGGATGAAGTATTATTTTCCGTATATATCGATCAGCCCTTCAGTGAGTAACAAGGCAAACACACTAAAATGCGAGGTATTAGGGATCACCTTATATTGATAGTCTAAGTTTTTGTACTGGCGTTTATCTAAGATGCCAACAAAGGTTTTCAGATCCGTCACCATCCCCCCTTCTTTGCCACCAATATAGTAGCGGACAGTAGCAGGTAAAGCCTTGTTATGCTTTGCATAACGCCGCTCCATCTCGAATATGACTTTATTGTCATACCATAGAGATGGACTGCCTAATATATATGACTCGAACAAGCTTGGCTGATGCAACATAATGTATGTACCAAGCAACCCACCATAGGAGTGACCCACAAAGGTCTTTCGTGTTTTATCCACACGGAATTGACTCGCAATCAGTGGTAGCACTTGGCTATCTATAAATTTCACGTAATTATTTGCTTGTCCGGATACTTGCTGAGCCGCTTTTGAATGGCCTTGTGTCTCTTTCGGTGCAAACGTAGGCGTGTAGTCCCGTGTCCGACTAAATAACGGGTTTGTTCCTTTAGAATATGAGATGCCGACGAGAATGACTTCTTCAATGTCCCTCCCTTCAATTAGGTGTAAAATCCCACTGGCAGTGGCAATGGAATAACTTGTATCATTGATCAATACAAGTGGATAATTGCGTTTTGACTTTTTATATCCTTTGGGTAGTCGCACATACAGCTCATAGTTTTGTTGATTGAACTCTGATGTAATTTGCAACGTCTGCGTGTTTTGAATAACAAACTGATCACTGGCACTTACTTGCGTAAAAAACGTTAATAAGATTATATTTAAAGTAAGAAAAAGCTGCTTATACATTAGCGTTGATACTCCTTGAGGATCTGATTAAAGACGAACTCTGACTGTTCATTTTGTTTTGAATAGCTGTGTTTTAATTGCGCTTCAATACGTGCAACAGTTTGAGAAAAAGCTTCCAATTTAGCTCCAGAAAGTTTGCCTGCTGAATATCGATGAGTCTTGAGCGTCAAAGGATTAATAGCATGACCATCTTTGTGCACTTCAAAGTGTAAATGGGGTGCTTGAGACAAACCTGTATTGCCCAGATAACCAATTACCTCACCCTGACTCACCTCACGTCCTGCTTTTATTCCCTTAGCAACCCCTTGCAAGTGGGCGTACAACGACTGGTATCCATTTTCATGCCTAATCACAATGCGATTTCCAAAGCTGCCGCCCCAACTGGCTTTAAGCACCTTTCCATCTCCGGCTGAAAAAATTGGCGTGCCCACTGCTGCACCAAAATCCAATCCCTTGTGGAGTCTTGAGTAACCTAATATTGGGTGTTTTCTGCGTCCAAATGTAGACGATAACCGAGCCCCGTTAAGCGGTGTTTTAAGCAAAAAGCTTTGCACAGGGCGTCCATCTGCATAGTAAAACCTATCCTGTGATTCACCATTCCCTCTATAGCGATACAAAAGATGAGGTACACCTGATACTGTCAACTTGATAAAGTTTACCTTGTCCGCTTTACTTTTTTTGGATAGTTGGTGTGTATCAATCAGCTGAGCTGACTGATAGATCACTTCAAACACATCTGTATCTTGAAGCGACCTTTGAAAATCTACTCGATGAGAAAGAACAGCAATAGCTCTTTGAATGACTTCCACCGCAACACCTGCGTCTAACGCACTGTTATATAGGCTACGACCAACATTAATTCGAATATGCTCGTCTACCAATTCAGTTTCCAGAGTGGAATCTCTTACTTGCCAATCCCCATCTTCTAAAGTTGCCGTTACGGTTGTCGCAAAACGTACACCTATGGAAAACGCGGTTAATGCGCCTTGCTCGTTAAGTGTTATTTGGATCTGTTTTCCCGCAGTCAACTTATTCAGATCCAGCCACGGCTTTAATTCACGTATCAGCGCCATAGCTTGCTGCGTATTTACGTCATAACGACGTAATACACCTATCAAGTTCTCTCCAGCAGCTAGCTTTAAGGTTTTATGTGAGTTCTTTGTTGTGTTTTTAGGCTTCTTAGCCTCATTGGCGTCAATATTAGAGTCAATTGGCGTCTTACCTACTGTTGAATGCGGCTTAGGCGCTTCAGATCCCGGTGCTGCCGTCACTACTTTTTCGCAGGTGCAAGCAACCCCTACAACTAAAGCTGCAGCCATTAATAAACCGTTTTTTATCATGATTATTCTAGTGCTAAAATTGCCAAAGGATTGATCCGTTGCTCTTGATACAACAGCTCAAAGTGAAGATGTGGCCCTGTAACACGGCCTGTCGCGCCTAACGTCCCAACTTTACCGCCTCCTTTTATCCGCGTCCCCGGCTCTACCACAATTGTATCTAGATGTGCGTACAAGCTTTGATAACCATTTTCATGCTGCACTAGTACCACATTCCCATACCGTGACGATAAGGTTGTCGCATCAGCAATAACAACAGTACCGCTGGATACAGCCATCACCGGCGCGCCAACAGGTGCAACCAAGTCAATACCTCCGTGCGCTTTTGAGTTTCGAAACTCAGAGATATGACCATAGTGCGAACTCACCCAAAATGTATCCAATGGATTGTGCCAATGGCTGGTGTTTACGTGTATCGCAGGTGCCGCTTTTAAGTTCACAAAGCCGAGTAAAGCAGTGATCAGTGAGAGTAAAATGATCAAATAAGCTGGTTTATTGGATTTCGGCTCAATAATTTCCTGTAATCTAAGTTTATAATCAGCCAAACTCAAAGCTCCGGATGAAAAATTAGCAGCACTCGCAAAAGAATGGGTGTTCACAGAGTGTTTAAGTGCAGTCACCAAGGTTGCAGCATAGTGTTTTTTATTTAGTTCAAAATGTGTCACTGTAAACTGATCACACCTTAGCTCTAAAGCATGAACAAAACACTTCTCCATACGCTTTATAAAAGGGTTAAACCAAAAAATGCACCCGAGTAAGCTCCACGCTATCAAGGCCAAATGATCTTTGCTACGTATATGGGTCACTTCGTGACAAAGTAAACTGTATTGCTGTTCGCTATCTAAGTTCGAAAAGTAGTTGGGCAATACAATTTTGCAATTAGCAATACCGAAAACAAAAGGAGAGCAATTAATTGGAAGCTGGACGCATGGCACCGAAGTAACTGATTGCTTGAAAGGCTCTGATGTACTCAGCAGCCTATTTATGTTCTGCCAGCTTGCAAATAGCGTATATAACCTGTAAACAGCCACAGCCAAATACAGTGCAATCACACCATAAAGTAAAACATCAGCCAAAAACAGTGTACTTTGTTCTGAGGTACGCGGTACTTGATGCTGTTTCTGCTCAATATAACTTCCGAACTCTAAAAGTACTTTTGGGATATGTACTAATTCAGAACTAGAACCAATAGGTAAAATAGGTAAAGCCGATAATGCCAATACGGCCCACCAGATTGTCGGAGAAGATGGATACCTGCGAGCTATCAGATTACCTACATTCAATAGTAGATAACTCGTAAATAGCCATAAAGCTAGCACCATGACAGGGCTTACTAATGTCCAATCCATGCCATTTTACCCTATTCTTTACTCTTTCCATTTAGCTCATCAAGCAGAGATTCAAGCTCATCTAACTCTTCAGCTTCAATAAGACGGCTATCCGCAAACATCGCAACAGGAAGCGGTCCATCCAACTCAAATACAGATTGAGCAAACTCTTGGGCACACGCAGCAAGTGTGGGTACTTTCTCAGCTGCCGCAGTAAATATTTTTTTGTTGCCTTGCTCTCCTACATTGAGCAACCCTTTGTCTGCCATTCGCTCAAGTGTTTTCCGAGTTGACGAGTAGCTCCAAGAAAAATCCGCTTCAATTTCATCATGAATTTCTCTAGCTGTTCTTGGTTCACGCTTCCAAAGTAATTTTAGAATTACTAGCTCTGTGTTGTTTGGCTTTAACATACTACCTCCTGTGACATATGTCGCACCTTAACACACAGCAAAGTGCGACACAAGTCGCACTTCAACACATAAGTACACTATCGATATATAAGATTGTCCCTACAGAAGGTTAAGTTGCACTTTGATATTGTGCATAAAAGTTTGCGAAACAGGCACTTCCAGCCCATTAGATAGTATCAAAACCAGTTTCCTCCCATCTTTTTTTGTGGAATCAACTGCTTCTTTGGCAACCCACCAAGAGCGATGAGTTTGAAAACCAGGAAACTCATGGAGTTGCAACAAAGCATCTTTAAACCGCATTAATAATAAGTGCTCCCCCTTATCAGTGATGACTTTTAGGTAATGATCATCCATTTGTAAACACAACAGCGAACCGCGCTTCTCGAGAGGGAGCTTATTAATGAATTCGATTGAATTACGCTCCTTCAGCTCTCCAACTTGCGCCTGTTCAGTGTCAATTTTTACTTGCTGATCAATGATCAATTGACGTTGCAATTTCACATATGTCTTAACTGCACTTGCCGCTGTAATAATCCCACCTATAAACATACTGGCAATAATTGATGAAACAACAGATCCCCAGTAGCCTGAAGACATGGAGAAAAAAGCCGAGATGATAAACGGCGCAACCAACCCCATGGCTAGACTCGCTAAAAAGGTTGAGACAATCAGGGCGATCAGTTTATGGCGTGCCCATGTCGGTAAATAAACATCAAACAATCTGTCTCCTACCTTGATTGCTGGAGCATATAGCGCATAACCGCAAAAACACATTGTCAGCCAAAAGCCGAGGGCATAAACAAAACTCACACCATCCATGCCAAACGGCTTTAAATAAGCCAAAAACATTGCAAACACAAATACAACTACGCAGTCAGAGAAAAAATCTCGGATTGACCAAGATTTAGTTAAACCATGATTTGATTGAATATTTTTTTCATTTTCACGATTCGCCAATTTGACACCTTATAAATCAGACCGTTTCACGAAGTAATTGTCACCCCTACGAAATCCAGATTGCTCGCAGGGTAACCGCATTTTATCTTGTTTATCGACAAGCGCAATTACGCGTCAGAAAATAACAACAGCAGAGGATCAAAAATGAAAGCATTACTAATGACACTTAGTCTATTAAGCACTCCAATAATGGCAAATGAGTTAGAGCTACGAATTGAAGATATCAATAGCAGTGAAGGAAAGATTTACATTGAACTGTTCAAAGGTGAGCAAAACTATAAAGAGGGCCAAAGTTACACTGCAAGTATTATTAAGGCTCAAAAAGGGCACACCACAGCCCACTTCAGCAATTTAGAAGCTGGCGAGTACGTTGTGCGTTTTTTTCACGACATCAACAATAATGCAAAGTTGGATAGTAACTTATTTGGTATTCCTACAGAAGGCGTAGGGTTTTCAAATAATGCAACCATACAATTCGGCCCACCTAGCTATCAAGAGATGGTTATCGCCATAAATTCAGGTCGCAATGTAGAAAATACCACTATCCACTATTAAGGAGCCGACGATGGAACGCCGACAATTGTTAAAAGGTATGCTAGCAGCACCATTGGCACATGCTGCAATTTCTAATCCGTGTTTAGCAAGTAACTTGTTTGCTACGGAAGACATAATGACAATTAACCAAAAACGCTTTACGGCCGCATTGGAAAAACGTCCAGAGCTTATCGGTGTGGTCGGTGTTGACTCTAATTACAGACCACAAAAGCTACTTTTGGAGGGGAAGTTACCGGATGATTTAACGGGAGCGTTTTACCGTAATGGGCCAGGCCTTCACCAAAGAGCCGGTCAGCGCTATACACACCTGTTCGAAGGTGACGGCATGGTGCATCAGTTCCAAATTGGTAACGGCGCGGTTCATCACCAAGGAAAGTTCATACGCACTGATAAGTTTGAACAAGAAGCAAAGGCAGGAAAATTTTTATACTCAGGTCCAGACAGTAAGTTGCAAAACAGCCAATCAATTGCGAACCCTGATTCGATAAACACCGCAAACACAAACGTTATACCGGTGAATGGTGAGCTTTGGGCACTTTGGGAGGCAGGCTCTGCAACAGCTCTAAATAGCCAATCTTTAGAAACGTTAGGGCGAGTCAACATTGGTAAGAATACACAGCATGAGCAAAGCCTAAAAGGGCTTCCTTTTTCTGCACACCCAAGGCTAGAAAAAGACGGGTCTATTTGGAATTTTGGCTACGCACTTAGTGGGCATATCGTATTATATCATTTAAGCCCCACAGGAACTCTTAAAAACGTCGCATTGATAAACAGTGGTTTTAAAGGTGGGATGGTACATGATTTCCTGATCACCAAAAACCATATAGTATTGGTTTTACCTTCGCTTAAACGAGACCTAAGTACAGAAGGGTTATTTTCCTCAATACAGTTTCACCAGCAGCAGCCGATGGAAGTATTAGTGATCAGTAAAAATACATTAAAGATCACAAAACGCTATGAATTAGAGCCTGGTTTTGTTTTTCACTTTGGAAATGCGTGGGAAGATCAACAAGGAAATATTCATCTTGATATGAGCCTCTACCCAGATAGTACAGTATTACATCACATGGCATCTATGATGAGAGGAGAGGTCAATATTCCCGTTTCTCCAGCACAGACAGTTATATTTTCTCTAATGTCTAACGGCAAAACAAAGTCGCATAAAATTGATGGAATTAGCGAATTTCCAAGGATTTATGGCCATTTGACAGGTAATAGAAATCGCGACTTGTTCACACTCTCTTCTGTTGAAAGCGATGTTTGGAGTGACAGTGTAAGACGCATCAACCTTGATACTGACAGCCAAGATTTATACACCTATGGGAAAGACTTTTTAGTTGAAGAGCACGTATTGGTAGATCAAAACCACAACGCAAAGGGAGGCTACCTAATTGGCACAGCATTGCATATCCCAAGTAAGCGAACTTGCTTAAACATTTTTCGAGCACAGCATGTCGCTGATGGACCCATTTGTAGAGCATGGCTGAACCATGCAATTCCATTGGGTTTTCATGGGAACTTTTTGCCAAGTTAATTTAGGCTAAGTATGATTTACAATAGGTACTAATAGCCTTAAAAACAGCTCGCTGTGGCATGTTCATATCCATGCCACAGAATCGTTAAGGCGACATAACCGTCGCCTTAAAAGTTTAATTCGGGTTATGGCAAAGCCCGTCAAACGAATAACAGTCTCGCCCAGTAACACAACCTAAATAGACAGCTGTGTCACACCCATAGCTACACATACCATAAGTCTCGAAATTTCCGCCACCTACTTCTGCCGTTTGCTTGGCCGCTAGCTCACTTGATGTCTTAGATAAATTTTTTACGCGTTTCTTATTCAATTTTATTTTCATAATTATATCCTTTAACTTATTATTGCTGCTCAAATAACAGCCTTTACATTTTTACCGTTTTTAGTGAATTTAGCAAAGAAAGTCTGCCTCTTTTCTGTAACCAAATACGATAAACCTAGCCAGCATCAAAACATAGATCCTGAAATGAGTTCAGGATGACATCGTGCAAAAGGCTACCGACAGCGAACGCAGTGAGCACGGTTTTTTTGCGCAAGGTGAAATGAGCCGTTTTGACAGTTGCTAAGGCTACCACCTCTAACACCTAGCTAATATCGAATGCATGGATCCTGAAACGAGTTCAGGATGACATCGTGCAAAAGGCTACCGACAGCGAACGCAGTATTACCTAGCTAATATCGAATACATAGATTCTAAAGC
>NZ_JAKRFY010000034.1:0-63796 GCF_022347805.1 Pseudoalteromonas sp. Of7M-16 | reverse complement strand
TTACGGTATTACGGTATTACGGTATTACGGTATTACGGTATTACGGTATTACGGTATTACGGTATTACGGTATTACGGTATTACGGTATTACGGTATTATTGACCCGCTACCATATAAAGACTAATGATGTTGCACTAATAATGTACTTCAATTTTGTTTGCCTAAAACCCAACACTCTTTAGATAAGAGTAATTGCCACACCCTAGTGCTATAGATAGAAAACAGAGGAGCCCCAAGCCTACGCAGTTTTTTGATTAATGTCTAAACTTATTAGGAAATAATAAGTTAGCACAGTGCAGGCTTAGTTATTTACCCTATTTGATATGCGATATGCGATATGCGATATGCATTTTAACTGTGCCTTTGGTCAATCTCATTTACTTTCTTGGATACAACTTATTTTTTGTCCTATAGACGCTAATACGGATGAGAAAAATAGGGTCGTCATTTACCTCTTGAACACCTGTTTACCTACTCAATGACAGCATTCAATATACGACTTCCCTATACTTTCACTTTCTTACTTGCCTAACTGATACATTAGTATGAATAAACCGTGATCTCTCTGATCGGCGCTGGGTTATGATCAAACCCTAAGTCCCAAATCTCAAGTGCTCGAGTTGTACCACCTGCATTTTTACAAACAATTTCCGAGACCATAGTGTCATATGACAAACCACCACCAGCCAGCGCTATGCCTTCAATACTGAAATACGCACTGTTAAACGGAGTTCCGTCTTTTTCCTCAATCACATTTGGTGTCAAACCAACTAAATTGGAATAAATACATTGGCCATCTGGAGCATTATTATTGATAAACGCTGTGGATGAATAATCGATGTTTTTGTAATACCAAGCATGATCGCCAGATGTCCAGCCAGAGGCGACTACATCCCCCTGCCAAGTTATTTGGGGTGCAGCTGGCACTTTGTGGAATACCGTATAAGTTTGGTTTGCACTATGACATGTAATTTTCAGTGCTTTTGGTGTGCTTTCATACCCTTCAGGGATCGCGCCATTTATTGCTGTATTGCCTTGTACTGCCAACTCTGCAATTGGTTGCCAAGTATTTTCATTGATCACACTTGCGCTGGTACACTGTGCGTCAGGAGTAGTGACTGTATATAGCGCTGAAATATGCAACGCTCTACGGCTCTGAACGACAACTTCACTGATTGGACCCTGAGTATACTGAGTGCTAGCACCTGCTTCTAAATCTGCGTCGTAGACAATTTCGTTTGAAACAGCTGACATGGAAACAACCGCACAAACCAAAGATAGGCTTTTAATCATTGTAACTCCTTTTAACCTTTGTTGGATTAAATTTAATATTAAGTTTTATAGTTCATAATGTGGGTACTGCATCCTCACTATATTATTGCGTTGTGCACTGTCAACATCACATTATGTCTAATACCAACCCTATCAATATTCTGTTAATCACACGCTAAATTGCATGATTTGTGACATAGCTTGAAAGCCTTAGGAAAAACGAAATATTAAAAAGCAGAGCGATTTATAAACTATAGAAAATCACTTCTACTGAATTTTGCTCCCCACTGAAATAACCCCTGCAGTGTATACACACAATTCCCCTTGTTATAACCCCTCGTCTCATTTTGTTTTTTCTACGAATTTTGTCTGTTATTTTGATATTAAACAATAGACAATCATATGAGAAGGGATATGAAAAACATAACAAAAAGCCTTAGTATTGCCATGCTCCTAGGGGGGCTAAACGTGCCAACTCACGCATCTACAGACCAGTCCAGCTTACTTAAACAAGTTGAATCAAAAGTCATAGAGTGGCGCAGAGATATACATCAAAACCCTGAACTTGGTAATCGAGAGGTACGTACTGCTGCAATGGTATCAGAGCACCTAAAAAACCTAGGAATGGAGGTCGAAACAGGGATAGCTTATACCGGTGTTGTAGGCATGTTAAAAGGAGCCAAACCCGGCCCCACAGTGATGTTACGCGCTGATATGGATGCATTACCAGTGACAGAAAAGACCAACCTTTCTTTCAAATCAACCAAAACCACCAATTACCGCGGTGTTGATGTCGGTATTATGCATGCTTGTGGCCACGACACGCATGTCGCTATGCTCATGGGCGCAGCCGAAGTACTTGCAGGTATGCGCGATGAACTTGCTGGCAATGTCATGTTTGTTTTTCAACCAGCAGAAGAAGGAGCGCCAGAAGGTGAAGAAGGTGGTGCTGAACTGATGCTCAAAGAAGGGATCTTTAAAAAGCACAAACCAGATGTCGCATTTGGTTTGCACATCACATCCAAGCTAAATGTAGGCCAAATTGGTTATCGAAGTGGTCCAACAATGGCGAGCGCAGATAGGTTTGAAATCAGCGTTAAAGGTGAACAAACACATGGCTCTACGCCTTGGGCCGGCGCAGATCCAATCGCCGCTGCCGCGCAAATTGTATCGGGCGTAAATCACATTGTAAGTCGTCAAATCAATATTACCAAAGAGCCTGCAATCGTATCATTTGGCAAGATATCTGGCGGTGTACGTAACAATATTATTCCAGAAGAAGTCAATATGGTCGGCACGATTCGTAACTTTGACATGGACAATAGAGCTCAGATCTTTGATAAAATCAAACATACCGCCGAGCATATTGCGCGTGCATCTGGCAACGAAGCTGAGGTAAGCATTTACGAGGGCTACCCGGTGACGGTCAATGACCCCGCACTGACAAAACAAATGCTGCCGTCCCTTAGTAAAGTAGTAGGTAAACAAGGCATGATTGAAATGCCAAAAGTGACCGGCGCAGAAGATTTCTCATTTTACGCGATGGAAGTACCCGGTCTGTTTGTCTTCTTAGGGGGAACACCTAAAGGCACAGATCCAAAAGACGCAGCTAGCAACCACTCTCCCTATTTTTTTGCTGATGAGTCTGCTTTTAAACTCGGCACACGCGCGTTAACTGAGTTTACTTTGGATTACATGGCTCAATCCAAAAATAAATAGGCTTGGTAAGGTGATGCGCTTCATTCGCATCACCTACAACTGTGTGAAACCCGTTATTAATACACTAGCGTTTAGTCTGCTTTAGAAGTGCATCTAACTTTGCCTCAACACGCAATATATCTTCTTTTGATGCAACATTAGGCTCTGTTCCCCCTTCTTCTTCATGCATAATTTGCATTGCATCTACGATAATACCGATGAATAAGTTCAAAACAGCAAAGCTGGTGATGATGATAAAAGGAACAAAGAATAGCCAAGACTGTGGGAATAGCTCCATAGTTGGTCTTACTATACCCATTGACCAACTCTCTAGCGTCATCACTTGGAACAAAGTGTAAGCAGACGCGCCGATACTACCAAACCATTCCTGCATATTTGGATCTGGATGCTGACCAAATAATTTAGTCGTCAGTACTGCTGACACATAAAACACAATCCCCAATACCCCAATTACAGAAGCCATTCCCGGTAGTGAATGGCCCAAGGCCCCAATAACTCGGCGCATCTGAGGTACAACGGAAAAGAGTCTTAACACTCTTAAGATTCTGAATGCACGTAGAACTGATAACGCGCCACCAGCTGGCACCCAAGAAATGGCAACTATGATGAAGTCGAAACAATTCCAACCAGATTTGAAGAACTTGAAACGATAGACAATCAGCTTCAAAAGCAGCTCTAAAGTAAATATGATTAAGATAACGAAGTCAATTTTATGCAGTAACCCTGCGTTGTCCTTGCCGAATTGAGTCGTTTCCAACCCTAACGTCACAGCATTAAATAAAATCACTGCAATTAAAAAGTTTTGAAATGATTTAGCCTCTACTAAAGCTGTCAATCTTGACATAAAAGTGTTTGAAGATGTCATGGTTCTATTTTAGGAAAATAAAAGATAAACAATGATTTGGTGTTTGGGCTTTTTTGTCAAGCCTTATCAAAATCCTCTCATCATGATAATCGTTGTGCCCTCTACCTGATTTACCAACGTCGACTATAGACATAAATTACATTAATCCCATAAGGCTCGTAGTGCCGTCAAAGTTAGTAATTCATCTCTTCATTGTGTCTAGCTACTAAAATGGCAACCATCAGATGATAAAGTTCAGGCAATACAACTCGCCATCTAAAGCCGCACAGTTAGTTGAGTGCTGAATTAATCATCAATAAACATGAAATTTAAACAACAATTTTATATACATAGCCAAGATATCAGACTGCCATCATTCACTACTTCAAACAACCACTGAGACTAATAACAACCAACCCGTTCATTTTGACAACATATTACCGCTTGTTTTTTATACAGTAGATTGTATATTTTATATTGACAGCGATGTCAAAACACTTTCCTAATACAACATGAAAAGAGCAACAACATTATGAAAAAGCTTTCAATAAAGGCCATTTATGTGGCCGTCCTTTGTGGCCTGTGCAGCCAAGCAGGAGCAATACAAACGATAGATGAAACGCAATATCGCCAATTATTACCAACCTATCAAGGTGCGACAGACTATCGAATTTTACTCGCAGACAAGGTAACTGTTAATTATCACTGTGAAATCATAGAAACACCTGATGGAGGCTACGATATCGATAGAGAGGGATGCAACAAGCCGGGGCAGTTTTACCATATAGATTGGCAAGGAGAATTCCCAAATGAAATTAACTTGAGTATCAGGGGGGTTCCTTCGTCCAATACGATTGTTGAGCATAAATTGTGGGCCATCGCATTTGCACATGCCAGTGCATCAAGTCGAATTCAAATGCAGTACGGCTTGCGCAAAGGGGCTGATGGTACTTTTGACTTGAGCAAACCTTTCGCAACAGGGGAACGCTTTGGCGATTACTTTGAGCGCCAAATGAACCCAAATTACTTTGTCTCAAAAGGCCTGCAAGAAAGCTCTCTTGGTAAAGATCTACCTGCTGGAGTAGACGAAGATGATGGCGTGCTACAAATAGAGTACCCGGGCAGTGCTTGGGCGGAACTACAAGGTGTAGTTGGCGGCGGGTTTCCACTGCCATTTAAGGACCTCGACCCTAAAACAGTATTGAGCTCTCACACCGGACCCGCGAGAAATATTTTAGGTTCTTCTTTAAGCAGTGGGTTTTATAACGGTTCTGCACTTGCAATAGTCAGTGGTTCTTTGCCCTGGAATCAAGGTTCCGACCTTTCTCAAGATTCAATGCATTTGTTTTTGCAACAGTCAAAAGACCCTGATGCACTGACTATGCTGATGTCTTTTATGTATAACCGCGGGCCTTATGCTGCAAAAGATCAAATATTGCGCTCCCAAGAGGTATTTGATCACTGTGTCTCAATCGCAGAGGACTTAGAAGACGATTGGACATGTTTTCAAAAACAAAATGATTTTGGCGCTCGTTACATCAGACAGATCCCTGACGTAACCAACACCCTGTCACAAGCTGCAGCTCAGGGGAGTAACTATGACGCTCAATTAAGTTGGACAGATATCTCCAATTATTTAACTTTATTACAGAATTATGGTTTCTATTCGGAGTCTGTTATCGATAAAGCCAAAGTTGCTGCACAAGCGGCTTTTAACGATTTACAAAGCAATGAAACCATTTCATACCAAACACAGTTTGGTCAGGTTTTAGAACAAATTATGGTGAAACTGCCTATCTATGAGTTAGGTGAAGGTGGTCCATATGACGAACAAGGAAAGAAGCAGTTCTACCTTTACAACTACACTCAACAAACCGCACTTGTTGTTGCAAATAACGAAGCTAATCAGGCTGATGTTAACGAGTTTGTGTTAGCACAAAATCGTATTGCCGTTGATATCAATGGCCAATTCACCCAGTTAAAAGCAAGTGGTGGAACATATGACTGCACCGATGAAGCAAATACTGCGTTGGCAGCACTTAAGGCAAGTACAGATGAGACCTATGTCTCTCTCAGTTCGCAACTTAAATTCAAGTTTGAAAACAATGTATGTACTTTCGAACACGGGCCTCATACTCCACCACCTCCTGTGAAAGATGGATATTGGGATCCAAGCCAACTATATAACCAACCAGGCCAAGTCGTCATTGACGCGATCGATTGCCATGAATATCGCAATGAATGGTACATAGTTGGTGGTAATGCGCCAAGCAAAGCATTTAGTTTGGACCCGTGGGGTGTATGGCGACGTATATCCGAACGGCCTAATAGCGCTTGTTTAAGTGATAAAACAATCAACTAAGGCTTAAAGATTTTTATTCATACTTACCATGTACCAAAGGGTCAAAACCAGACCCTTTTTTAACTTAAATTGACGTAATATTTAAGAGCAAAACTTCAATGTAAATGTCATTATTAACTCTATACATGACGAGTTAATAAAGTGCATAGCACCAATCGCATATTCGCCGGCTTTAAGCCCTACGCCTACATATCCTTGCTCAGTGAAACTCTATATTTTCCACAGTGCAATAGGCATAAAGTCCCAATAAAACATCACACAATACCACTGTAAAAACATCAACAAGGCAAACACATGATATTTACTATCTTTGAAAGTACGCTGGCGAATTAATAACACCGCAGCAGTCAAAACAGATAACGGCAGTAACGCACTGCAAACGAACAGAGACAGGCTCGCCAGTGTTTTATCTCCTAGCTGTAAATAGTGTTGTTGGCTAAGTAAGTAAATAGGCACTGCGAATGCTATAAAGTTAATTACAGGTAATACTAATGCCCTATTCTGGCTTGTTTTAAGTCGTATTAACTTGTATAAACCGATCAACAATAAATAGACAAAACTAAGTAAGCCAACGCTCAAGCTCACCCAATAAAATGTAAACTTCACAATCGATATTTTTGAGTAGGTCTTAAACCCATCCGTTAGATATTGCTCACCGCGAGCTTCGTAAATAACATGTGATGGAGTGCGGCGTGTTATATCCCTATAAATACCATCACCTAGAGGCAATAATACCCGGTCTTTTGCCTGCAGCGATTGAACAGTTAGTTGCCCCCCATTTTGCGAAAGATATACCGAATGAAACATTAAATCAGGTAATGCAAAGTGAACCATTTTGTTGGGTGCCAATACATACACGCCCTCAATTTCCGGGTTTTGAACCGGTAGCGCTTCGGGCTCGACAAGCTCGGCAGGTTCTAAATCTAATTGCTCGATAAAAAGTTGGTTAAGTTTATCCAAATTTGCAGATTCGTTGTCTGTATTTACAGCCCAAAAATATGCTTTATTGTGTTCAGGGAAAATACACAAATAAGCATTGTAGCCATAGGCGCTGCCGGGGCGACACGCACCCATTGCGTCATGACGATCTCGTCCCGATAGAATTAGGCCCTGCCCTATTTTAAGCCCATGTTTAGTTGATTCAGTCTCTTGCGGAGTTGACATCAAGCTCAGCAACTGCGGAGCAATAAAGTTTGATTTTGTGTCGTGCTCCTCTGTCAGTAAAAATCGAAGAAACTTAGCCATATCAGGTGCAGTCGTGACAAACTGCCCCGCAGGCCTGAGCACAGTGCTGACTGGCGTCTGTCTTACTTGATTTTCATAGTGACCAATGGCAAGCATGGGGTCATGTTCATCAACAAAATGAAAACTACTGTGATGCATCTTTAGTGGTTTTAGTACTTGATCTAACAGGTAGTCCTCATATCGCTCAGCTGCCACTTTTTCAATCACCATACCAAGCAATGTAAACCCCATATTTGAATAGGAAAAGCGGCGTCCTGGCTGGTTTCTCACATCAAGAGTGCTGCTATCTCTAAAAGCCAACTCCAGAGGCATATCTGGGTCGGTCTGAGTGGTCAACAGTTGATGTAATCGAATGTCATCAAGTCCAGATGTATGTGTTAGTAAATGCCTAACCGTTATCGGATGCGTTTTTGACCAAGGGTTATTGATCTCAAGGCTCGGCAACATTTCAGACACGCGAGTATCGAGGCTTAGTTTTTGCTCAGTGATCAAACGCAACACACCCACAGCCAATACTGCTTTTGTTACTGATCCTACATACATTTTATGCAGTTCAGTCATTGCTTTTTGGCTTTGGGCGTCGCTCACACCTTGTGCGCCTGTTACATTGCGATCACTCTCTACCATGGCCCAAACTATGCCATCCAATTGCTGTTCTGTTAAAACCTGCTCAATTTTCTGATCAATGCCTGACACTGCATCATTGTTGCTTGTTGCATACACTGGGCTCAAGCATGAAATAACGACAGCAAATAAAGTAAATACAAGTTGGTGGGTTGTTATTATGTTTTTCACTTATTCTCCCAAACTAATTTCTTACCAATTGTGACATTCGCATCGAACGTCTAAATACATGTAAAGACTAATCGTGCTACAAGTATCTGATTAACGACGTGAAAAAAATGTGAAAAGGGGTTTGCAGTGGACCAGAATAGTGAATTAATGTCTATGTTTTTTAAAACAAGATGTTAGGCTAAATTGCTTGCAAACAAATACATCGCGGCGCGATAGCGTTTATATAGTGATTTATTTTTTTGGTATTCATACGTCACGTCAATTCGGCAGACAAAAAACGAGATTTTAGACATCGCAGCCATATGTACAAAAATACCTTCGAGCAGATTTAATATACCAATACTACTCAATTTACCTCACTACTTAGTAAGTTAATTGGGTAAGTTATGTGGTGATAGATTTTAAAGCGAACACCCGAGTAATTACAACCAAAAACGCAACAATAAAAATTCAATTGGAATACAATATACTAAAAAAAGACTCAAAAATATGCTTTAAAAGTAATAGAGGGAAACTAAATACAACAGTCTCCCAGCATTTTTATGCGTTCAAATAAACCCTTTAAACAAGCTTATTTAACAGCAGTGCTTAGTTTACGTGTCTTTGTGAAATTAGAGCGTAAATTCCCCAACCACCCATATGTGTTGATGGGCAAGTTACGTGTCCTGATAAATATCTGGTCGCGTAATCTGAACCAGGAGGCCTAACATAGTCAGGAGCACCCTGAGTCATTTTATATTTACAAATGGTAAATGGAGAGCCCGCCGCATTCGCAGTTGAAATCGCAGAAACAGCTGTAGCTAGCGCAAATGTTACACCAATAAGTAGAGTTTTCACTTTATCATTTCCTTTTTTTGAAAAATAGAGCCAATAGTAAACGCTGAACAGCGGCTGAATTCAACCTCTCAAAATTGATTAATTTTCATACTCGCAAACTTATAAAATTAGCCTAAACAAGTTAATTACCGCCTCCATATGACTCAAAAATCGCCAATTATATTGCGCAATTTATTACTTCGTTATTGCTGATTCTTTTCTGCAAAAATACCTCTGAAAAATTTATATTACTTTTAATAATGGGAAGTTGCGCCACATTCTGTGATTACCCTATTTACCTTGAGTTACACTCCCAACAATAAAATCAAGGTCCTTTGTATTAAAAACAATCAATGGGAAATATTATTCCAATATTCCAAAGAGTCATATTGATATACAAAAACAATCCTCACCTTATTAAATCAATATAAAACAATAGCTTATAGATTTAATCTTACCCATTTTAGATAATCATGAGATAATTTCACCTTTACAATCATTGCATACAATATACACTAAATTCGAAAGACTGTTAAAGGAACACGAGAAATTGATTAATTATTTGTGACTTTTTTAGCCTTTTTACCATGAGAAAAATGCCTTCGGGTATGTCAACTCACAATTTGGAGAACATGTAAAGTGAATATTAAACGAACAAAACAATTGTTATTAATGGGGTCCTGTCTATTGCCCAGCGCCCTTATATGCAGCAACGCACTCGCGACCACAGGCGCAGTCCCACAAAACAACTATTGCGCCAGTTCAGGGGGCGGAAACTATGAGCATATCGCTGGTGTATCTGCAGGAGGAGTAAACAACACCTCGTCTGGTCAGTCGGCATACACTGACTATACCAATCTTACGGCTGAACTTAGTGTTGGGCAAAATCAAATCACCCTAACTCCGGGATTCGTCAACAACGCCTATACCGAGTACTGGAGCGTGTATATTGACCTCAATAATGATGGAGACTTTAGTGATATCGATGAATTGGTTGGCTCAGGTAACGGCCGTTCGGCATTGACAACAACCTTAGATATCCCTGCTTCCGCAGAGGGCGTAACGTCGCGAATGCGTATTGCTATGAAATACAATTCACCCGTTGCAAATGCCTGTGAAAACTTTAATTCAGGTGAAGTTGAAGACTACTCTGTGACCATCAAAAAACGTGATACAACACAACTTGAAAATACTTGTCTAAGTCAAACGCCGACAGATCAGTCTGCACTCGTAGATGGCGTTCCTGTCTGCGTTAAATCTTCATCTCAGTTTCAAAGCTTCTCAGTTCCCGGAGCTGACACCGCTGGCAGTGTTGCGATCACCACATCCTATGGTCAGGGTAACTTGACCTTAGAAGCTCGCAACGGAGAAGGAGGCTACCCTCGACCCGGCGACGATAGTATACGCTCGAAACACATTGGAAATACTGAGTGTGTTGTCATCTCAAACCCAACTAAATATTGGACTAACATCGTAATGCGGGGCCTCTTCAAAGGTGCCACCATTGTCGCTGACTTAGGTGCCACCAGCTGCCGTAAAGAACCAGGCCCTATCGACCCGGGCAATGTTGCATATGAGTTTTCACACGTAAATGTGATCATTTTTCCTATTAGCTTTAATGGCACACCACTGCCTTGGTCAAGAGATCAAATCAATGCCGATATGGAAACTGTCAAGCAGTACTATGCTGAGCAATCCTATGGTCGATTCAATGTAACTTGGGAGATCAAGCCTGAAATTTACATTAATGAGCCTAAGTCAAAGTATGATTCTGACACCAAAGCTTGGCACCAACTTTATGCAGACAAAATCGCAGAAGCAGGTGTTGATATGAACTTCCCAGGTGAGGCAAATCTTGTCATGATGGCTGCCCCACAAGTATCAACTATTAACTCGCAAGCTGGCCCTCCATTTATCCAGCTATATCACCACAAACCAGGCACCATTGCACATGAAATGGGACATGCAATGGGACTGCGTCACTCAATGTCTGTTGAGGCAGGGAACCATGTAATAAATTCAGGTAACGATACGATCCGTAACTATGGTAATCCACATGCTATGATGGGGATGGGAGCGCATACGCTAGAAGAGTACAATCTGATGTACAAGAGCTACTTTAAAGGCTGGCTCACCGATGCCGAAGTACCATTGATCACATCTTCTGGTACATATCGTATTTACGCCTTTGACCATGGTACAGCAAACGGCACCAATGCCCCTGGCAATATTGGGCTGCGCTTAATGTCTGGAAATGGCGATTACACATACTGGCTTGAGTACCGCACAACAAACGACAGATATAATACCAATACTAAAAATGGTGTATTGGTCAATATCAAAGGCTATATGGAAAATGAACCTTTACCTTCGTTTTGGAATCATCGTTCAGCACTTTTGGATATGACCCCCAACTCTAAAGATAACTCTCGCTGGGCACAAGAAGATGAAACGGACGCTGAGTTAGCTATTGGCAAGAGCTTTACCGATCCTTGGAATGGTTTCAAAATCACGCCAATTGCTCGAGGTGGTCAAGAAGACTCTGCAAATGCATGGATAGATGTAAAAGTAGAGAAACTGTAAGTTCTAACTAGTGCGCATATAGGAACTATAAAAAGGATATATTTGGCAACCCCTCAAGCTGAGTCAAAACAATTTGGCTCAGCTTTATAAACAATTTTACCTTTGTTTATTCGTAGTTTAGCTTTATCACAACAAAGAATATGAGTGTTAAAATCAGCCCCTTTAAAGCGGCTTTATTGCCTTTCCCAATTTGTTACCGCGCCAATAGTCCATAGATAGCCGAGTCTGAAACCACTCCGTTAATTTCCCAGCGTTGTTTTAACACCCCCTCCTTTTCAAAACCTAATCTCTCAAGTGCTTTGCTTGACGAGATATTGTCAGGATCTATTTCAGCTTCAATTCTACGTAGCCCTAGATGGTTAAATGCGTGCTCGACCAATGCTTGTCCAGCTTCCGAGACGATTCCTTTACCCCAATAGCGGCGGCTGATCCCAAACCCAATTTCTGCTCGCTTAGATGGTTTATCATAACTAAAGAGCATAATCTTACCCAATAGCTCTCCTGTCTCCTTCCAGTAAATTCCTAACGTCATTTGAGTATTATTTTCAAGTGTTGCTGTACTTTTAGCTATAAAGCAGGTTGCTTGTTCCATTGAACCCCACGGCTCTGTATTCCAATATTTCATCACTTCATGATCTGAGAATATTGCAAATAAGGCCCTAGCATCCTCTTTAGTTAACGCCTTTAATATTAGTCGTTCAGTTTCTATAACTGTTGTTGCCATTTAGCACCTTTCCTTTAGTAGCTTGTTTGAACACAACGGCTGTTCAAAGTAAAAATTATGGGTTTTAGCAAATGAAGAGTGGCCTACCTTGAAGCACGCAGATGCACTCACAAAACACTATTTCTCGTAATACTGATAAGGTTCTATCGAGTCACTATAGTTACCTAGTTTGAAAGCCCTGTGCTCAGGAGAATATAAAAGCTCAACGAAAACTCTGCCCTTATTGGTTTTGGGATCTGATTCTTTCTCTCCGGTGTCAATTAAATCAGCCTCGAATACAATATCATTGTAACCATCCGAGTTTATGTCTTTCAGTCTTTGTCTCATTAGGCATGGTGAGTATAAAAAGCCATTGTCATGACAATCGAATACCCTAACCCACAGCCCATCTCTCACTTTAACACTGCCATTTCCCTTTTGACTGAACTCAAATTTAATCGTAGCAAATACAGACTCTCGAATAGATACTTTTTTATCTATTTTCCAGTAAATAGGCTGCTCTGATTCAAAAACTTCTTTTGGGGTTAATATTTGGTTTGCAATTGAAATGCATGGGGATATTAATAATAAAAGCAATATATACTTCATATTGTTCTCTCGATCTACTGCGCCCACATTTGAAAAATGTAATATGGTAACGACTGGCTAAAATTCACTCAAAACTAACACAATACTCAATGTCTACTAAAGTCGAGACCGTAACTGTGGCAAGTCAAACAGCAAAACATATAGCTAGCTTATATTATTTGACTTACCAACCCTCTTTGATTACTCAATCAATTCTCGCTCTAAAATAGCAATCATTTTTTCAGATTGCCCCATATTAGATGAAGCAGGCAGCACCATTTGGTTTAGTCGCCAACCCTTAGCCCCTTCAACATTCAGCACCTCATCTATATCAGGTGTACCCTGTTTAAAAAAACCAAATTTAAACGGAAGTTCTACAGTTTTATATTCGTACTTTTTCATTTTAGGTTGTTCCTCGTAATCAAGGTCTCGAACATCAAGTTCAAATGCGGATGCTAGTGCTTTCTTCGACTGCAAAGATGCTGTCGCCTCTGACTCAATTCTTTGAATCGTCCTCAGGTTAAGTCCAGAAGCAATTGCCAGCTCATCTTGAGACCAAGATTTTTCTTTTCTCATTCTTAGAATTAATTCTGCATTTATTCTCATAATGTATTTGACCGTTATCTGTGACTGCTTAATTATTTTGGTAAACCCATGAAAGTAAAACGAAACTTATACGCACCTTTTACGACAACTATACGAAAGTTATACGACACTTAGGTGTTATTAGCGCTAAATACACTTATACCGTAAATTGCTCGGCAAAAACAGATGGCGAATGTTTATGATATACGAAGAATACTTAAGATCCACTGCCCAAAGCGTACACCGACTGTACATAAACTTGAATAACAAAACGCTAAAAAACTCACTGTTAAAACTGTCTCTATCAGTCGCAACAAAAAACATCATACTATTGATTTTTATGCTTATTTTAACAAATAAGTTATACTATGATCAGGATTTCAGGTGCCTTTACAATCGTTAACAGCATTTATACTTCAAACATTGAACCTTACTTCAAGCAAAGTATGCAAAGTGCTAATATTGAGAAAAATATAATGGAATAATAACAATGAATAAACAACGGCTTACTATTACAGCACTTACTCTTGCTGTTTTGACTGGATGTCAGTCATCACCCTCTCCCCCTGCGGTAGAATTACCAGCTCAAAATGAGCAAGCTGTAACAACTACACCAAAAGCTAAAGCTGTAACAACTACGCCGAAAGCCCAAACTGAAATAGCGACCACTCCAAGTCAACAAAAATTAAGTTGTGAACCGCTTAGGTATCAGTGCCACTTGATGCAGCCAGAACAAGATATAAGCGAAAGTACAGCCAAAGATATATCCTTTGCTTTAAATATCGCAACCCATGGCTACTATAGCGCCGCAGTCATAAGGTTAGAAAAAATCAAAAGCCAAAATGTTTATGAGCAGGCAATTGTGGATTATCACCTAGCTAATATGAATATGAAGCGGATCGGAGAAGATGCACATGCCTTAGATTATGCTTTAAAAGCAATAGACAGTGAGAGCTTACCAGCAGAAGAATATAAATCGGCGCAGCTTCTGGCAATAAAACTGCTTGTTAAGCATGGTTGGTTCGAGCTTGGAGAAGAAAAATCATTAAATTATTTGGCATATATTGGTGAATCGTTTGACTTTGACATCTTTGAAATTTTCGATCAAATAGCACAGCAGAAAAAAGACCAAACACGTTACGAGTTACTGCTTGATATTCAAACAATGATTGATGGAGAAGCGCAAAATAAGGCCGCTCAACGCGTGCTCGATGAGATAAAAACTCGGATAGCAAAACAGTATGCTGATCAAATCCAATTTGAGAAACACATAAAGCCAACCGACAAACTAAAAAACAAAACATGTCAAACCCTGACCTATCAATGTCACAGCCAACGAGCAAAAAAGGTGCTGCCTGCGAATATTAAACAAGCCATTGATACGGCGACCAAGCAACAGCAAGATAACAATGCAATGGCAGCAAAAGAAACGCTTGAATCCATAAAGACAAACTCAGACTTTGAAACAGCCATGATCAATCGTAAATTGGCCTATTTATATAGTGACGTTAAGCTACATGAGCTATCGGTGCGTCATGCCAGCGCAGCGATCAATAGTGGTGCTCTAAACGCTGAGGATCACAGATACCAAATGAGATTGGAAGTATTTGGACTCTACTTACTAGGAGAGTTTGAGCAGGCAAAACAAAAAATTGAGGCTTACTTGAATTACATTGAGAAAGCATCAGACACCTACCTAGATGGCGTATTGCTTAAAATAGCCAAACAACAAGGTGATCAGCGCTTTTTTAAATATCTGCAAGATAAAACGCTTCAAAACCCCAAGCGCGCAGAAATTATACAGAGCTACATTGATTTTGGCTACTTTGGAGAAATTAAAGAAAAGAAAAAAAGCGCAGATACACCAAGAAGTTATAAGCCTGTAGTCATCTTTAGCAAAGAATACGACTATCCAATTGAAGCTGCAAAACAAGGTATTACCGGCAGCGTAACTTTAGAGTTTGACCTTAATGCGAAAGGCGAACCTGTTAATATTCGGGTAATTGAAGCAAGCCCTGAAGGCTACTTTGAACAAGCAGGGATAAATGCTTTAGAGCAATGGCGTTATAAAGTTAATCTCGACGATACAGGCAATGTGATTGAAGGAACAGGTATTCAAGTTCAGTTTGGATGGAATTTAGGTTCCGGCCAATAACGGTTTTTTCGTTTGGAGGTGTCAGAGCCTGTCCAAATTAATTCAAACAATGAAACCCCATTAATAACACCTTTGCAATAAAAGCTAGTTATATACCTAGCTTTTATTGCAGAACAAACACGCTAGCTGTTGCGATGGCAATGGATACTCGCGATAGGACATGTCAGCTCATAAAGCTTTAGCCAACATTGAGTTCATTAACTTTGATGAACTTTGTCTCCATTGGCAAATTAACCAAGCCGTGCTGTAAAAATGTAGGTTTTAATTCGATACTGGATAAATCAGTCAAAGAGAACCATTTAAACTCAAGGTCGACCTCTTCTTCAATTCCACAAAAAACTTCCTTCATAGGGAAATGGTTCGGCTCACTGAGTTGCGCCAAAAAGTAATTGGCAATTTCATGATATTGCTTATTTGAATACTCAAAAAAGTTTTCAACATACCAAAGGTGACGTTTTACGACTATTTCAACTCCCAGCTCTTCGAGCAACTCGCGATTTAACGTAGCATCCGAATTTTCAAAAAACTCTACTCTGCCGCCCGGCAGTGCCCAAAATGGATCGCCCACAGCCCTATGCAATAATACGTGATTGTCGTGAATAACAACCGCAACGCTTCGGAAGTTAAAACGGGCACTCCCTTGATCAAATTTCAGCATATCGATACTCCTAAACACATCAGTCTATATAAGACTGAGACACAACTCGTGGTCGTCATATAAACCTCTAAATCATTAGTACCCAATTTAAATCGTTTATCCAAGCAATGTTTATTGTTCTAATAGGCTTTTATGATTAAAGAATTTTTTCACTGTATTACACACCTGACCCGGTTTTGCATTCATGTTTTTATAGTGATATTCAGTCGCGTATTCGCCCTTAGGAATGACCATATCAACAAACAACTCTGTTTCATTTAGGCGTTTAATCTTATCGCCAATTTTAGTGCCGTATTCAAGTAAAGTGTTGGTATTGTGTATTGTCGAATGAATGACTCCGTTTTCGACTTTCCACTTATTCCAATACATATCCACTTCAAGTGAATAAACTAAAGAAAAAGATATTTCACACTTGTCACCTGATTTTTGATATTCAATAAAGCTATAGTCAACTTGCTTATTGTCATGATTGATGACCCATGTGCCGATTAAGTGATGAATACTATGGTTAGCTGACAGTACGCATGAAGAAAATAAAAATAAAAACAGTGATGTTAAAGCTTTCAAAGTGCCTCCTTTTGCACTAAAACCTCGCCTTACTATCGAAACGCTGCGAGTTAAGCGAGTTTATTTTCGCTTGTGAAAATAAAGTGACCTCTTGAATGAATTAGGTTTTGCTTGATATCTTTTGACCTGAGCATGTTCATTCATTACCTCCAAATGTATTTTGAATAATGTGCAGCAGATGCTATAGCAAGAAGTTACATTCACTTAGCTTTACATGAAAAAGAGATATCAGGCACTTTTGCTCTGAAGCCTAAATGGGCTTCATCGCAGCACAAACCAAATTCCCAAATCAAGCCCGATACCAACTGTGAATCAAACCGAATAATATCCCAAGGAAGATTGAGCTGTGCAAATGCATTGACTTCGCCACTGGTGACTTCAAAATACATAATCTCAGACACTTCAAAAGTGGCCAAGGCTTCGTTGTCTAAATCATCCCAAGGAGCAACAACAAGCTTTAGTTCTGATTGTGATAACGACAATACCTTAAGGGCATGAGTGCCCAAAGAGCGAAATAATAATTCAGAAATATTCTTATCCATATTTGTCTTCTTGGCTCAGCTAATACAATAAGATACTGAACTGCCGTTCACACTCTTTGGGCGTAACACTATTGGTCAGTATGAATTGCGCTTTTTATTTTTCTATATTTTACAAAACAGCCAATAAAACTTACCACACATACTGCTTTCAACGCTAACAGGCTAAAAGGGCGCCACCAGGCCCCTGTACTTGCTTCGATTATGTCTGATATGCCAAAGGCAATAAAAGCTAATGAAGCAATTATGCTCACCGTGAAATAGGCGTCTTTATGGCCTTTTAAAAGCAAATTTATGATTAAAGTAAGCGCCATGGCAGACCACAACATCGACTCAATATAGTTAAATTCCGCAATCGTCATCGCAAGTTCTCACCCATTATTATTGGCTCCCAAAAATAAACTCGACTGCATTTAAAGCCACCTTTCCGTATACCTAGCATGCGATGAGTTTACTCTTTAATATCGCATGTTTTAAGCTTAATGCTCAAAGGCCTAAACACGCATTCACTTAATAACGCAGCATAAAATAAAACCACTAAATTGACGGATATCGCCCTTAGCAAGGAAAAGTTTTCATAGGTGTCAATATTGCTAAGTATTGCGATTAAGCCTACAACTAAGCCGATCAATGCGCCACCATACAAGAACTTAACTTGGCTTTTATATAGTTCTGCCAGATATCTAGCTTTCTCTCCACCAACCATCTCTTCTGTGAATATGTATTTAAGCCCTGACAAAGACTTAAACATGCCATTTGTACCAAAAGTCACCATGGTTGCTGCATACAAAAATAAGATGAGAAATACGCCAGAAGTAACATCTAGATAATTTCGTAAGCTTGCACCGAGAAAAATCAACATGCCGACAGCACAAGATATCATTAACAATCCCACTAAACTTTTCATAATTACTTTCCTCGTCCACTTAATTTGAATGTCTGTTGAGGTTGCCTTCAGCGCTTGAGGAGAAAGTTCATACACAGATGCGAGTGCTAGCGTAGATTCAGCAGAAGCCTTACCGTCAGCTTCTATACGCTGAATTGTGCGTACAGATAAACCCGTTGCTTTGGCAAGTACTTCCTGTGACCAGCCTTTTTCTTTGCGTAGTGTCTTTAACTTACTTATTGAAAGAAACAATTTGAGCTCCTTAAAAACTTTGAAAACAACGAACGTAATTATGCGTGCGCCCCCATGAACGTCTATTTTTATATAACGACATTTAAACGCCACAATATGACAAAGCTTTAAAATCATTATGTTATAAGAGGATTGAATGCTTTTAGGTTACAGTTAAAGGCGCCTGCTCAGATAGCCCAAGAAGTTACGCTCTGGTTAAATAAAATCACAATAGCTTGCGTGTGCCACTCACGACACTAGTAAATATTTAGGAGTAAAAGGCTCGATACTTCATGGGCTGCTTTCGAGCAATTGCTAATTAAGAAGATACGTGACATAAATAAGTAGCCCACTGTTATTTTGAAGGAGCAATATTCATGATAAAAACCGCCATTCTATTGCTAGTTACAGCCCAATTGATTGCATGCTCAAGCACAAAAACAAGTCCTGTAGAAACCATCCCGCCTGTTGAAAAATTATTTAACCATGCTGCTTTTGAACACCAACCCACAATTGACGAGCATGATATATTTTCTTTGCCCAAACAAGAGCAACATAAATTTTTGACTTACTATAATGCAGAGCTCAATAAAGGTATTCGTCCAGACAGAGCTGTACTTAATTACCTCGAGCAACGCCTTGACCGATTTACTTTCGATGGCGCAACTCTAACAGCACGAGAATCTCTAGAAAAAAACGAAGGCAATTGCATATCTCTGGCAATATTAACTCAGGCCTATGCATCGCTAGCGAAAATAGAAACCACATTTAGAGAAGTAGGCACGGTTCCTGTTTTTCGTAAAAACAACAATACCATATTGATCTCTAATCACTTTCGCACTAAATTGTTAGCGCCGAGTTCATCGAATGAAGCCAATCAATTTGAGATCATTCGCGCCGGCACAGTTGTCGACTATTTCCCTGCCCAAGACAGCTTTTTCATCGATACCGCTAGTTATGATGACCTAGTTGCTAAATATTATGCCAACAAAGCCGTTGATTCGCTGCTAGACAAGAATTTCAATAATAGCTATAGCTTTTTAATAAGTGCACTGAACTACAGCCCTAACGATGCGGAATTGATCAACGTCGCGGCAGTTTTACACCGTAGAAGAGGGCTACAAAACGACGCCCTAGAAATATTTAAATTTGCTGATAAACATCATTTGACTAGCCAAAACTTAATTTCGAACTATCTATCGTTAGCAAAAACCCAAGAAGATACACAGCTGGTCAATCACCTTGAGAACCTACTCGACAACAGCGTTTCGACTCCATTCGATAAAATTCAATTGGCGCAAAGGTCAATCAGAAAAGGAAGCTATAACAAAGCGATAAGAGAGCTAAAAGAAATCATTGTAGAAACGCCTTATATTCCAGAGCCCTATTTTGAGCTGGCACGTATTTATTATACTAAAGGCGATATAGAGAACACTGAGCGATTACTTGCGCTTGCAATCGAAAAGTCTTCAGATCCTCAAAAGCGCTCTCTGTTTCAAGCCAAACGTGACGCGATATCTAAAAGGAAGCATTAATGTGTGGTAGCTACATGTTGTAAATACCTAATCACATGTGGAGCTATTTTGTATGAGCGAAATAGCTAATTTACATCGAATACTTCGCTCATATCAGGTTGGAAAACAGCCAATCGTTAAGGCGGCAAAGATCGACAAAGTTTAAGTCACACTGGCAACCTACACAGCTTCGCTACCAAGCTCAATTCATGGGCCACATACCCTTTATCTTCGTATTATTTGGCATACTGATGGCTGCGAACCTGTTGTCTAGTAAAGATTTTATTGGTAATTTTCCAGCCTTGGTTAAGCTTCAATAGCAGGAAATAGTCAGTATATACCATGTTACGGTTGGTAATTGTTGCTTTTGCCATAGCCGAGTCACCCGTTACATCAATCGCGATTATCTCACCCACACGGTTGTTTTTTCTACCCTCTTCAATACCACTGATGTAGGTTTGTCCCGACCAGCGTTTAAACGCACCGCTGCTGTCAACATACTGAAGCTCTAAACTGGGTAAAAATGCCTGTTCAACTAAGGCGGGCTTTCCTTGCGCAGTGCCATCAAAGTACCATTGAATCACTTGCTTTATTTGTTCAATATCTTCATTTGCGCCAGCTGTGCTTATCTGCAACATACCAGCCAAAGACACCACCATTGCTTGAGTTATTCGTTTCATATTTATTCCTTGTTTTCTTTAAAAATATACATATTGCAAGAAGATAGATTTTGGATTGTGGGGTAATGTACAATCTTGGTACGTCGCATGTCATGGCTGACAAGTGACCGAACGTGACTTTTAATTATTCGCATATTTATCAAACAATTATAAAAATTAAAAAGGAAGAAAATGCGCTGGAAGTTAGGCCAATTTTATTTTGATGCCAATAACAACATACTGAGCAAGGGGCAGCAAGAACACCTGCTAGAACCTAAAGTGGCTGAGCTATTGAGTTATTTTTGTCAAAACCCTCAGCGCGCGATTAGTCGAGATGAGTTAATTGAACAAGTTTGGTTTGGACAGGTTGTAAGTGACAGCGCCATTAATCGCATGGTCGTAAAATTACGTAAGGCCCTTGACGATAATAACAAAATAAAACGATTTGTCGTCACCGTGCCAAAAGTGGGTTATAAGTTTGCCATCAAAGTTGAAGCGACACCCCATGATGATGAGCTTCGTATAGAATACCAAGCTGACAAGAAAACATTGCTACGCAAGCCAGCCCCTATTTTCAGCCCCAGATACTTCTACTTAGTACTGTTTTTCATCGCTGCTTGTATCACATATACAGTATTTGTTGCTCAAACGGATAACCCCCCTACTTACATCGATGCTAAGGTTTCACCTTTATCTAGGCTCTCCACTACCCAATTCGAAGGGGCCATGTCTCCAGACCTACGATACTTAGCTTTTTCAGCGCCAACCGCCTTAGGTGTAAATCAGCTGCATATCCATGATAATCAAAGCAACATAACTCACATAGTCAGCCCTGAAGGTGGAAAAGCCCATGATGCTTATTGGTCGGATGATGGGCAAAAGTTGTTTTATTTGTTTGACCACGGACAAGAGTGTGAGATCCACCAAATAGACATATCAGAGGCAGTATTCAGCGCTCCCAAGGTTATATATCAATGTGCAGATAGTCAGCTTAAAACAGTGATTCATTTACCAGCAGAGCAAAAATTATTGTTCATTGAAAGAGATGCAGATTATGCACCTTGGCAAGCCTACAGCATGTCTTTAAACACTGTGGAAAAGCGAAAAGTTGCTCAGCCTATGGCCATGGGTAAAGGAAACTATTATCTAGATAGAGATAGAAAGACAAATCGCATCTTACTATTACAGGAATCGGCCCCTGGCATTAGCCAAGCTTTTGAATTGAACATCTCAGATAACACTTATCTTAGCTTATTGACCTTACCATATATGGTTCGCTCTGCACTGTGGGGCCATGATCTCAAAACCTTGGTTCACCCCGGGGAACATCCCTCATTTGATTTAGTGGCAACGAGTATAGCCTCAGGGCAGCAGCAAGTTTTATATAGTGATTCTAGACGCATTACAGATCTCAATCGGATCAACAATGGTAAAGACTATTTGTTTTCGTCATACATAATAAACCGAGATATTCAAATTGATGGTGACGTTAATGGGCTATCTAATTCATCCGTGATGGATTACCTTCCTGCAATTTCGAATGACGCTAAGCAGCTTGCATTCATCTCCAAGCGCTCCGGATATAGCAAGTTATGGCTGCAACACATTGGCACCAATCAACTGCGCTCAATTGAACTTGAAGATCAAGGGCGCTTATTTTATCACCTAGATTGGTCTTTTGATGATAAACGGCTCCTTGCCAATACAAATAAGGGGATGGTGATATACGATATAGAGCGCCTAGAAGTGCAAAAAGTGATTGATATCTCACAAACCGTTACGGCCGCAGGTTGGTACTCTGATGAGGAGATCCATTATAGCGAGTGGCACAAGCAAGGTTGGCAGCTCAACCTGCTCAACATAAAAACCAACCAACATCAGGTGCTGGATAAAGCATATGCCTTTGTGCTTGCAGACAAAATGTCTGACAAGATGCACTATGTGTATTTTGACCAGCAGCTATCTGCAACATGGCAAGGCACAGTGATAGATTCTAGTATTTGCTCAGATGTTTTGCGCCGATACCGCATTAGTTGGCAGTTCCACAATAACCGACTTTATTGTCGAAACTCGCAAAGTAACGCCATAATAGCAATTGATAACAAGGGACAAACTTCGACTTTTCAACAAGCTAACGATATACCTTATCACTTTTCCGTATCACAACCTCATTGGGCAACTTGGCAAGTGTCATCTTATGTTAGCGATATAATAAGAACCAACTTTAGTGATAAGTCATAAAAAGTCATTTTTAATCATTGCAAGGTAACGTTTTAAAACTGCATGGTTGGCAATAATTATCCTGTCAAATTAAAACGATAGGAGAATTCTATGTTTAAAGTTATCGGGTTGCTGTGGTTCATGCTATTAAGTGCTTTCACTGAGCAAGCTTTAGCAAATATGAATAACAGTGGAAAAGTGCTGTTTATTTTATCTGCTGACAAACATGGCTACTATTTGCCTGAAGTCGTTGAACCTTATCAACATATCATTAATAACGGGTATTCGGTCGAATTTGCCAGTCCAGACGGCAGACCAGGCCGACCAGTTGCCTACAAGCTACTTTCTAAACAGGCTCAGGCTGACTACAAAATCATGCGAAAGAACAGCAATATTGACCTGCCAACACCATTAAAATCGATACAACCGAAAGACTACATCGCATTTTATGTTCCAGGTGGAGCAGGCCCTATGTTTGACCTTGCAGGGCACCCTGAAATGGCCAGATTATCCTTAGCATTTTTAGCCCAAGATAAGATCATTTCAGCCGTATGTCATGGTCCTGCAGCATTTGTAGATATAAAAAATGCAGACGGCAATTACCTAGTGTCTGGGCTCAAAGTTACAGCAAAATCAAACGCAGAAGAAGGACGTTGGGCACGGCAGAATTACGCTTTTTTATTACAAGATAAACTCCAAGCACAAGGCGCTCAATTTACGTATACTTCGCCGGGCGAGCCCTATGTCATTCACGATAATGGAGTGTTGACGGGCCAAAACCCTAAATCAGCACTTCCCACTGCCATTGTTTTGATTAAATTATTGCAAAAAGATCGCTCTTAAGCTCAAGCAGCCTGCCACATGGCAGGCTCAATGGCATGAGTTGAGGCTTCAATGACTCGGCAACTATTAACATCTCTCGCGATTTAGTTATCAAAACGGTAATTTATTATCGCCAACCCTACAGTTTAAAAACAATAGCAATACCATTGCCACTCTAGGACATCTGAATCATTCTGCCTTATAAACATCTTTGGTTTTAAGCATATCAAAAACCCGCTTCTCCCGAGTTTCGTCAAAGCCAACATCTTTAACATACGATTTGGGATTACAAAATGTGCCAAATAATAAATCCCACACCGCAAACCCATAGTTTTGAGCATGGTGTAAACTCTTGTGATGAACCCTATGCATTTCTGGGCGCTGGAGTACATACCCTAGCCAATACGGCGTTTTTAAATCCGCATGTATAAAAATATTGTACAGTGCTGCAAAAATTAAACTAACAGCAGTTCCTGACGCATCGAGGCCCAATATAAAATAGCAACAAAAGGCATTTAAAAAAGTTGCTGCAGCGCCATCAAATGGGTGCATATAGAATGAAGTAAGCGCCTCAATACGCCTTGGGCTATGGTGTAACTGATGAAATGTTCGCCATAAAAAGTCAAATTTATGCATCGCTCTGTGCCACCAGTAGGCAACAAAACTAGTTAAGATAAAACCCAATACACCTTGAACAAAAAAGTGTATATCTCGAAACTCAAATATCGATACTTCACGAAATAGATCAACGAATAAAAGTCCTATGCCTATGGTCGAGAGTGACTGAAATAAGCTGATAGAAGAAGCTAAAATCAGCCAGCGACGATCGCATTCATTCTTTGAAGCTGGCGCGATAACTTCTAACGTAAACACACCAAGAAAAGCGATGATGACAACAATCAGGGTGAGTAATTCCATTTTGACCTCATATCCAACGTGATGGTATGAACAGTCTCAAAAACAACAGGTTAAATCAATTGTTTTTCACAAATGAGAAAACGGATCTAGCTTGTTTTCTCAATACCCATAATATGCATTTTTTAAAAACGCATCACGCCTTGGCAAGAGATAGATGCCTATGCGACGAGCCCTGTGCAATAAAATTTCTCATTGCACAAACCAGTATACCCTGTTCGATGTTAAACTAACGGTGCTTGTATTGAGATGGACAATAACCTCGGCTAACGTCTTTACTGCGTAGCATGAAATGCTTCGTCTTGCGCCCGGACACTCTTGCACGCCAAAGCTTAAAACTAGACACTTTTAGCCTTTTGTTCATGAACTCGATAACTTGCTTTTCATTGAGCCCAAACTGGAGCTCAATGGCTTCAAATGGAGTGCGATCTTCCCATGCCATTTCAATGATTCTAGATTCGTCCTCTGCTGAAAACTGCATTTCTTTCTCTCTCTTATAAAGCCTTGTTCTACGGCCCTATATTCAATCTGGATCAGTCGTAAGAAGGGACTAAGCCCACAATTGGCCAGGCAGAAGCTTAGGCTCTATTCACCTAACCCACACTTTTTATTTCACTTGCCCAACAAGCCCACGAAATACTGCGACCTGGAAACGCAATTCGTGAAAAAGGCCACTGCTCTTGGAGCCAGATTAAGACAGTTTCATATAGCACCTTATCAAGGTCAATACTGTCATCTCTAATCCATAAATACACCTCACAGTCATAGCTTGGCGATTGGCTTGGGTCGATATAAACAGAACCAAGGCACTTATCCTTTGACTCATTGAATACTGAATAAGCAAATGCCAATCGTGACTCAAACTCCTTTTTATGCACCTGTAAACTCTCTATATTTTCGTCAAGTGTCATGTCGCTTTTTGGCCACTGTGAACCTGGGCCAAATATTCCTTGCAGTCTTTGCTGGCTCGACATCACAGCATCAAAGTCAAACTTTGCAACCTGTTCTTCTAACACCACGAAGTAAAAGTCCGCCGAATCAAAATACAATGGTGGATCAAAAGTATCGGGAATAAAGGGGTTTGTCATATTCAAATATGTCCGTAGTTTTCAACCCTCATAAAATCTGGGTCGTAGTGTTGATATGTCGCAATCTCTTTTTTCACAAAATGAACCCTAAGAGCTAGGCGAGTTTATGTCTTTAATTGATTTTATTGCCTACTGTGGCGCATTGACGACCCACAACAATACAATCACTCCAAATAATGAGCCAACAATAAGCTCAATGCTTAGATAACCCAAGGCATACAAACCTAAATTAAGTCAGTTGGCTCTTTACCTTTGGCATTATTCGCCTACTCACAGGAACGGTAACTCCTGTAGTCAATATAAGGTTGCCCCCCCCTGATGGTAACTTCTCTAATGATTGAATAAAGCGCTTGTTAACAATAAATGAGCGATGTACCCGTAAAAACGTGGCTGGTAGCTTCTCTTCCATGACCGCAAGACCCTGATTATGTAAAATGCAGCGGTTATCAGACATCATGATTTCGACATAGTCTCGGGCTCCCTTTAAACAACATATATAATCACACGAAGTCCACTCTACTTTTTGGCCGTTATTTATTTGGATTTTTGACGGTTGCTGCAACTCATTATACTCATCGAGCGCTTGTTGTAGACGTTCAGCCCTTGATTGAGCCACTAATTTAAGTGACCTTTCGGTTTTATATGCAATTGCGTGTTGAATGAAGAAAAACAGCAGAAGTGAAGCCACAAAATAATAAAAATAGATATCCAAGAACTTGTCTGGCTGTATCGCAATTGCACTTGAGAACACCAACAGCGCTATCGCACTTCTGGCCGCAGCTTCATTTTTCTGAAACGCTTGATAAGCAGCGATTATAAAGCTTATCCACGCAGGCACCTGAATAACAATCACGGTTTTACTCTCCATTGACTCACCTAAGTAAATCCCCACAAGCGTTAGCAGCATAGAAAGGAAAAAGTACTTTCGGTGAGCTTTTGTAAGAAAGCTTTTTACAATATGGAGCAATAAACACTGACCACTTAATGTGCCCAACAGCAAAATGAACAGTAAGCGAATATCATGATAAGAATAATCATAAGGGATAAGCCCTCTCGATACCTCGGTTAATAACTGTAGAACAACGAATAGCGTAAATAAGGGAAGAAGTACATTTCGTTGATTCTTTGACTGTAGGGCCGCTAACGTGCTCGAAAAAATCAAACCAATAACCAAAACGCCTAGCGGCAGCAACGACGGTAAGTAGTGACGCAGCACCATATTTTGTGGCGAATCGTAGTGTGTAATTATTGCTCGCTGGATAAAACCGCCTAAATTGACAATCCCATGATGTGCAGAGAGCTTGATAACTAATTCATTTTGCTGCTTTTTGATCAATTCCAATGGTATATATATGACCGAATCCATCGCCCCTGCTCGTTCACCTTTTTTTTCTACAGAGGGATATCCGTTTCGACCAATTAATTCGCCATTTAAATAAAACTCAGCAGCCGCTTTGGCAGAGAAAAACAGTCCAAGTGGTTTGTTGATGCCCTTCGTTGTGTCTAAGTCAAAAGTTGCGACTATCCAGGTTAGGCTGTTATTGGGTTCAACTTCACCAAGTGTTGTCTTTTTACAGTTTTGCCTAGGAATAGCACCAATAGATTGGGTTTCTTGTTTGTCATAACAAACCATAACCTCTTGAATAAAAAGCTTATTAAAACCATTGGCGCTCACACTTGCTGAAAAAGCACTCCAAATGATCACCAAAAATATAAAACTGATGGCCCTAAACGCCGATAACTTTGGTGTTGCTATGGTTGAGTAATGTGAGCGACTCCTTTTTACTGCCACTTGCAGAAAAAAACCTACCGCTTGCATATAAGTGCTAGAAAAATAAGAAGTAATTGTTAATGTCCTTACTAGGTAATAAATCGCTTTAAGAGGCCTAATTTAATGAACTATATCAAAAAATCAGTTATCACGGGGACCATCTTGTCACAATTACTGTTAACGTCATTATGCGCAAGTGCAAAGTTAAAACATGAACAAATAGATGCTCTTGTTGAAAAAGCACAGGTTGAGCTTAATGTTCCAGGAATAGCCTTAGCTATTGTTAAAGGTGACGAAGTCATCCACGCAAAAGGCTATGGGGTTCAGTCAATCGATAGCAACACACCTACTAGCACAGACACTTTGTTTCAAGTTGGTTCTATTTCTAAATCCTTTAGAACCGCTGCGCTTTCACTACTTGTTGACCAAAATAAAATAGGCTGGGATGACAAAGTCATTGACTATCTCCCCCACTTTAGAATGTATGATCCGTGGGTAACGCAAGAATTTACAATTCGAGATTTATTATCCCACCGATCAGGCTTACCGCTCGGCGCGGGAGACTTGCTGCAGTGGCCGGACGCTCGAGCGACGCCAGATGAAATCATCAAGGCATTACGTTACCTGAAACCTGAGAGTTCATTTAGATCAGAGTATGCATACGACAACTTGATGTATATTGTCGCCGAGGAGATCATCCGCGTTGTCACTAGAATGCCTTGGCATAAATATGTCGAAAAAGCGCTGATTTCTCCACTCCAAATGACAGGCTGTGTTGCAAGTCCGTCGCGTATCTCGGAACCAAGCAAACGCGCTACTGCGCATATGGAAGTAAATGGTGAACTAAAAACCACCTTTTTTAAAGATGACGATTTAGTGAATTGCGATATTTTGGGCATGGCAAAGTGGGCGCAATTGTTCCTTGCCAAAGGCAAGTTACCGAATGGCCAAGTACTCATTTCAGAACAACAGCTGCAAGAGATGTGGAAGCCAGTTACATTGCAAAAAGTGCCTTACATGGCCAAGAAATACTCGCAAACTCATTTCCAAGCTTATGGTCTAGGTTGGCGATTAAAAGATTTTCATGGTCATTTGCATGTCTCTCACGGTGGTGCCGTACAGGGAATGACGTCTCATATCGCTTTTTTACCGGAAAAGGACCTTGCAGTTATTGCACTCACCAATCAATGGTCAAGAGCTGCACAAGGGCTGACTGCAACGATATTAGAAAGCTATATAGAGGAGCAACCAACAAATTACATAGACCTCTATATCGAAGGTAATGCCCGCTACAAAGCGTATAAAAAGCAGCAAAAAAACGACAGTGAGCCAACTTCAGTTAATGCAGCAATACCGCCTTTAGATATCAATCAATATGCGGGGACTTATCATGATGATTGGTATGGTAAAGTATACGTCAAGGTATCCGGACCCAAGCTCAAAATTAAGTTTTCTCGAAGTGAAGCACTAAGCGGCTCTCTTACTCACCTAGAAGGAAACCGATTTGTTGCCAAGTGGACTGATCGAACGCTCAACGCGGATGCATACGTCAATTTTGAAGTGGATTTTAAAGGCAGTATTACAGGGTTAAAAATGAAGGCAGTGAGTCGTAGTACTGACTTTTCGTATAATTTCCACGATTTGAACTTAAAAAAGAAACTCTAACACGCACTGGGCCCAACGCATTTAATGTATAGCGCAGTTGGAAGCTGCGCTAGGCTTTTCAGATTCAAGAAACTTCCATTGGTGTCTTAATATGTCGACAGCTTCACTCTCGGCGCTCAACGACATATCTTCTGAGCATGCCCTTGAGGGTGAGCTGCATGTTGGCATTGCACTAAATCAGCGCTATGCAACTGAACAGGCGGATGCATACAAGGTAAAGTATGTCCTTGAGGATGACATGCCACTGCGCCCCAAGGGCCTGAACAAAGATGCTTACACGGTGTAAAGTCGCCATTTGGATGAGGCTGCACAAAATGAGAACAATTAACCTTGTCCCCACTAGGATGTGCAGCATGACCACAGGGTGTAGTAACCGTTTTACACTGCCTACTGCCACCTAAACAATTGAGTATATTCTGTGCTCTTTGACTGCCCGAAGGGTAACCACCAGCTGAAAAATGGCCAGCATTGGCATGATCCAAGATAGTTCTATTAATGTCGTAATTGAGTCCAATTGATGCTAATTTTCTCGCCGCCCAGCAATCGGCTTCAAGCTCTTGCTTGGCCGTACCGCCATAAAACCTCTCTAGCTGTCCTAAACGGGAGGTATGTCCAACAAGGTGATGCGCACATTCATGAGCAAGTGTGAACACTCTTGAGACTGTCCAGTTTTGCATTGCTTTAGGATCAATATGGATGTATTTGTTTCCTATTTGGTCGGTCCTTGCGGTTGCAACTTGCGCGTCGGGACCAACTACAACTGGTAAGCCGCAAAAATCATCATAGCCTGCAAATATGCCAGCTTTACTTTGCAGTGCATAGCAAAACAAAAAAAGGAAAATCAAACAATTTCTCATACCTACCGACCTTATAAAAAGTCTAGGCTCAAATAATCATCAGGTGTGTTTTTGTCGCGCTCACCCGCTCCAAAGCCATACCTTATTTACTATCACCTCTTAGACGCCAGTAAGTATAGTCTGCTACTCTTCCTTTGTTTGACTTTAGCTCACAATCACAAGCAGTAAACTCAATTTCCACCACTCAAGATAGCTTGTTCATGAAATAAAAATTAAGCTGTTCAAGCTGTCTTTTGCATGGATTGATGATTAATAAACAGTACTAAGTCTTTCATCGATTTGACCTTCTCAAAATATAGACAGGCTCTTTATTGAGCTATTAGATCTGCCAATCTTTTGAGAAATTTGGTTTAGCAGCTCTATCAAAGGGAAAGGTAATATTCAGCATAAAAGCTTTCCATAAAATATAAAGCGTCTTCTTCAGACCAGCGGTGCTCTTCCTCAATAAGGTTTTTGAGTTTCTGCTGAAACTCCGATGTGCCTTTAAACGCTTGGAACTTTCTCGCCTTGTATTTTGCGAATTCTTCACCACTTAAATTTAAAAATTCAACGACTGTTCCCTTATTTACCCGAATCACAATATATTCTTCGTAACTCGATCCATATCCCATGTGCACTAACCTCGTTCGTTTTCCATGAGGGACAACCAGCGCGCCAGAATACCAGTTTGCTTTAACCACCTTACTGCCTGGAAACAACTCATGCAGAATACTTTTAGTTTCGTCGCGCTGCTGCGCCTTATGGTAAAGGTCAATCGTGACATCCGTAAGCAGCAAGGCCCCCGCTTCAACTTTCCAAGAAGCTAAGTAACCCCGTCAATTTGCAGTCGAGATCGATATATTGTCAGGCTGCTGCCAATTTATTTTAGCAAGGTAGTTTTTCAGCGGATTGGTATGTAACCGATACTCAATATTTTTAATTGTGATCGAGTCCGGAATTTGCCCCGTTGCAAAGCACTTTAGCGATACGGATATCATCAATAAAATTAATAAATTAAAAATTTTCATAAAGCCTCTTTAGCCCCTGCTTTATCAGCAAGCCTGTCTCTCACTTCCATCAGTGCAAATCCCAATAAATTGAGACCTTTCCATGAGTCAGGGTTTTCAGATGCTGGATTATCTTGTACCAACCCTATACCCCATATTTTGTCTACAGGACTCGCTTCAACCAAAACTCGGTTACCGGTACTAAGCAAAAAAGCCTTTAAGTCGGCGTTTTGAGAAAACTTCGCCAGATTAGCATTGACGACTATCTCGAAACGTTTTTCGTCCCATAGAGTTTGTTCGAACCCAAGCACCTCACGACCAATCGCCTTCGCTTTTGCTGGGCTTCGGGCACTAAGCACCTTCTCACAAGCATCATAATCACCAAATAGCTTAGCTTTGTGATACATCATGTAATGCTCAGCGGTGAAAAATTCATTCCCATCTTCTTGAAACTTTGATTCATACCACTGACTGAAACAGCTCTTTGATACTTGTCCGCTTTTTTCTTGATGCCCCCAGAAAAAAACATACTTAACTTTATTTCCCTGATTGACAAAGTCAGCCAGTTTTTCTTTCGTTCTAACTTTCAAATTTCTTCTCAAACTTAACGTATTAACGCGTTTCACAAACCGGCTAGACAAGTGGCTAAATCCAATCGCCTTAAGCACGGTAAATATGTTTTTAAAACACAACCAGAAGCCTGTTCTTAGGCTCACTTAACTGGGAACCAGACACTAAAATTGAAGCAGCTGCTATCTATACTTCGTCATTAATTTTGTACTTGGAGTGTGGCTTTAAGTTCTACCTCAATGAACCGAGCTGTAAAGACTCAAACTCATCCATTGAATTTCTAGTAGAAACACCTAGTTGGGATAGCACAGAGTTTATGGCCAGCTGACCTTGGGGGTTTTGATAGTACTGATTTAAGTTTGAGCACCACTTAATTTCAGTTTTCAACGGCCCTAACACTGTTTCACCATTAGCATAAAGCACTGCTGACTGTGCGCCTACGCTACCAAAATAGTCACTTTCAATATAGGCAAATGTTTTAGTAATAGATTCACTTTGAAGCAGTTCGTGAAGTGAAGAAGAGAGTTTCAAAAACTCTGGATAGGGAGCATCTTTTTCAGAATTTACAAGCTCGTTTATGTCATCTAACAGCTCATCTGATACTTGGATAAGTGAATACCCTTGTCTGAGATCCACTTTTTTTGCGACTACCCAGTTTGATGTGATTTTAGTAATAGCATCACTCTTACCCACAATTGCGTGTATCACATAACCCATAGCCTAATTCCTCAAAAAATATATAACCACCTTAATATTAAGTGCTCAACTCGCCTTCTCTTCTCACTTTATCTTGTCTTATAGCTCATAGTTAACAGTGAATAAAAGGCGTTAAGAAAGCCGAACATACATTCGGCCAATTTAGACTGCTGGATTAAAAGTAGGTTTCTTGAAGGGCAACAAAATCCACTTCACAACTGTTGTCAACTTTGGAAAATATGCGCATTTTTTTACCAGACATCTGTGCAGCCAATATAACACTCAACATATGATTGACAGACGCTTCAGTCTTTTTGCTATAAGTAATAATCCCAAATGGTCTTTCACTTTCTTTACAGCCTGGCGTTCCAAGTGTAGAACCTTTTTCAAAGTACACTTTCACAGACTTATTATCAGAAAAGTCATACACCTTTGTGCCTACCACTTTACCAAACGCAATATCGCCAGCGAGTACATTCATGGAACATGATAATGCCCCTAATAACAGTATCTTTTTAAACATTATTTTTTCTACCTGTCTTAAATTGGGGCACATTATAACGTACGGCACATGAGGAAAAAAGTTAATTAGAGCGAAATGGTATTAAGGTTTTCATAATTTGCTATCATCGTTTATGCACTGTGTAATTGTGCGTGTTTTATTAACAAGACGAGGTAGCGTTTAGGCCGTTGCATGACGATTTACTCGTATAGATCCCTTTATTTTTTGGCAGAGTTCGAGCGAACTCCACACGCATCGCATTAAAGTTTCAACTATTACGAACACCAGCAATTCTAATTTATAGCAGAAAAACGCTTTATTTTAACATACTCGATATCGTTGTTACTGTAAGGAATTTTTGTAAAGCTGCCTAACTTTTCGATGCAAAACTTGCCATTAACTCGGTAGCTTCCCTCCATGACCTCAGAGTAAAGTGTAATAGGGATTGCATCCGAGGCGGGCTCTTCTCCCGCTTGTAATACTCCATAAACTTTACTACTCCCTGATAAAGTAACTCTAAGAAAAGGCGGGTGGCTATTCCATAGCGCCAGTTCACCAATCACATTGATGCAACCTTTTGCTTGTGAAGAGGCGCTCCCCAGCAATAAGGACAATGATACAATATATTCAACCATGGGCTCCGTTCGTTGTGTTGTGAGCTGTAACTATTAGCTAATACAAAGCAATAAAATATGGTTTGACACCACCTTATTATGGCTTTGCATTTAAAATTTAATATGCAATATTTTCTATAAACTCTTTTAGTCTAATTTCATTTCGCTTTGCGTTTTTTCCTGAAAATACCAACTCATTTTTCTCTATGGAACTTTTAAACCTTGATAAAATAGACTTTTGATACTCAGTCAACTCCCTGACTTTACCAGAACTATAGATTATTCTAGCTTCTTGGAAAATAATACCATCAATAAACTGTTGAGAGGACCCGGCCCCGTCCGCCAATATTTTTTCTCTTAGCTTTAGTAAAAATTCTAACCTTTCAACAGTTAAAACACTCAGGTATTGAAAAAACTCTTCTTTAAGTTTTGCTTCATACTCTAAAGCGATGCCTCTTTCATTTGGCGATAAACTATCTAGATATTCTTTGGATGGTGTACTGGGTTTACTGGCGAAACTACAGACACTGACTACCAAAAAAACAAGCATAAAGCATTTCATATTTCACCATTCGTATATAACCCCCAATAAACAGTCAAAATCGACAGGTCTGGTTTCACCATAGACTGACAATCACTAATAATTGCAAAGCCATACAAGCTATTTGAGTGCGCGTGACCATAAGTGCTCGTTAAGTACCCTGCCGCACTTTTAAAAATGAATCTAAAATCGCAAAAGTGAAATTTTGAAATTCAGACTCACAATGCTCGTTTACGCCGCAATTTGCAAATGCGGTAATACTTACATCGCCATCGGGAATATAAATGTTTTGAGTAAAATAGCCAAACTCAGTGCCCCCATGGTGATAAAATGTCTTACCTCTCACTTTCTCCACCCAGACTCCAAGCCCATAATGAAAATCAGAAGAAGAATAAAAACGCGGCCCCCAAGACTCAACGAGGTTCTTTTCTCCTATCATTGTCGCTCTTACGCTGCGACTAACGATACTGTTATCATGCACTATAGCTCTTAATAATTTTGCCATATCACTAACACTTGAAGCCAAGGGTGCGTCTGAGGTCGCGGTTGTGCCTATAATTTCTTTTGTATCTACCCAGACATTCATAGGCAGTGGAAACGCTGGATCTGCATCATTTATAAAAAATCCGGAAGCCAATTTCGGCTTGTGCGTTTCAACACCTTTTGAATAGCTAGATGTCATTTTAAGTGGCATGAGTATCTTATTTCTGATCGCAACAGAGGGATGCTGCTTTAATACTCGCTCTAAAATGACTCCGGCCAAAGCATATCCAGTATTCGAGTAAGCATACGCTTTCCCGGGCTTAAAATTAGCGGGTTGGTTCAAGGCGAAACCCAAAGGGAATATGTCTGTTGTGACTTTATCTTTTTGAGCGAATTGCGCTTTGAAAAAGGCATAATCGCTGACATCGTTATATTCAAAAATGCCACTTGTGTGATTTAGCAGCTGCCTTATTGTCATTTGTTCTGAATGCTGAATTTGCCTAAGCAATTGACGATCCAAGTATGTACTGATGGAAACGTCTAAGTTTATCACACCTTCATCTGCCAACATGGCAACCAACAATGCAGTTAACTTTTTACCTGCACTCCCATTGGGTATGACAATATCCGTTGTCATTGGCTCCTTTTTTTCCAAGTCTTTAAAGCCTGCACTTCCGATATAAACATCGCTTTTTGATGTAACCAGTAAAACAGCTCCAGGAATGTGCTCAGATATGAGGTTATCTAGCATAGGCTGATATTTACTATGATAATCAACTTTTTGGTACAGGCCGCTGTTTGCCATAACCTTGCAGGGAAATATAAAGTGAATGCTAATTAGCAGTACTAAAAAGGCATTTTTATTCATTAAGTTCATCCATGACTCCGAGGTTTCTATCCGAGAAATGCTAATATTTGCTCCTAAATAGCACAAGCCAAGCATCTTACCCTTTGGCTCAACGGCATTGACTAAATGTATTTTACTTAGTTTGAAACCAAATACCTTCCCAAAATGAAATTCTGAAAACACGAATAAAGTCCAACCAAAACAACAAACCCTTGTGGTCTATTGCCCGGCACACTAGCAAAGATGAAATACGGCGGGACGCGTATTCAGTGAATGCACTTATTCATTGTTCTACACAAAACTTATTCTTGGTTCGCTCTTTGTAATATTTCAGCGACTGCCATATCAAGATTATTGGTCTTTTCTGCCTTCTCTATGATAGGGATCACCCAATCACAACCAACATGGCGTAAAGACGCACGCCAGTCTTTCCACATGGACCCATCAATGCTATTTAGATTCTCAAGACCGAATGTGGAAGCTGCGCCCCAACTAGCAATAGACAGTACCCCTTGAGCATTGCTATTTGCACCCAATACAAACGGTCGTTTACGATCACTAGGGTTAATACCGAAATACAAGTCTGCTTTTTCTATTGGATCAGATATTTTTGATATAATCTTCATAAATTCGACTTCTAACTTATGTTCGTTTTAATAATAAAAATAATTGCCCAAAGCTAGCACTCATGCAGCTAGCTTCAATCCACCTGAAATACTGATTGATAGCGCTGGTTGGCAAACTCATGGAAAATATCATCTAAAAACTGTGCGAGCTTGTCTTCTGCTAGTTCCGAAGGAATAACAACATCGTATACTCTAGCCCTCATACCCGTATCAGATTCTGTGTATAAAACCCATTCGTCAGCTTCACGATAAACCGACATAACTTTACCAAATACATTAAATTTACGTTTCATGAGTTGCCCCTACATCTAATTAAAAAGGCCAATATAATTGATTAAAATACTGGCTAATACACAGTAAGGCAAGAGCAAATTCAATCGAATTAACCGTATTTTCACGCTTGGTTATATTTTATTTTAAATACATAAAATCTAAAGAGTAAAGCTTGAGTTAACGCTATAAAAGCCAAAAGCCATGGACCATTTGTGAGTAGGCTTTCGCAAAGAAACAGGCCTGGTAGTAATGCATAATAAACGTAATTCTTACTCGTGAATTTGCAAACAAGCCAATGCGTAGGAAACCCTATAAACAGCCACCCAACTAGCGAGGTTAATACGAACACACAAAAATAAAGCAAAAAAAGAACGAAAAAGCTATGAACCTCTGACCACAAAAAATCATTTGAATGATAAAGGTCAAAAAGATAGGCGGCAGGGATAAATAAACTCGAAATAAATAGACTTTTAAACAATGCGCTGTCCCAACAACCAAGAACCATAGTCTTCCTTAAAAATATAACGAGTGGAAAAGCAAACGAATACAGCGAATGAAACTTTTTACGCAAAGTGTATAAGCATTAACAACACTCTTTACGGAATAGTTTTCTTACGCATTGAGCACTAATTTCAGTCACGCCCAACGCATAAGCACTTCATACAGCAACGAGTAAAGTATAATGCACAAGCACGACGTCAATAAAACTCTAAGCTAGATAAAGCTTACTTATGCAGATGCTCATCGTTTTTACAATTCTCAATTTTTATCGTACCAACCGGCCCAATCATTGGGGGCAGGATACTCTAATTTGTAGGATTCTAACTCAGCCTTACTAGCATACTTTAGATATACGCCAAAATAATCAAAGAGATACTCTTCCCCTACCCCCATACGCCAAAACATGCTATCCGAGTCGTGTTCAGGGTATTTTATCCAAGGTGGTATTGGTGGCGATAATTTAAGGTCATCGTCAAAGCGCTGCTTTAACATGGCCTGCCAACTTTTTTCATGTTCGAGAAAAGCTTTCCAATCTTCGTCGGACATTCCCTTAGGCGGCCCTAGTTCATGTGAAGTCATAACAACTCCTGATTAGATTAAACTTAAAATTAAATAGTCAAACTACATTCTAATACTTACGACTATACCCCTTTGTTTAGCGGCCTATTCACCGCCACCGCAAGAACCACCATCTCCTCCTGAGCTATCGAGATCAGATTCGATGCTATATCTGGTTTTATTTTTCGACGAACGGAGGGAGCTTAAAATTAATAGCCCACCAAACACCAGTGAAACCCATCCAAAATGCTCCGCCGGAGCTGAGTTAATGTTTTTATAACCAATATACGCCAATGCACAGCCTATAATAAATGGTACGAGCTTTACGAGTTTTCCTATCAATCAAACCCCCTCAATGACTTGTTAGTTTATAAATTACACTTGGCATATTCAGCTTTTACTTCACTCCAAGCCGCGCGAGCATCAAAATCATCAGCTAACCCTTTATCTTTTCCCGTAAAGGCTGAGATACCATGCTGTATCATATACTTAGGTATATATTGAGGAATACCGAGTTTTTCCAACTTATTGCATAGTTTTTTCTTTTCAATAGGGTTATTCATCAATGCAGCAAACGTGCTTTGAAACTCTTTTAACTCCAATTTTGAAAGTTGAGAAAGTGAGTTTATTCGTAACACCGAGATAGCTTGATGGGCGGACTTATCTTTAACCCTCAAAGTGTCATATTTGCCATAAGCTAGTGCAGCCAAGAGTAGCTCAGACGCTTTATCAAACTCTTTGTTTGATAAACATTCAGCAACCCCAGTAAATATGTCGGCAGGACTTTGCTTGTTAGACAACTCTGCCATTTCAACACATCGTGCTGGGGTGAGTGCTTCTAAATTACCTTTAGCTTCAATATTGACCGTATCAGATACACTATTGAATGAAAGAACTCCGAACGCAACACCTAAATACCATTTCATATAAAACTCCACTTTGTATTATCAACACCCGCTTTATACGGTGCTGAAAAGTTTGGAAAGCATTCGCCATGAAGGTGCACAAACTAAAATACAAAAAATGGTTAATACAACCTCATTGCCAATTAACTTAAGCTCTACACCAAAAACTGTCCATAGGTTAGAACTATTAAATGCAATATTGACCCCAGATGAAAATGCAAAGATAAATAACCACAGAGGTCAAACTTACTGCGGCTCAGTCAATCTAACTCTATAACCCTCAACAGCAGCAAATTTATATCCAGCTAATACTTGGCGGTTAGCTTCATTCAATAGTCGCTAGGAACTTCACTAACGCCAATAACTACTCTTTAACCGCACTTATGGCTTTGTTGGCTAATGACAATTCCAACACAATGCCGAACCCGCAATCAATTTTACTCAGTTGTGCTTTTGAGATAGTCACAATATCAACCTCGCCTGCGTATAAGCCTATGACTTCTGCGTTGGCGTCAAACTTAGTCGCTGTACAGTGATAAGCTATGATGTACGTACTTCCATCCTCAACGACCGCACTAATATTCAAAAGCAAGGCGACATTGTCGATTGTGATATCAATAGATTTGTTTTCATTAGAGATAACAGCATAGCCATCAACCCACTTTACATTTATTGGATGCTCAATATCAACTGCCACTGATACTCCCGAAAGTATAAGTAATGCAACAAATATTAAGTTTCTTACTAGATGCTTCATAGGTGACTTACGCTCGCTTTGCTGGTTGAAGGGAATGAGAAAGAATACAAGCCTGCTATTTTTCGTCCTTGTTTTGTTGAGGGTATTAAGCACTTTACGTCTTTTTCCTATTGATTATTCACAGCTTATCATAGTCACCGCAATGTTTTTAAACAGAAGAGCGCATTTAGGTTTTACTAGCCGAATATTCTTGAGAGCAGGCTTCGCTTTTTGCCTAGTGTTTTATAGCCAAAATAGGTCGTAGCTTGAAGGCTACCACCGGTAATTTCACTTCCCTTATTTAACGCTTGATTCACGGCATTGAACTCGGCGCTGCGAGTTACAATACTATTAAAAATGTCCGCCAACTCAGGTTCATTGTGATAAATTTCTGAGGCAATATCGATGGCCAATTTGTAGATAGGCTCTTCTGAATAAGCGTACTCGCCTTCTTTGCCCTCAACTTTATAGGTATTAGGAAAGTCTAATTCTAATTTGTCACCCAAAACTATGCGGCAAAATGCACTGGGTAAGAATGCTGAGATCCGCTCTGCCTCTCCAAAGCTTAATCCATGGTGTGTTATTCTGTCAGTGATGTCCGAATCACTGTGGTCTTTATACTCCAAAAAGACAGGTAGTACATCTTTGATTTTTTCTCGTTCAATCATACTCTGTGAATACTCGATAAGGGGTAGAAATATTGTGGGCCTAATTTGAGCAATTAAATAACCCACTACTGATTCATTTATATTTAATTGCTTAGCAATGCTTGTTTGGCAAACAAGGAACATAAGTCAGCGACTTTATGCTCCTAACTTTTGCTTTTATCCGTTTTTTGACTCTTTTAATTCATCAATAGCAAAAGACTCTTCAACCAATGTAAAACCATAACGATCAGAAACCGATATGATACCACCTTATGCCCTAAATCTCGCAGCTCTGCAGTCAAGCGAACAAAGTAGTTTTTATTTGCCTCCAATGTGTCCTCGATATTCGTAAATATCTCACATCCAATCAATGGTGAACGCCACGCACCAAGCAAGAGTGTTGTAGCCCTCAGGTAGATTAAAATGAGGAAATGCATACATTGCAAACTGGTTGGAATACCCTGAAATGCGCTCACCTTGAAGCCACACTTCACCTCAATTTTGTTTGGTTCCTCAAACTGTTAATTTATCTTGCGATATGCGCTGTTAATTGAACCAGCTTGATAAAGAGAGCATGTGCCATTTGAATAGTTCACTAAAAACTCGAAGTCCTTAATTGAGGCTGGGTAGCCAATTAATGTGGTAAGTATGCGGTCGTGATGCCTTTTTGTATCAAGAGGGATCCAGTATACGGCAACTTCACCATAAGTAAGTTGAATACTTTCAAACGGAAAACTGTTCACGACAGTTGGGACTGATATAGTTACAATATCCATGAAACCATGGCCTTCGGCTTCAACCCTTCCCAACAAGTATTACAACACTCAAATCCTTACTCGCCTTGTTAGGCAACTTTAAAATAGACAATGCATGCAACTAAGACCAGTACAACGTATGACAACAATTGAATACCCGCCTGACGGTGCTTACTTGCAAGTGCCAGCACTGTTTTATTGGAAGCGCCCTGCAGCAGTTTTACACCTTTTGAAGAGACAAAAGCGACTGGTACTTTAAAGTATTTCGGTGCGCCTAATTGTGCCCAAATCTCAGGCTCTAATTCTTTAACTGATTGATAGTATTTATATTCAGCCAAACCTGAACGAAGTATTAGAATTGCCCAAATGGCCGCTAGACATATTGATATCGACATAACATACCTCTTCCAAACTACCTGAAAACCTTCAAATTGCTATGAATGCCATAAACAGAGACGCCACTAAAGACGCCCTGCAAGCGTTACTCATTAAACTTTGATTTAGCGCTCAACCAAACTAAACCAGTTCCCAGAATTATCAATCGCCATAGCTTCAACACCATAGAGTTGCTTTGTTGGTAGCTGGGTAAACTCAACGCCTTTAGCCACAAGTTCTTCATAGGTCTTATGGCAATTTTCAGTTTCAAAAACGCCCGCGCCAAATGCCCCCTCTGCGATTAAACTGCGTATTTTCTCAGCTGCATCTTTGCTGAGCAGAGGTCCCTCTTTTGGCTCTGCCAATACCAATTGAAGTTGTGGCTTAGATTTTGGGTGTACGGTTAACCAGCGAAAGCCACCTTCTACTTTCATATCATCACCAACCTCGAAACCAAGCTTATTTTGGTAAAAATCAAGCGCTTCTTCCTGATCCAGTACATATATTGTTGCATGTGCTATAGATGTGATCATTTATATATTCCTTTGTTATTGACTCGTTTTATCTTATAGAAATAATCAACATGATATTTCTCCAATATTGCTCATTTAACTTATTTTCCCAAAAAATGATATGCGTAACACGCTGGTATAGCCTGCGAAGGAAAGCGATAGGCCTCAGCTGACAAAGCCCACAGCTTACGGCGATACAAAGTTGGAGCCATACCGGTCTGTTTCAAAAACAATGATGAAAAGCTACCGAGACTTATGTAGCCTACTTTCTCGCAAACCTCTGATACACTAAAGTTTTCGGTAATTAGCATCCTCTTAGCACTTTCGACGCGAAGCCGTATCAAGAATTCATTAGGGGTTTCTCCATAGGTATCTTTGAAAGAGCGCAAAAAGTGATAAGGGGACATATGAGCATTCTTCGCCATATCCGATAAGTTAAGTGGGGTGTTAAAGTTACCAGCAATAAAATCCCTACCTGCATTCAGCCTTTTAAATTTATAGTTCGTAGCCATAAAATAAACTCCTTGATCCACGTAAAATATAACGCTGGTTTAAAGTTTGAGCAACGCTGTTACATTGTTATCCAGATATATAACGCCATCAGTTGCTATCGGCTTGCTGACTATCTTACCTATTTTCTATTGTTCTCGTACGGACCCTGCACCGTTCAATCATAAAGTCAAAAATATCGCTGTCTTTGTATTGATGAGTATCAACGCACGATAAGACACTCTCGATTGATCGACTAATGTCGTTCGATTCATGAAAACAAACCAACTCTGGAAACTCCGCTTTCAGATCAGAAAAATAGTCTTTATGCAAAGCACTAAAACGCTGAAACCTCATGATTTTCTTTTCTATTTCTTCGGAGCTTCGACCTAGGAGCGATGAACGCCCACGCTCTCTGTTAGCTCTGAGTGCTTCTGGCACATGAAAGTAGACGTACTTATTGGGGAATGACACTTGTTTTTCATCTATCATTTTTCGATAAAAGCTCACAATAGTGTCAAAACATCCCCAGTTCTCGTCTGGGAAGGTTATACCAAACCAAACCGGTTGAAAGACATCACCATCTAAAATAGATATCATAGCGTCGCTAGCAGAGCTACTCGCAATGTGACACCTTTCAATTTGTTTTTGGTAGTACCATAGGTCCGACTCTCGATTATCTTTACCAAATAGTTTATTAACTTCAGGTATTACATAACAACCATGCTTATCTTTTAATGCTGAAGCAATTGTGCTTTTACCTACAGCAGGCGCACCCTCAAAAGTTACTATCATTTTGGCTATATTCTCCGATTAACTGCCCAAGACCTCTAAACCTTTACAAAATTATCAGTCATAAAGTGCATTCAGTTTTTACGTCGTTGTTTAATAAACTTTGATTGGTATACCTTTCAAAACACCTCTAGAGTCCTCGACAATAAATCAAAAAAACTCTGTACATATTGTGCCTTCGCTTTAAATTGACACTTTTGAGCTGATATTAAGTGAATATAATTGCTTAGCAGACCCCATTAAGTTAATCGTTCATCAGTCCTATTGGCTTGAAACTCGATGTAACCATCTGCTCACAAAACCAGCTTGTTAGATACATACATGTGCAAGTTAGCGCTGTTACCTAGATATTCCTATTGCCCATCTCACGCACTCATAATTGCCTGTTATATCATGATCATTGTCATTATGATGATCAACATGATTGTATTCAGACAAAGAGCTATAAAGCAAAGCACTAATGCCAACGTGTATTTCCTCACATTAACCGCTTTGTCGTATTCTCCAAACTGCGTTTTCATTAATTTATATTTTAGGCTTAATAAAAACTGAATTAGTAAAACAACCACTCCCAGCGTCAGTATTGCTATTAAACACGAAATTCCTGGATTTATTGAACCATAAATATGCAAAAAAACCGCAAAAGCAACAGCTAAAGGCAATAACCAAATCACCTTTTTTCTTGCTTCATCGTACCGTTTGTTGCGGTTGTATCTATTCATGGCTATTCCTAAAACGCGGCCTTAAAGTGCGTCAAACGCATGCAACGCTTGAACGAAGAAAAACCTATAAACTATTGATATCAAGTCTTAATACCTCTTTAGGCGCTTGCGTTATTGGTATAATTCGCCAATCATTTATTAAGTGCAGTGCCTTAATTCATCTGGAAAGTTCTGCTAATGCGAGATATCAATACTTCCTAAATAACGCCTAACAGGCTGCGCGGTCTGAACTCGCAACGTAGCGTGTCCCGAACGCGTAGCCCTTATATTTATTTCTCAAAAAAACCTAGTTCTGAATCACCTTTTATTTCTATTTTTTTCAGAATAACTTTACCGCTACCTTTTTCTTCTATCCATACTGCTGAATATGCTTTGCCTAACTCGCCTCTGACAATGTATGTAATATCTGGCTCTGGTGAAAATGTAACATCACCAGTAACTTCATAAACAGTGCCTGTCATTGCCTGAATTGGCGCGGCATACAGAGTTCTACCTTTGATTGTAAACGTAGCCATCGAAGAGGGAGTATCTGTTACGACATGTTCGGTTGTAAGTGCAAAACCTTGGCCATAGGTAGCTGAGCGTGTTGCAGCTGCGCTATTGTGTATTCTCTTACCATCTACTTTTTCAAGGTAAAACAAATCAGCTTTGCCTTCGCTGTGTCTTTTTTGTGTACTTTCAAATTTAGATATTGCGCCTGAGTAGTTTTCAGGTACTGGCGAGTATGTGCTGGCACATCCTCCCATCAACAGAGTTGCCGCCGGAATGAGTAGATATTTCATTTTATGTTTCGCTCCTAATTTGAATCTAAAGTCTTAATAAGGCAGAGATTTGTTACATAGGTGTTCAAAAAGGAAAACAGCAAACTGTGTTGTCCTTTTTATTAAGCTATTTTGTTGCATTGTGCACCTCAACTATTATCCATACAACTAAAATAGCCGGGCAAATAGTTATTGGTAAGTATTGATGCAGCCGGCCATCGCGGCTGGAGCAAAGGGATGATTGTGAATTGCGCCAAAGAAAAACGCTATCACGATAACTGTGACGGCTCGAGCTTGGTAAGTTAAAACAGTGCTTCCGTTTACTTTAATGTGCGCCCAACTACCAACTCCGTTATTTCCGTGAACTTGACTGGCAACGAAGGAATACTCCCCATTGCCAATATTGTATTTCTCAATTGTACGCTCATAGTGCTCGTAGGCTTTTGTTCCCTTTTATAAGGACCACCATGCAAATCCCAATCGAAGACAAAAAACCCAAGCTTTGCAAAATCAGACCAAACTTCAGAGCTTCCCAAATTTGGAGATTCCAATTGCACCGCAATAGCATCATGCTCGGCATAGTTTTCAATAACCAAGTTGGGGATTGTGCCTTCGCCCGCCGTAGCAAATAGAGCTATGTTTCCTTCGCCATCTATAGCGAACCAGTCAAACTCTCGACCTTCCAATTTCTCTTCGTAGATACTCATAATTTAGGCATGTCACACTTTTTTCAAAAGGCTTTAAATTATAACAAATTGAAGCTAAATGAAGGTATTTAATTTAACTTAGAGTAAGCTACAAACACTTTATGGTTTTAAGTCTTGTGCACCAAGGCAATTCAATTGATTTGAGTTAAATTTTAATCTCATAACCACTGAGGCATATCGCAGTAATGCTCAACTTTACCCCTATATCACGAAGTAAAGCTGAACAATTTACTGAAGTTACGGCAAGCTTCTAATTCTAGTCACTGAGATCCGCCCATGTTGATCGCATTTACTTGAGTTGACACCAACCTGTATTGAACCACCGCTTTTTTGTGCTGCTAAAAGGACTGACAGTATTTGGTCTACTTCGGCATCTCCCTGTCTAACAGCATAAAAAGCAGCATCACAGTTTTTAGGATTGTGATGTGCTTTTTCTGTACGAAACAAAATAAAGCCTCCTGTGTAGCCGGTATTGATCTCCGCAACTTTCGTAGCCTGACTCCAATCGTTCGCAAACGAAGGTACTGACAAAAATAGTAAAGCTGCTAATCCAAATAATTTCATTATCCTCTCCATAGTTAGTTTTTTATAATATTTTTCAAGAAATCAATTCGTCATATTAAAGCATTATTAAAACCATAAACCCGTTACAAAAAGTTTAAAGTAAACATGCACATAAATAGTACAATCAATTGACTTCAAATAAAACAACTTACAAAGTCAAAAAAATACTATTTTCCACTATATTTTCGCTTACACTGCTATCTACCGTCACAAATTATCTAAAGCTAACAAGACCCAAAAATAACATCTGTGCCAAAAGGCCAACATCGGTGAACGGCTTTTACATTCATACTTCTTGTATCTTCATATGCTCTTGCTGCAATGTAACAAGCGATCTTAGTATAAATAACACCAATTGGAACATATTGCATGCAATAATGCCTATACTGTACTACTGAAAACTCTCAGTACCTAACCTGTTTACTGAGTAGTTCATAAGATTAATCGTGACAAGTTTCCCGAATACCAAAATACCTAACCCTCGGCCAATTACCGCATGAACTTAGCTTTTTCAACACTCATTGAAACCTTGAAACAACAGATAAACCGTATTTAAAGCAATGTAATAAAAGTATAGTGAAGTGACTCTCCTTGTTCATGCAAAGCTCTGTTGATGAGCACTAATGCATAAGTGAAATTGGCGAAAAATGAATAAACCCGAGTGACCTTCCCCTTTAAACTACTAGGCTATTGTACTGCCATTCAAATGGTGCCTTTGTATAAATGCCAAATGTAGCGTTACAAACAAAGGGGTAACGGTAAAAGGTAATAAATATATGTTGATAACACTCACTGAATAACTTGCAACTACTGAAGATAAAGCACCTAACACTAAATATATTTTTAGTTTTGTAGGGTGTGTATTTTCTTGTTCAGGATACAGTGTTAAACCAAGTAAGCTTATTGCACCCCAAAAGCCTATCAAGCCACCAGCGACTAAAAAAAAGACCAATATAGATAATGGTTGGCCTGCGAACAACCCAAGTAGGATTGCAGGGCTAAATATCAGACCTAATGTGAGAAGGAGTATAGATGGAGCAAAACCTACTACAAACTCAAAAATATATAATGCTCGCTTCAACTTCGACATGTACACCTAGTTTCTATATGAATTGCTAATACTACTTGGCTATCTTCAGCGAAGAATGAGGATCAACCAAACTTTCGACCTCGCCTTCATATGCTCATTTAACAGCCAACCATTTTAAACTCAAGAGTATCACCATCAAACGCTTCTAGCCCATCTTCAAAAATCAGCCTACAACTGGTATCAACGTTTCCAAGATAGTGATCCCTTGCCCATGAATTAGCTGTATACCAAAAACCATGAGGCGGCCTTTCAATGAATAAAAATGAAACGATAGCTGAAACTTTCACAGTGCTTCTTATACAAATTAACGATTTTTCATCAGTGCACTGGCCTATACGATAATAAGCAAAGAAAGAGTAAAACCCGAGTATTTTCTCCCTCTTGAGTAACTTCTAAATTCACTTACTCCAACATTGCTTCCCTTGTCTCTATGAGTAATTTTGCAATTTCAGTCGCTTTATCGATATTTGGCGATATACCCATTGAGCCAGACTCTATTTTTACTAAATACTCGGAGATTTCGTGATGCTTTTTGTCTGAGATGACTAAACTGAAAACCTTTGGAAGGTAAGAGTGATATTCATCTCGAGCAAGAGGGGTATCGGACACTCTTATCGGGTCCCAAAGATAATGAAGAATTTCATCTACCCGCCTATACAGGTCTTTTTTCTTACCGCTTAATTTCATAGTTAGTCACCTTACGCTACCAACTTGTTTCTGTGGTTTTGCCCTTTTCCTCGCCTACTCCAGTTCCATCAGACCTAGAGTTCAAGAGTTCTCTTCAGTCCATTTTAGTATTTTATCGAACAAAAACTCACGATTTGCATGGAGGGTTTCCGTTTATAAATCACACTTATAGTGTTTTTGTCGCTTTTACTAGTTCGCTATTGAATCGCTCAATCTCTGTTAGAAACAACAAAATGTCTCCTTCACTAGCGGCTTTTAACTTAACAAGGTACTCTGAGTTTTTTTGGCCGTCAAATTTGCCTTTGCCACAACGAAGATACCCGGATATTGATGCGTTTATAACTGGTAACCAATGACTTAACTTGTCAATTATTCTCCCGTTACCTTTAACACTTGGAACCCCCTTCTTCACAAAAGCATTCCATCGAATAAAAAATTCAAAAAGCCCACTATCTTTCAGAGCGTTTAACTCAGATGGTCTTAGCCCATCATTTAGCTTCATAAAGCAAGGCATACAAAAGCCGCCAGACTTATTAAATATGCTCGTTAAAATGAGCACATCACATTTGTTACAGTTTACTTTTGCAGCTTGCACTTTGCTTTACCATATTGAAATATAAAATTATATCATGTGTGAACATGGTCACTTTTCTACCAAAATTATCGTACTGTAAAATATTGAGCTAGCTCAAACTAGTAGAGTCTTGCACTGTTAATAAACTTAAATTGGTCGTTAAGACCGAAGTTTTACTGCTGTACCAAACACCAGTATTTCTGATGCCCCATCAGTGATTGAGCTTGTTGTAAATCGTATTCCTACTATGGCGTCTGCATTTAATTTTTCCGCATTTTCGATTAATCGTTCAACCGCTATATTTCGCGCTTCAACCAACATCTCGGTGTAGCCCTTAAGCTCGCCTCCGACAATACCTTTTAGACCCGCCATAATATCTCGGCCAACATGCTTCGACTGAACCACATTGCCATTGACGATGCCTAAAACCGCTTCAATTTCTCTTCCAGGAACTGTTTCGGTTGTCGTATAAATCATAGTTTCCTCTATAACACAACGTCTTAATATACTGTACAGAATTATCCTATATGACTTATTAAAACTAACCAATAAATGAGTACTTGCCAAGCTTTTAACGCCATTATTAAATAAGTTCTGACCAGCGCATAGATATAAATGTTGGACTCGTTAGAATCATAAAATGCCAATGCTCTTCCAATTATCATCTGATTAATTATCTATAAGAGGAAGCATCCGTTGCTCTGAATTCTCTGTAAAGGCCGATAAAATAACGATTGAAACTAGTAGTCATAACTGTAAAAAATAGCATGCTAATATTTATGTTTTGTGATTAAAGCCAGCCACTTAATAACCGCACTTTTTATTTGTTAGAATTTTTGCTGAAAACCGAGGAATACAACCAACTGTTATATTCCTAATTTAAATGGCTTGCTCGGGTTAATCTGAGCCCCCACCGTCACCGCCACTTCCTCCCGCGGAATCATCACAAAAGCTACCTGACTCAATATACGATATATCACCGCCAAAAAATGTATCTGACACCTCCTCTCGCATCTCGTTATAGTCACAACTTTCGCCACGTTCGTCTTGCCATTTATTGAACTGTTTCATACTTGTATATAAAGCATGGGCGTAACAGATATGCCTCCAGTTATAACCTTCGTCATGAACAGTTTTTTCAACTTGTCCAGCTGTATAAGTTTTACTTTTGCCATACCTTCTCGAAAGGTCTTTACCTAGACGGAGTATGTAACTTCTTATTGCTCTCTTCTTTTTATATTTTGCTAAAAACATAATCCCTCCTTAAAGCCTAACTATACAATGAAACATTTATACTTGGATTTACTGAAACTCTTACGTCAAATGGTGATAAGCAAATGCTAAAGCCCAAGCAATTAAACCAATGACAATTAGAGCAAGATAACCGTTACCCCTATTGCTTGATACATCTGTACCACAAACAGGACATTTAAAGTGTGAATAATGGCCTGGCTCAAGCTTTATAGGATTGATCTTACTATTACATTTTTTGCATTGCTGACTCAAATGTTCACCTTTATATTAATGTGTGCCTTGAACAGTATAAAAAGCAAAACATAATTAAAAATACATAAGCGCAAACCTGCTGTTTTGCTTCAACGGTTTGACTGATATGCTAAACACTTGAATACTCAAAAGTCATAGGTATCTTTCTTAAGCTTCTTGCGAAGTAACTCAACCGAGTCATAAAGCTCTGTTTTTGGATACGGTAATGCTTCTTTGCTGTTTGACCAAGTTAAATGAACAATAAAATACTTACCTTCAGAATTGACCAAAACATCATCTCTATCTTCTCGCTTTGCAAGAATTTCTATATTTTTACCATACAATACATGACCAATAGAAAGCTCCGCGACTATTTCTGTCAATAGTGCTAATTTGTGTGAAGAACAATAATCTTCTATGTCATTCCATGGTTCAGAGTACATAAGCCTCCATGAGAATATAACGCCCCGAATTGAAGCATTTTTTAGTTACTTGATAGCTCTGCTTTCACCATTTTTATTAGTTCAGGCTTAAGCGCGGAAAGGCTTTACTACCTAACACTGAGCTATCATCGAATGTCATTATTAATATTTTTTGCCACCATTAACAAATCGACTTTAAGCTGTTGTTAACTTAACAATTTTCAAGATTTTATTTTTATTTCCATCTAATATGTAATCAATGGAAACACATCGGCCGTTTTTGAAAAAGTTATCGTTATGCAACCCCCCATGAAAATATGGCCCTGCATCATGATTACTAAAGTAAAATTCCACCCCTTCGATACTAAATGACTCAATCAAGGTGCCCGCTTTAGGTTTGCGTGATTCATAGTTGCTAATACAGCCTTGAACTTGCTGAAACTCTTTGTTTTCAATAATATTTCTTACTTCAACTTTCTCATGATATTGAGAGATTTCAGCTGAGATAGCCAACAGGCATATAGCCACAAAGGCTCCCACCAAGGTTGTTCTTTTAGTTTTCGTTATATCAGAGGCAACTTGAGTTATAACAGGAAACTTAATGACCAAAAACAGCACTACTAAAAAAGGGATTAAAGATAATAAGTGGTCAATACTTGTATTTATTACTGGCTCAAAATATATACTAAATTTTTACGAATCCAATTGATATCTGCGCAACGGATTAAAAAGGTTTGGCTATAAAACTGGTCATCAATCTTCGACATGTCGAAACTTCCTTAGATACTTATTCCGCCCTAATAAAGGGCTGACAACGATGAGTCAAACTGCTAAACGTAGCTAAGCAAGGCGATTACAGCCGTGAACTTAATTGGCTATTGTATCGCGTTACCCTCACTTATTAATACGTTTTTTTCTTTAAGCACCTCTAAAACGAATTCTGGTATACCATAGAATATAAAGTAGTCGTCTTGATATGCAGACCCTGCTCGTAACTTCTCCTTTATGTAAAAGCGCCAATTAAGTATTCCTGAATTGATGGCTTTGTTCCAGTCCAATAAGTTACGCCCCATATGAGACATAATAATTTTTTGACTGTCCCTGTTTAATTTCCAGATTTCTTGTTTTTGAAAAAATGGGTTTGGACGATACACAACAAGCTTTTCTAATACCGCCTCTCCCATATAATAGGGTTCAAGTTCTTGTCGTAATTTTTCTTTGTGACGTATGCTGGTAGCGCAAGAAACAGAATCGAAGTCTAAAGAAAAACGATCACAGCCTGCAATAACCGCCCCCTCCAATAACCACTTACTAGCTTTAAAATCTATTTTATCGTCTGAGATAACAATGTACTTCATTTTACTTTCCGAAAAGGATAATGCAGTCTGAGCAGGCTCAAATAAGCGGCGGTGGAGCAAAAGCCAAGTGTTTTCCACACTTTTGAATAATTTGTTATGTAATGTTCACGCCATTCAACGCAAGGAGTAAACACAGGCCATTAGTAGAAGCCTCTAAGATCTTTTGACTATACTCATCAGAGCCTACTATAGAAACGGCTCTCTCGAACAGCTCTTCATGCGAAAGGGTATTGCAGCTGTCAAAGTTATCAAATTCGGGGTGGCAGTAAAAGCCAACTTTGCAATCAATGCCATTATACCTAAAACCTATTTCGAGTCCTCTACCCCAATTTTTATCATTGGTTGTTGCAAAGAGAGTAATAACTTCTCCACAAAAGTTGATCTTTGATTTCATATGGCCCAACCGTTACATAACGTCAGTAAAATCGGCTAACTAATTGATCAAGAAAATATCTCGATTATCACCCTCGCCGCCTATTTTGTTGTCTGCACCTAGTGAAATAACCTCAAACCTTTTATTGGAGACCTTAGCAGGATTATTATATTTATACTCGTTCCCCCTACTATCTAAAGGTATTGAATTAATAATACTCACTTTAGATCCAATCAAATCTGATAGGGTATGAGGGTAAGTTTGATGATTTATATAATACACTTTTATAGCCGCTTCTAACGCTGCTATATCACGCACTTCTTTAGGAGGAACGCTGTCACAATGATGTTTATTCTTGAATTGTGGCATCACTATTAAGACCAATACGGCAACAAGCAAGGCTCCAAGCGCCCAACATACTCTCTTTTTTATCACAGGTGACCTCGTTGGTTTCATAATGCCAAACAAGTGGGGCATAAATGCTGGCTATATTTAGTGACTAAGACTTTTGTGGTTTAAGTGTTTGTTACAAGCTTTTTACTTTACCTGAATATTTGAAAGTAGTACGTTTATACTTTCTTGTGTTAAAGATTGATAGTGTATTTCCGCCAACCAATTTTTATTGTGAAATAGTAAAATTCGACCCCCATCGAGATCCTCAACCAGCTGGATTGCCTCTAGGTGCTCATCTACTCTAAAGTAATAAAATTCCTTTTCAGACTTATATACATAAAGTACTCTCAAATTCAACAGCACCAACATTTGGCTTACTTCTAATAGAGAGCTAAAGACATCAACCCTATCCGGCTTTAAATTAGTTAATGTTAAAAACAGCTCTAACTCACTGTTCATAAAATCAATTCCAACAGTATTACCACGTTTTAAACTTGAAACTAAATAACCAGTATGCATATCCTCTAACGACATATTCGAAATGATAATTGACCCATCAGTTTCTGCTGAAAAAGAATGCATTACTGGCTTAAATTCATCTAACTTATCATCCACAAAGCCATCTGGTAGTCCAATTGAAAGAAAGCCCAAATCAAAGTGGTTTGAAGGCTTGGAGGTTACTTTTTTAAATGTGACAGTAACTAGCCCAGTAAAGACCTTATCTCCGCCCGCCTCGCTCTTTGATTTATCAATTAAGTAAATGCCCCACAATATAGGGCCAAACTTAATGACTATGGCTACTAATAAACAAAAGGATATTATGTACTTTACTTTTTTACTCATAATTACCAAATAACGGGTAGCTTACAACGCGAGTCGCGCTTACTGCGGTAGCCATATTATTTATCATTTCGGTCTAAGTTTCTCAATAATTTGCGCATCTACCCAGTAGAAATCTCCATTTCCTGATTTATCAGGGCTATTAAAGAAAAGATATTTGCCATCTGGTGTTACGTATCCTCCATTTTGTGAGGTACTCGTGTTTATCTTATCTCCTAAGTTAATGGCAGCCCCCCATGAGCCGTCTTCTTGTCGAAAACTAACGTAGATATCGCTACCACCATAGCCGCCATCTCTTCTGCTATCCCACAAAATATAAGACTCATCCGGTGCAATAAAGGGATGGATATTCACTCTTCCGGTGTTCAACTCTTTGCTGAGGGGTTTTGGTGCTTCACGTTTACCATTGTTCAGGCGAGCATATCGAAGAAGACCTCCTCCTCCCCTACGATATTCATCAAAAAAATAAGTGCCTTTTGAGGAAACCGTAAGGGCCATGATGTCGATGTTTTCATACTCTGAACCAAGACTTTTTAACTCTGACCATCCACCATCGATTCGCTCTCTATATTTATTTGTATAATACATAGTTTTACCATCAGGAGAGATAGACCCGCCCACCCCTCGCTCTACTTCCGACTCGTGCCATCGATTATTCTCGAATTTAAGAACAAAATGCGATTCTTTTTTACTTTTGTTGTTTTTCCTAGAAAAGTAGAACTCTTTCATGTCGGGAGTGAACACAGCGCCCCACTCATGATGTTCTGAGGAAACAATATCAGGCGCAAACACTTCGGGAGTTAAACCTGGCGGTTTTTGCCCAAAATAAGGGCCTACAGGGGCTAAACGTATAACTTGACTATGGCTTTTGCTGCTCATAGTTAGAACCAAAAACAGCAGGGTAACTGAAATGCAAATATGCTTCATGATTTGTCCTTATTTGAAGCTGATTAGAGTGGCAGTCAGTTTAGTTTAATCGGGAGAAAAGACCTGACGTTCTTATGACTTTAAGATGGTTTTTCTCTGGAAGCGACAATCCATCTATTGGATGCATACAGCGCCATTCTAAGGGATTGATAATGTATGGATAAAATTTTTGGCGAAGCGAAAACATCCTGCAAAAAAACTGCCTACTTGGTTAGCATTGTTTTAAGCTGTCGAGCTGGATTAGGCTCTCTATCCGAATAAACTTGATTACCCCATGCAGCTTATTGCTTTTTATAGGGAAAACTAATATTCACACTATTTTTGAACCGTATATGCAAAGAAGCCGTATAACACCCTCTTTTCGATAAAAGGCATGAGGCCACCATAACATAATTAATATTAAAGACAGGTAACCTAACAAGGCTACACAAAGACAAAAATTTAGCTAGGTAAACCATAGAATGCTAGTCCTTTTAAAGATACACTAGCGCGGATTTGAATTAGGGCAAACATTAGAAAGTAGGAATTTACATTGAAATTCACCAACAAAGACGTATTGCTATTTGATTTAGATGGAACATTAATCGACAGTGTGCCAGATTTGGCGCTCAGTATTAATCAAATGCTAAACGCATTAAACATGACCCCCTACCCTACAGAAACTATTCGTAGTTGGGTTGGTAACGGTGCAGCGGTGTTAACCAAAAGAGCATTATCAGGCAGTATTGATATTGCCCCTGATTTAGATACCACTTACGTCGAAAAAGCGCTTTCAAAATTCCTATCATTCTATGACCAGAATGTATGCGTTGAGACAACACTATATCCTAATGTAAAAAGCACATTAGAGTCTCTGCATAGCAGCGGTTATCGCTTGGTGATTGTAACAAACAAACCAGAACAGTTTGTTCGCCCGATCTTGAAACATTTAGGTTTAAATGACTTTTTCGAAATGGTTGTAGGCGGTGACAGCCTGCCAAAACGCAAACCAGATCCAATGCAACTAACTTATGTATGTGAAACTCTTGGCGTTTCCCCCTCGTCGTGCTTAATGATAGGTGACTCGAAAAACGATATTTTTGCAGCGACAGCGGCAGGCATGCAAAGCATCGGTTTAACCTATGGATATAATCATGGTGAAGACATTAACAGTCATGGCGCATCACTGGTATTAGATAACTTTGCAGATATCATTGAAGCCCTAGTTCCAATAACGGAACCTACACATTAAGAGTATCAACCTTCCCAAGGTTTATCGTTTTATCATTTCAATTACTTTCTAGAACATGCTAAATAAACACTTTGAGCACGCCAATACCCGCGTAGGAATCATAGGCGGTGGTATTGGCGGTGCCACTATCGCATTAAAACTAAGCCAACAAGGCGCCAATGTATTACTTTTTGAAAAAGAAAGTAGCCTAGTTAATGGTCCACCAATGTGTCACCTACACGCAGGCGGCAATTTATATAGAGAAATATCAGACCAACAATGTATCGATCTGTTACAACAATCGATCAACACTGCAAAACTATATCAAGACGCTATCGATTACAGACCAACAATCGTAGCGGTACCATCGCACGATAACGGAGAGCCAAGCGACGTTGTATCAAGGCTAACAGTGCTTCAGCAAGAGTATCAGCGACTAGTCGCGTCAGATCCACAAAACGATATTTTGGGGCCAGCATCAGAGTATTTTAGGTTATACCAACGTTCAGACCTCGAAAGGCTATCGCAATTAACCGTGCCAAAGCTCCCAAAAACTCCTGACGAATGGATGATAGCTTTTGCTAAACAAACTGATTTAACTCAGCTTAAATTTCCCGTGTTTTTGGTTCAAGAATATGGCATTAGCGTTTTTAGACTAGCAGCATTGACCAGTTTAGCCCTAGAAAACAGTCAGCATTGTGAATTATTGACAAACACCCAAGTCACTTCAGTTTCGCAAAACAGTGCTCAAAAATGGCACATAGAGACAAAGCGCTCGGGTGCAGATGAAACGTTTGAAGTAGACTATTTGATTAATGCGTGTGGGTTTAGAACTGGTACTATCGACGACATGGTAGGGCTTAAGCCACAGCGAATGGTTGAATTTAAAGCCGCTTACATTAGCCGTTGGAACAACGACCAGACTAATTGGCCTGAAGTTATTTTTCATGGCACTCGAGGCACCAAAAATGGCATGACCCAATTAACCCCCTACCCTAATGGTTATTTTCAAATACATGCAATGACACCTGACATAACCCTTTTTGAAGATGGCTTAGTCTCATCGAAGCAAGAAAGTGCCCAGCCAGAGTTACCGAACAAATACATCGACAAAGTCAATCATCAGTGGGACGAGCAGGTAATTAATGAAAGAACCACCAAAGCCATTGAAAAAGTAGCTGGCTTTATCCCTGCGTTTAATAGTGCTGATATTGGCGGGCGTCCGATGTATGGTGCGCAGCAGATACCGGGGGAAGATGCGACATTACGAGTTGCCGATGTTGCTTTTCAATCAAATAGCTATGCGCGATGTGAAATCGTCAAGGCATCATCTGCCCTGCCGGCTGCAAACACTATCATTGATAAGCTCGTAGAACTTGGCTTATTAACTGGCAGATACTCAAAATACTGTCACAGTGCTTTTGTTGATACTTCTGCAACTAGTGATATAACAGAGCAGCAAATTGCTCAACGGGCAGAATATCTTGCAAAAGAGCGCGGTTTTCCTGTAGACCTCGCTAGGCGAACAATGCCAAAAACATTAGGTAAATAATTACAACGGCTCTAGATCTGTCAAAATCTTCAGCCGTTCTTTAATTTGATCTGAACAGTAAGAGTATGAGCAATATTTAACCTGGCCTTTTTGATGGCTGATAGAGCTTAAGTCTGTCGTTAAATGGATTTGTGCCTGTCCCATGCTGTTCTTGGTTTTGGTTATGTTTTATTTACAACGCTTTTAATGCCTATTTAATACGTTTGAAAGTCGCACGTAAATATCCGTCTTGATCCCCTAGACCAAGCTCAATAAGCGGATAGGTTCCTTCTTGAACCATAGTGTCACCCGTTATTGTTATTTTGAAAGGAATGGATACCCCCTCATAATTTGGAAAACTGGAATATTCGATATGTTCCGTCAATATATTATCTTCGTAGCTATAGCGACCCAAAGAACCACCAAAATTATCAAACGCTACAACTTTTTGTTCTTTCGTCAGTTGAAACGAGCTAAACCTTGGTCGGTTATTACCAATACTTGAAAACGCAAAATGGCTATCAGTAAATATTTTAATCATTTCACGACTTTTACCATCGAAGGTGGTGTATTTCTGGTCGCCTATAACTAGTGTTTCTAATTCTAATTGCCACTCACCTTCTAGCGTGTCTGCTTGACGGCTGCTGTTTACTGTTAAGCACCCGCTAAGAAACCCTAACGCTAGTACTAAAGTAAATAAAATTCTCATTGCTCACATATCCATATTATTTTAAAAATCAGTGGCACTATCAGAAATAAATTACCTGAAAGCTGGTGTTGTCAATAAAAATAAACGCCTATCTATACCGCTTTCGCGCTCGCTCTCAAATTCGACAGGGCTCAACCCGTCATTTTCAAAATATCTTCTTTTGTGCCTATTAAATACTGCTTGTACCCAAATATACCTGAACGCGCATTTGCTATCGACTGAGAATTCTTCACATAGATTAATTCAACTTTCAATCTCGTATAACAAGACTCTATCGCCGTTTAATCCCAGCTGTTGCCTTTGGGGCTCAAACTTCGCTTAACGCTTAACCTTTCAAGGTAATTCACGTAGTTTGTTATCTATTTTTCATTGATTGCATTGCGCTTCTTTCTGGGTGAATGGTTAGCCCTAGCGTCACACCTCTTGTTGCTGTAGCCATATTCGTTGCTTGCGTAATGGGCTGCTCTGTCATATCCACACATAAATGATGTCCGTCTTTGATTTTTGATTTGGGTTCGTTGTTGTGAAGTTTTACCACAGTATACTTGTGAAGACGTAGCTGCTCTTCGTATTACTCTTTGTAATGGCCTACATCATCTAAGGTATTAAACTGCTTATCGGAGAGTAGTTTAAATAAGCGCTTCCAGCTCGATACTTGCCGCGCACTTATACCAATTCTTTGGCAATTTGGGCTTGCGTTACTCCAGGTTTCTCAGCAAGCTTAACTCTGATGCAAGATAGCAGGCTAAACTTAGCGACGAACGAGCACAAGCCTGCTGTTTTGGTGTATGTATCAATTGCCCTGCATCTGATAAAGGAAGTTTATGTCTGCCCAAACTTATTTCTTACCTTATACTACTGACTAATCTAATAAAAAAGACAAGCGTTCATCCGCTTTAGATGGGGTCAACTCGATGATTTCAGACTTAACTACATTTTCAATAACAAAAGGATCTTCCGCGACTATTCTTTCAATTTCTTCTTTAGACACGTTTACTGCGATAATGCCACCACCTGCGTTAGGCTGTAAGCTTCCAGATAACATAAAAACGCCCGTATCGAACCCCGCTTGAAGCCACTCTTTATGGCCTTCCATAAAGTCTTTGGCTCGGGATTTGTTGTCTGATAACTTTAATTGAATAATAAACATTTCATAACTCCTTTGATATTCTCATGTATTGATTTCAAAATGCCTGAGCTATCTAAAGCACATAACATTTTAACAAACGGAAAAATAACAGGTTAAACTACGCGAAGAATGGCCGCAAGCCTACTGTTTTATATGCGATTTAACCGCTTTATTAACAACCTAACCTCGGTTAATAAACACAGACTCTACAAAATGATGTAATTCACTCTGGTTGGAAAGGTATTCATCTATCTCTCCCCAGCATGTAAAAGTACTTTCATTGAAGCCCCCTTCAATATCATTGAAATACAAGCAACAATTACCATAAATAGCTACAACCCAAAACCCACCTCCTTCATCACCAAGTGGCGACAGTTCCCACTTTTGAAGCTCGGGTAACTTTATTTTTTGCCACACAATTTTGGCTCTTGAACTCATTTCAAATTCTGAGATTTCAATGATTCCTTCAAGGTGGCTTTTTGTTATCGGTTTCCAGGTACTCATATGCATTTAGATAGTTAGCGTTTTAATTAACGGTGATAAATAGCTGACTCAAATTAGTTGTGAAGGTACGTAAGCCAACTGTTTTTTCACCCACTTTTAGGTAACTTGTTACGAGCCGATTACTACGGACTCTTTCACAAAGGCTAACCACTTATCACCTTTGGATTTAATGATTTCATTTGAATGAGCATGCCCCCACGACTCACGGAAAACGAGGTAAACCTCTCCGAGTTCATAAGTAAATGCGATATTGCACATTCCACCTTTTGAAACTGGGGCTCTTCTCACCAGTATAGAGCTAGACCAAAAAGCAGGTTCAATATGGCGATTAAAATCGGTACTTATATGTTTTACTGATTTAGGTATTCTGGAACGTCTCCAGAAGAACTCTTTTTCAGTTTGACCTTTTATATTTTCAATTACCTCAAACACTACAACTTTATCAGTTATTTTGATAGTTTTAGCTAACACTATCGTTGGTGTTTTCTGGACCAGTTCAGCATGCGTTAAACCATAACCAGGAGGCGGTACTGGACATGCCAAAACCCCTAGGCTAAAGAATATTGAGAATACCAAAGTACATAACGAAATTTTCATAAACTAAAGAAGAAATATAAAAAAGAAATAAAAAAAGAAATGGACAGACACATTTTAAAAGGCCTTACCGAAGTCATTCTATAAGCAATTGGCCTAATTAGCTTTTTATCAGGTGTAAACTAGTATTTTGCACTCATTCATGTCCCTGAACATTCAGGTAATTCACAGAAAAACTGTATGACTGTCCCACCCTATTTTTCCAATATTGCGCTCCTTATTCACATAGCGCCTTGCTCTGCTGTAATTTTGGTTCTACAGCTTTTGTGCTATCAAGCACAAAAGCTGTAATGATAAAATGCCAACAGGAGCAATTTGCTATGCTGTTAAGACTGCAGCTCTATTCGAATGCAGGGTCATACTTTTCGAAAGAAGGGACATTGTCAACAGAACCGTTTACACCGCCAAAAAGGTAAATGGCGCCATTCAACATGACAGAACCCATACTTTGTTTACCTATTGGCATTGCAGTATTTTCACTCCAGATTGAACTGGCTGTATCAAAAACGTGTACAGTATCACGCGCAACATATCCGCCGATTATGTATATATTCCGTTCAATAGCTTCAACAGAAAACCCGTATCGCATGGGTTGATTTAATTCGCCTGATCTTACCCATAAATCAGAAACTGGATCATATACTTCGAACCCTTTTTCGTTACTTGCTCCACCAAACACATATATTTCACCGCCAAAAGTTACACACTGGCTACCCCACCCTAGATTTGAGTTAGATTCCCTATAAGACCATGAGTCATCTGCTGGGTTATACTTTTCAACCGTGGTTAATGTAGTAGGTCCGTTCCTTCCTCCAAATACATATATCTCACCGTCATATACGCAGCTCGCGTGATTATCGCGTGGAGTGTCCATAGAAGCCCTAGCAGTCCATTGTTGAGTTTCCAAGTTAAATACTTCCACAGAACTTATAGTAGAATTACCTCCGATACTTACAGTTGACTGACCTCCGATAGCATAGATTTGATTATCAATGGCATTAGCTGTATGGCTCCATCGAGCTAGCTGCATGCTTGTAATTGACTCCCAGCTTTTAGTAGACGTATCGAAAACGTCCACATCGCTCATATGCTCGTTATTTTGGTTTAGACCGCCAAGTACGTATATTTTCCCGTTTATCTCAACTCCTTCAGGGCCACGCCTATACGTAGGCAGATTTGGTAATACTTGCCAAGGATTGCTCACCACTTCAAGGTCAAACGCTTCAAGTTGGGCGGAGCTTTCACCGTCAGTGACAGAAATAATAATTTCGGGATAAACACCGACATTTTCATTGCTTGGAGCACCCGCAATCTCACCTGTCAGGGAGTCAAAAGAAGCCCAAGAAGGCAAGTTTTGAACACTAAATTCAAGTGAATCATTCTCTATATCCGAAATCGTTGGAACAAACGAGTACGCATTATAAGCCACAGTTTCAGTTACTGGGGTTCCTGTAATTAAAGGTACGTCATTTTCACCAATAACACTCACTTTCACAGTTGCTATTTCACTTGAAATTTCACCCTGCTTTAATTGGTATGAAAAGGTATCGTTACCTTCGAAATTTGCGTTAGGAGAATACCTTAAGGTCGGGTAATTTCCAGAAACTACCCCATTAGAGGTTGATGTTATAATCTCGACGCTAACCTCGATGCCCAACGGATTGTTGGTTTCAATATTGACTTCTATGGATTGGTCTTCGTCAACTTCGACTGCTTGGTCCGCTACGATAAAGTTTTGTTGGTATGGCGATGTATCGAATTCATCCTCAATACCATCGTTATCATCATCCGTGTCTATTGAATTGAAAATACCATCCAAATCGGTATCTAAGTATTCGTTAATGTCTACTCTTTCAAACCCTTCTACGCCATCAATCCAGTCATCTAGATTTCTTGACACTAAAGATGGATCTATCTCGGGAATGGTTGCACGCAACGATTCCAGCAACTGAGTATCGTCGATGGCTCCATCTTCTCCAAAGTCAGCTTCCAACTCATTTAAGAGTTGTGTTAACTCAGCATCTGGATTCGTAGAGTTGGCATTGGATTGATTTAATGCATATCTATATAAAATTGAGGAAACTGAAAGTAAATAAGGGCTTCCACTGGATAACTCATCATCGTAAATAGATAAAGATGCAAAATTATTTTCAGTAGAGTTAGGAATGACTTCACTAAAAGTGGTGAGAAATTCGCGTTCAGCTTGGTTTTTAGCATCATCGAAGTTTAGTCCACTTTCACTGATCAGACTTCTAACTCGTTGACTTGTGAGGTGAGTTAAGAGGTTAATGTAAGCTGTCTGCTCTTCTCGGTCAGATAAACCTATGACAGAGCGTAATGTTATGGTGCCTTGAGATAATTCGCCTGTGATCTCATTTCGGTAGTACCCAGTGCCAGATAGTTCTATTAAGTCGGAACCGTCATTCAACAAAAAATTAAATCGCCCTAGATCATCAATTGTGTTGGTGATTACTGTAGAGTCTGTATTAATCGCATCAGCAGAGAGTTGATTAACAGTAACTGTTGATCCGATGACAAACGGGCCTTTTTGAACGGCTCCCTCTATCTGTACCGTAGAGTTTGAAGTTGAAACTGGATCTGGAGTTGGAGTTGGAGTTGTAGCTGTTTCGCCCCCTCCGCCGCCGCACGCGCTTAAAAATAAAGCACTAAGCAAACCTGGAATTATCTTTTTTTTAAACACTTTTTAAACCTTTTATACTTTATAAAAAAATGAATCTAAAATTGCCCACAACGCCTTAACAAATGCAGAAAACAGCAAGTCAAGCCGTGCAAAAAACAAGCAGATCACTTAATTAATTTGTTATATTTCCGACATTATAAACCAAAAGACATATCGAAAATATGCGAATAAAATTATTAATACATACATCAATCTTCTGCTTCTAAAAATTTAAGAAGAAAAATCAGAATTTAAATATTTACTAACAAATAAAACACAAAAAGATAAAGCCACAAGTAAGTAAATAGAAAAGCGAGAAAATAAGTAGATAAGTAGTGGAAAAATGGACAGGCACATTTTAACAGGCCAAATCAAAGTGCTGGAACATTGTTCAAAATTGAGCTTGCACCACTCGTAAAAATGTCAAAAAGACCATAGCATGAGAATTCAATTGAAAATAAAGGCTTTAACTAACCTTTAAAGCCAAACTTCCTTACACTAGAACATGCCATTTTTATCCACATAAACCACTAATACTGTTTTAGGAATAAAACAAGTGGACTGGGGATAAAACAAGGGGATAAAACAAGTGGACAGGCACATTTTAACAGGCCCAAACCAAAGCACTAAAATATTACTCAAAAGAGGGTTCTCACCATTCGGTAAAAATACCAAAAAGAAAATTACATGAGAATTAAACTTAAAATATTAATTTTTTCATTTTCATAAACGAATGAGCTTAAAATTGAGAATAATGTCTTTAACTAAAATATGCTACCCGACTCCCTTATACCAGTTCATGTCATTTTTAGCTGCATGAACTCTTAATACTGTTTCAGTGCCTACGAAGTTTCCATAGTGATTGCCATAATTTTTTACCCTATCTAACCAGCTCGTCACTTCAATTTTCATTGACACAAGTACATGGGGCATATCTTTTGACATGTAACCTTTCTCTTTAGAGTGTAAATGACGGCCCGTCCAATCAACGAGCTCGAGGTAATCCAAAAACAAAAATGGTAATGCGTGTTCTTGTTCTCTTCCGCCAAACGACTTTAGTGATATGGGTTGTTTGATGTGAGGCTCTGTTTTTCTGATGTTTGCTTTACTGCTTTGGAATTGCTTTATTCGCTCTTGAATCGATGTAAAGTCGCAGTCCTCTAACTTGTTTGCCATATTCGCTCGGATTGGGTTTAAATCCACATACGCCATGCAACTAAGCAATGCCGTTTCATCTAATAAAGCTTGTGATTTATATCGCCCTTCCCAATATTTGCCTGTACAGTTGTCTTCCTTGTTTGCTTCCTTTGCTATGTATTCATTAAGGTTTTTCATAAACCAGCTGATGTCATAAAGCCTTGCACGCCATTTTGCAATCAACTCAGATTTAAGCAATTCCTCCGCCCTACTCAGGGTTTCACCGCGTAAGCCTCTATCAATGATTGGACTACCTTTGTATAACTTGTACCACCTAGATATTACTTCAGCTTCCGACCAATCTAGAGCCTGGTGCCTATTCACTTTTACAACCAAATGATAGTGATTGCTCATGATGGCGTACGCTGCTATTTCAATTGCAAAAACACCACTTAGCTGTTTTATTCGCTCTACCAACCATGTTCGTCTGTGGTCAAAATTTTTGCCCGTATACTTGTCCTCTCCGCACAAAAAAGCACGGCGTACACACCGTGCTATTAAGTGATAATAAGACGTCGATGATAAATCTATTAGCGCTTTCCTTGCTCTTGTCATTCCTATTCACCCACTAAAAACTGGATATTTAAACAGTAGTAAAAAAGTAAAATTTAAGCAATAGATTTATGACCACAAATTTGTGGCTATCACATATCGCAAAAAATTTGTGTCTGTCCCATATGTATGGTCCCATATGGCCGAATTCAACATGCAAGTGCACCAAGTATAAAAACAAGATAGAAATAAGGCACTTCTCAGCTTCTGCTAATGTAAGTGTGCGACCACTTACATTTTAGGAGTTAAGAAATGCCTTATGAACATCTTAACAGCTTTGAACGAAAAGCAATCTATTATCGCTACAATAGCGGTGAAA
>NZ_JAKRFY010000033.1:0-66615 GCF_022347805.1 Pseudoalteromonas sp. Of7M-16 | reverse complement strand
CGCAGCGTTGCTGCGAAGTGGAGCGCCATATTAACCGCTTCACTTTTAAAGTCAACAAGAAAATTTAATTTTTCTTAATTAAGCTTTCCGTTTAACTTTGACCTTCACTTTGGTTTGCGTTTTTCGTTGCAGCCCGCCGTGTCAGTGGATGCGCATTATAGGGAGCTTAGAAAATTGTGCAAGTACTTTTTTAAGAAAAGTTATAATAATGGACTGTTCGAGTGATTTTCAATCTAAACGCATTAAAATAGTACATTTAGTGTACTTTGGTAGGTTTTACTCGCACTATAGAGATTTAGATAATTAACCTCTACACTAGGCCTACGTTGTTTCGAGAGTCTTATAACATGTTAAGAACATACAAAGGTATCGCCCCTAAATTATCTACAGGGGTATATGTAGACGAAAGCGCAGTACTCGTCGGTGACATCAGTATTGGTAGAGATAGTAGTGTTTGGCCGCTGGTTGCTGCTCGTGGTGACGTCAATTACATCAGAATTGGCGAACGCACTAATGTGCAAGACGGAAGTGTTTTGCATTTAACGCGAAAAAGCCCGTCTAACCCAAATGGCTTTCCACTGATCATAGGTGATGATGTGACAGTAGGGCACAAAGTTATGCTACATGGCTGCCAACTGGGTAACCGCATTTTGGTAGGTATGGGTGCCATCGTCATGGACAATGTGACTGTTGAAGACGATGTTATTATAGGTGGTGGCGCATTAGTACCACCAAATAAAACTCTTGAATCAGGTTGTTTATATGTCGGTAGCCCAGTAAAACAAGCACGTAAACTTACAGATCAAGAGCTTGCTTTTTTAAGGGTATCAGCTCAAAACTATGTCGAGTTAAAAGATGAATATCTACAGGAAAGTTAACTCTACTTCTCCTGACGACGAATAATGCTCATCCTCGATGAGCTCTTCGGCCTGCATTTCATAGTCGAATTGATGGGTTCTAAAGTGCATTACTGGATCAGCCTCCGATTCAGGCACTTCTACTACACATGGTACAATCATCCCTGATACCATTGCCGTAAAGACCAATCTACGGCGCGATGCGTCAAAATGAATGTCATCATTAAATAATATCGCTTGGTTCATATTATTTGACCTTCGTAAGTACAGATTCAACATCAGGGAGTTTACCTCTCCATACAGAGTAAGCTTCTGCCGCTTGGCCTATCAACATACCTATCCCATCAATAAGCTTACACTGCGCATTATGATCAGCCACCCATTTTAAAAAGCTGGTTTGATGATCAGAATAAAACATATCGTAACTCCAGCTCACATCTGCTACCAATGATCCCTCTATATTGGGTATATCACCCGTAACGCTTGATGATGTTGAGTTTAACACACCATCAAACGCTAAGCTTGGGATCTCTTCGAGCGACACAGCATTCACTTCACCATAAGGTGCAAACAACGCAGCCAATTGCAGTGCTTTTTCAACAGTTCGGTTTGCCACAACAATGCGTTTGACACCAGCTTGCAGCAATGGGTAAATACAACCCCTTGCTGCACCACCAGCACCTAACAATAACACTACACTATTTTGCAGCTGTACTTGATGCCTTTGCAAATCGGCGACTAGCCCTGCCCCGTCAGTATTATCACCAAGTATAGAGCCATCGCTTTGTAATTTTAGAGTATTTACAGCCCCAGCTAACTTTGCTCTGTCAGTAAGGGCATCCGCGTATGCATAGGCCTCTTCTTTAAAGGGTAAAGTGACATTCGCTCCCTTTCCTCCTGATGCAAAAAAGTCTTTGAGACTAAGCGCAAATCCATCTACTGGTGTCAAAATAGCAGTGTATTCGATCTGCTCGTTAAGACCAGATGCAAATTGCGAATGAATCTCTGGCGATTTAGAATGCTTTATCGGGTTACCAAAAACCGCATATTTGTCCATTTTTAGCCTAACAATAGTGATAGTGAATGAAGCAGTTAATTAAACGTATCTTTAATAAAGATGCAAGTGAAGATCCAAAGACATCTCAAAATCATCATGCACCAAGCCCAGAACGAACACCTTACGAGATAATTGGTGGTGAAAGTGGCACGCTGGCATTGGCAAATCGCTTTTATGACATAATGGAAAGTGACCCTTATGCAAAACCGCTTTACGACATGCACCCACTGCCACTTGATAGGATCCGCCAAGTATTTTTCGAGTTTTTGTCTGGTTGGTTGGGTGGTCCAGATCTATTTGCCGAGAAATACGGACACCCCCGTTTGAGAATGCGACATATGCCCTTTACAATTGACAAAGAGTTACGTGATCAATGGATGTACTGTATGGATAAAGCACTCGATGCTGAAATTGATAATCCTCTGCTACGAGAAGGGTTGCGTAAATCTCTCGCCCAATTAGCGACACATATGATTAACCAAGACTAAAATTGCTATTTATAAATTTGCATTAGCTCAGCGACTTTTGCGCTGAGTCAAACCCTGCTTAATTATTCACACGCATAATGAACGCTTATTTCATAGTAGGTGCGATGCGTGTGAAGTCTATTCAACATAAAATATATGCTCTCCTCGCCATTACCGGTGTGCTGGTTTTGGTAGCCAGTATTATTAGTAATAGCAGTCAACAAAAGAACCTAGCTGAACAAACAGTAGAAACCAATATTAGATTACTGGCCGATAATTATTTCGATTCTATCAACACTATGATGCTCACAGGCACTATGTCTAACAGGCATATACTTGGCGCTAAATTGCGTAATCATGAGAATATTGAAGATGCGCATATTGTACGTGGTGAGCTGGTAAATAAGCTTTACGGTCAGGGCAATGCAAACGAATCCCCCCAAACAGATGCAGAACATGCCGCTCTCAGAGGAGAGGAATTATTAGTAATTGAACAGCGTGGAGAAAAGCGCGTCATGACCTATTTGAAGCCAATGGTTGCAAGTGCCGATTATAAAGGGACCAATTGTCTTGGCTGTCATCAGGCAAAAGAGGGTGATGTATTGGGCGCAGTGAAAATTAGCTATTCCCTTGGGGATATAGACACAACTGTGGACGAAAACACGATTTTTAGTACAACTATACTTACCGCCATATTTGCCACCGCTTTTTTTATTCTCGGTACACTATTTCGTAAGCTCTTTATCGTCAGATTAAAGAAACTCGGCAAAACAATGCGCCTAGCTACAACTAACCAAGATTTAAGTTTGCGAATTCATGATGAAATAGATGACGAATTGGGCCGCTTAGCGACTAATTTCAATAAAATGATGTCCGCATTTAAAGAGAACATTGCCGAGGTATCCCGTTCATCAAAAATATTAATACACTCGGCAGAACATATTTACACAGCGGCTGAGACCACAGAAGAAGCAATTCAATCGCAAAAGCAAGGAACAGACTCAGTAGCAGCTGCAATTAACGAGCTGGAAAGCTCTTCCAGTGAAGTAAAAAATACCACTCACTTTGCATCTGAAAAATCCGACAGTAGCAATCACCTTGCTGAGCAAAGTATGTCGATTGCGCATACCACCGAGCAAAGTATCAATCAATTAGCTGGCGATATTCGCGATGCGGCAAATCAAGTCAGTCAATTACAAACACAAACGCTGGCGGTCGGAAAAGTACTTGAAGTGATCAGCAGTATCGCAGAGCAAACCAATTTACTTGCTCTCAATGCCGCGATAGAAGCTGCACGAGCGGGAGAAGCAGGTAGAGGATTTGCGGTAGTTGCAGATGAAGTCAGAACCCTTGCTACCCGTACTCATGATTCTACCGACGAAATCCGTCGTACCATAGACAAGCTTCAACAAGAAGCAGAGCAAACAGTTAGTGCTATGAATGCCTCTTGCGCTGAAGCCGATGATAGAGCGGCCCAAGTGCAACAAGTCGCACAGGCACTCAAAGATATTTCATCTCAAATGCATGAGATCAATGCGTTGAATGTTCAAATTGCCGACGCAACAGAGCAGCAAAATCAGGCAGCAGAAGAGATCAATCAAAGTGTTGTCGCTATCCGAGACAACGCAGAGCAATCGTTAGAAGACGCCCATGGTAGTAAACGTGTCAGCGAAGAGTTGTTAGAGTTAGCTCGCTCTTTAGATGAACAGGTTAGAGGCTTTAAACTAAATTAATCCATACAAATAAAAAAGGAGCATTAAGCTCCTTTTTTATTACACTAATTACTTTTATAACACATCAATGTTTAACCAGTCTTGAGGCTTCAAGAAATGCTCATATAGTTTAGCTTCATTCGACCCAGCTTCAGGTGTAAAGTCATACTCCCATCTTGCCAACGGTGGCATAGACATCAGTATAGACTCAGTACGTCCACCACTTTGTAGTCCAAATAACGTTCCCCTATCCCATACAAGGTTAAATTCAACGTAGCGGCCACGGCGATAAAGTTGAAATTCACGCTCTTGTTCACTTACAGGCATATCTTTTCTTCGCGAGATGATCGGCGTATAGGCAGGTAAAAAACCTTCCCCCACCGCTTTCATAAAAGCAAAGCTCTTATCAAAGCCTTCCTCATTTAAATCATCAAAAAATAACCCCCCGACCCCGCGAGTTTCGTCACGATGCTTCAAGTAAAAATAATCATCACACCATTTTTTATACTTCGGATAAACTTCGTCTCCAAACGGAGAACACAAGTCTTTCGCCACTTGGTGCCAATGTTTTACATCCTCCAAATGAGGATAAAAAGGAGTTAAGTCAAAGCCGCCACCAAACCACCAGATCGGCGCTTCTCCCTCTTTCTCAGCAATAAAAAACCGTACGTTTGCGTGGCTAGTTGGGATATGAGGGTTTTTTGGGTGGATCACCAAAGAAACACCACACGCGTGAAAACTTCTGCCAGCCAACTCAGGGCGATGCGCAGTCGCAGAAGCAGGCATTGACGCACCAAAAACATGGGAGTAATTAACTCCACCTTGCTCTATAACTGTGCCGCCTTTAAGCACTCGAGTTCGACCACCGCCACCTTCTGCACGCTCCCAGCTATCTTCAACAAACTTACCGCTGCCATCTGCTTGTTCTAACCCCTGGCAAATATCATCCTGAAGCTGTAATAAAAACGCTTTAACCGTCTCTAAATTCACTTTACTCACGTCATTAGCTCCTAAATACTTGACCAGTCATTGCATCGCGGATCTGACTAGGTGTATTGCGCCCACCTAGTTCACCTTCTTGATAATAGCCAACTCGCTCACCAAACATGCTCTGGGCCTGTGCAATCGTCATAGCTGGCTCTTCGCCGCTAAAGTTAGCACTGGTTGAAACTAAAGGCTTACCAAATGATTTGCATAATTGCTTAACAATGGGGTGATCAGTCACACGAACAGCAATACTTGTGTGCTCACCAGTTAGCCATTTGGGTGTTGTAGACTTTGCAGGTAACACCCAAGTTACAGGCCCGGGCCAAGCTGAAAATATTTCGGCGCGCTTGTCCATTGGGATTTTTGCGTCGTCAACATAGTTTAAGCATTGAGCAAAATTATCGGCAATCAAAATCAGTCCTTTTTCAATTGGACGTTCTTTCAGTGCCAATAGTTTATGAACTGCGCTTTCACTGTCTGGATCACAACCCAGCCCAAAAATGGCTTCTGTTGGATAACAGATCAACTCCCCTTGGTGCAACGCTTCAATGGCCGTTTGCGGCTTAGCTGTTTGGTTTTCACTGTGATTCATAGGGATCCTCAATCATATGCTGACAAGCTTTTTGCGGACATTGTAGCATAGCTTTACCCGCACGCTTTTTTTGCACCATGACGGGCCAATCACATTGCTCACATTGATGTGCAACGGGGATCTGATTCAAACTATATTTACATTTAGGGTAAGCGTCACACGCGTAAAAAAACTTGCCATATTTGTTCTGTCTTTTTTGTAAGTGCCCATTTTGACATTTTGGACATGCTGGAAACGTCTGTGCTTCCTCTTCTTCTTCGTGCACAATAAAATGGCACTCAGGATAGCCTGTGCAACCGATAAACATACCGTATCGACCATTTCTTATCACGAGGTCGCGACCACATTCTGGACAAGGTGCATCGTCCAATATTTTAATGTCATGACTGTCATGATGAGCAAAAGAGCGAATGTAGTCACATGTCGGGTAACTGGCACAGCCAAGAAAAGCCCCGTTTTTAGAATGTTTGACCACCAGCTCTGAACCACATTTAGGGCAGACTTCATACTCTTTTTCCAATGCATGTTGATCCGCATTGAAAAGAGAGTGATCAATTTTGCTCATTTTACTCACCTTAAACTGTGCACACACTGTGCTATTTTACTGTGTATCGATATAAGGACAACTAAAACACGCTCGAAGGTCTAAATGTCTGCGACATGTACCTAAGAGAGCTGAAGAAAACTAAAGAGAATGTAGTGAATCGCACGTCGAAGCTTAGAGGAAGTACTGAACTAGCATTGATTTGATACGGCATTTTGATCTCTCAAAGATGCCGTAAACCTGTTAATGCAATAACCCTGATGGTTGCTCGAAAATTAGATCTTCCATCTGAGCATATGCATGTTCTTTACCTGGCACGTTAAATAGCACCATTAATATCACCCACTTCAAATCGTCAAGACAGATAGATGATTTTTCTAACGCCAGCATTCGATCAATGACCATTTCTCTTGTTGTACAATCTATCACACCAATTTGTTCTACAAACATTAAAAAACCACGACACTCAACATCTAATACACGGCACTCTTCTTGAGTATAAATACGTATCGCAGAGTCAGGTTTGGCATTGAGATAAGGAAACTCATCACTGTGTTGAAGATCGGCAAGCTGCTCTAACCAGTCCAATGCTTTGTATATTTCAGCTTGGTCGAAGCCTGCACCTACTAATTCGTCTGTTAATTGATTTTGCTCTACGAAGATATCCGCTTCGCTATGAATATAGTTCTCAAATAAATACATCAGGATATCAAACATGTTTAACCCCTCGCTAATTTGATGTAGCCGTTTAATACACGTTCTACTTTGTCTTCAAGCTCTAAGTCCAATAGTCTGGCAAGTACCTGCTCTACTGGCCACTGGGTCCTCAGTGCTAAGGTATCGACGTCAGTTACCTCATAACCGAGATTTTGCAAAACGGGGCAAGTCTCCTGTTTTCTCTCACTTTCTATAATATATAGACTGTTTTCGGGTAAAAAGCTCACCTCTTCGATAATATCACTGACATTTTCAGTGAGCTTGGCGCCTTGCTTGATCAAAAAGTGACACCCCTCGGATAGACTGTGACGTATCGAGCCAGGAATAGCAAAAACTTCTTTATTTTGTTCTATCGCATATCGTGCAGTCACCAGTGAACCACTTTTTATTTCAGCTTCGACCAGCAGGACTCCCAAAGATAACCCTGAAATTATTCGATTCCGCCGAGGAAAATTAGTTCCATGAGGCAAAGTTCCAGGCACAAACTCACTCACAATGAGCCCCTGTTCAACAATGCGCCAATATAATTCAGTATGTCGTTTTGGGTAAATGACATCCGCTCCTGTGCCCATCACAGCAATGGTACCGCGCGACGTACTCAGTGCGCCACAGTGTGCCGCTCCGTCAATTCCCCGCGCCATCCCGGACGTCGTTACAAAATTAGCCTCCCCTAATTGGCGTGCAAAATCATAGCCAACCTCTTTTCCCATGCGGGAGGCACTGCGACTGCCAACAACGGCTATTTGGGGTTGATGCAGTAGCGCTCTATTACCTCGACAAAATAGTAACCAAGGTGGACTACATATATGTGTCAATGCAGTGGGATACTGTTCATCAAAGTAATGAATGACATGAATATTTAAGGCTCTGCACTGTTCAATGATCCGATCGACGTTAGACCAGTCTGTGGTGCTTAATTGCTGCGCCAGTTTTTCGTTGAGCCCGAGCTGGCAAAGATCAGCTTTTGATAATGTAAAAAGATCAGGTAGAGGGACTTTTTGTTGTAGCGCCAAAATAGTACTCACTCCCAACCCCCTACAAAGGTGAAGTGCTAGCGCCTCTCGCAATGATATTGTGGTCATGCTCCCTCCTTGAGCTATTGATTAATCAATTCGTTACGCTGTCTCCTACTTGGATAGGATGTGATGTTTTCAAAACCATTGCGTAACTAATATTGTCATAGACTTTAAATAACATCAGCTCGCCGACTTTTTCGCTCGGCATATGCCATACCGTACTATTTTCACTATTTCCCTCTCCAAACCACGAACCGACATCGCCAATCAGTTTATCCAAACTGCTTGAGTCTTCGATATACTTTGGTGTGCCGTCACGCTCTACAACTGTTGGAGATTGACGAAAAATATCGAGTATATTGCCTTCTACTAACCGCTGCTTACTGCCAACATTAAGCACAACTACCGACATCGGACCAAATTCCCTGTGCTGATTGCTACTGGCAATTATCTCGCCCTCAACGCCTTGGCTTGGTTTGCTCATTTTAAAGTTGGCCTTGTGATCTTGCCCCTGAGATAATGGCATTACAAAATCACCAGCTTTAATTTCTCGCTTAACGGTTTCAACTTTAACCGTACTTGGCACCCCGTCTGCGATATCACCCGTCTCAAGTGCGCGGGCAGTGCCCACCAGCATGGTTTCATATGCTAAAGTCCGTAAACCGTCTTTGTAAGGCTTGCCTTGACGATAAATACCATAATTACCGCCACGAGTTAGGTCACCCTTCACATACAAAAGATGCCCTGTCACACTCATTTTAAAGTTTTTATTAGAACCCAAAATGATTGGAAAGGCGTCAATATCCCCTTTATCAAGGGCCTGATCGTAGCTCAAATATGGCTCAAGCAATGACAGAGGCAGAGTTGGGATTGCCGACCCCTTTGCCTCGATGATACGCACATTCGGGGATAGTTTTCTTACCCCTTTATCGATAATTAATACCGGATTCCCATGCTCATCTACCCCGAGAGATAAAATATCTCCAGGATAAATTAGATGTGGATTATTAATTTGAGGGTTTTGCTGCCATAACTCAGGCCACTTCCATGGACTATTCAAATATAAACTCGAGATATCCCAAAGCGTATCCCCCTTTTTCACAACATATCGCTTGGGCGCATCAGATTTAACCGTTAATGTGTCGGCAATAGCAGGGAATACAGCTGCAGCTGCCATTATTAAGGCTGCAATTTGAGATTTCATTCCGAATTCCTTGAGTTATTTTTAGATATTATCCACCAAAACCTGTTAAAGGGGAACGTGAATGGCTAAAATAAGAGCATACATTACCCCATTTATAACGACTGTAAAAGGTATCCATGGCAAAGTTAGAAGTGCTTAAATTTCCAGATGAGCGTTTGCGTACAATTGCAAAGCCCGTTGAAGAAGTAAATGATGAAATTCGTCAAATCGTCAAAGACATGTTAGAGACTATGTATGATGAAAATGGTGTTGGTTTAGCAGCAACACAAGTTGATATTCATCAACGTATTGTGGTCATCGATGTTTCAGAAGAGCGCAACGAGCCGTACGTATTAATAAACCCTGAGATTATCGCATCTGAGGGGAACATGGTGTGCGAAGAGGGATGTCTGTCTGTCCCTTATTCATATGCAAAAGTAGATCGCGCTGAAAAAGTCACAGTCAAAGCACTTAATGAGCACGGTGAGGAATATCAGTTTGACGCACAAGAGCTGCTTTCTAATTGTGTGCAACATGAATTAGACCACCTAGTAGGCAAACTTTTTATTGATTACTTGTCGCCACTTAAGCGCCAGCGCATTAAAAAGAAAATAGAAAAAGAAGCCCGCCTTGCGGCAAAAGCATAATCATTTATTTATTAATTGGACAATTTATTCGTGAATAACCCTTTGCGTATAGTATTTGCGGGCACGCCAGATTTTGCTGCACGCCACCTTCAAGCATTGCTCGACTCTCATCACGAAGTCGTTGCAGTTTACAGCACACCAGACAAACCAGCTGGTCGCGGGAAGAAACTTAAAGCCAGTGAAGTAAAAACACTCGCCTTAGAACATGAACTGCCCGTTCTTCAACCTGCTTCACTCAAAAATGAGGAAGCGGCTGCACAATTGGCTGCGCTAAACGCAGATGTCATGGTTGTTGTCGCCTATGGTCTCTTGTTACCAAAAGCAATCCTTGAAACGCCTAAGTTAGGTTGCCTCAATGTACATGGATCCATTTTGCCTAGATGGCGAGGCGCAGCCCCTATCCAACGTGCAATTTGGGCTGGTGATAAAGAAACCGGTGTGACCATCATGCAGATGGATGAAGGATTAGATACAGGAGATATGCTACATATCGCCACCTGTCCAATTGACGTAAATGAAACCAGTGCCAGCTTGTATGCAAAACTGGCGGAGTTGGGCCCATCAGCGTTAGTTGAAACTCTAGATAATTTGGCAGCCGGTGAAGTAACACCGAAGGTACAAGATGATGCATTGTCAAATTATGCACAAAAACTGTCAAAGCAAGAAGCCGATATCGACTGGAATATGGACGCGACACAAATTGAACGAAACATTCGTGCGTTTAACCCTTGGCCTATGTGTTTTACACAAATGCAGTCTCAAACAGTAAAAATCTGGCAGGCCGATGTCATCGACATGCAAGGGGAAGCTGGCACTGTATTGCGTGCAGATAAACAAGGTATCGTTATTGCGTGTGGTACCCATGCTTTACAAATAACCCAGTTGCAACCGCAAGGGAAAAAACCAATGTCTGCACAAGACTTTTTAAACGGTCGTGCTGACTGGGTTACTCCTGGTAACAAGGTGGGTGCATAATGGCGAATGTACGCGCACTAGCAGCACAAACGCTATTCCAAGTGGTTGATAAAGGCAACTCGCTCAGTACACAACTTCCTTATGCTAGCCAAAAGCTACCGCCAAAGGACCGTGCGTTGCTTCAACAAATATGTTACGGCGTACTGCGTTATTTACCTAGCCTTGAAAACTACTGCCAGCAATTACTAGAGCAACCTTTGCGCGGTAAGCGCAGGGTCTTTCAGTTTTTGCTATACGTGGGAATTTATCAGCTTCAGCATATGCGTGTTCCTGCACATGCCGCAGTTGCAGAAACGGTGAACGCGCTAAAACCTTTGGGTGCGCCCGGCATGAAAGGCCTAGTCAATGCGGTGCTGCGTAACTTTCAACGCCAGCAAACAACCCTAGAACAAAGTGCCAATGACATCTTAGTATGTCAGTATAATCACCCAAGTTGGTTCATTAAAAAGCTACAAGCCGCTTATCCTGATTCTTGGACTGAGATCCTTGAAGCAAACCAAAAGCAAGCCCCAATGTGGTTGCGAGTCAATCAGCGCCACGATCATGCTCAAGCATATTCTGCACGCCTTGATAAAGCTGAGATCGACCATACGCTTTACAATGAATACGAAGACGGCATTCTACTAACGCACCCAGTCGATGTCACAAAGCTACCTGATTTTGCGCAGGGCGCATGCTCAGTTCAAGATGCAGCGGCGCAAATGGCAGCGCGATTATTAGCACCACAAGATGGCGATAACATTCTCGATGCCTGCGCAGCACCTGGCGGTAAAACTTGCCATATTTTAGAGCTCGCAGATGCCAAAGTAACCGCTTTAGATGCCGATGAAAAACGCTTGGAACGTGTGGCAGATAACCTCAATAGGCTCTCTTTAGAAGCAGACTGTGTGCATGGCCTTGCAGACGAACCGAACAATTGGTGGCAAGGCGAATTATTTGATCGTATCCTCCTGGATGTACCTTGCTCAGCAACAGGTGTGATCCGCCGCCACCCAGATATAAAGTGGCTACGACGAGCGACTGACATCGATGAGTTGGCAGCCCTGCAGGCTAAAATACTCGATGAGATTTGGCCACTGCTTAAGCCGGGTGGAACCTTAGTGTATGCCACTTGCTCAGTACTGCCGCAAGAAAACCACCAGCAGATCAGCGCTTTCTTAAATCGTACTGGTGATGCGCTACATATTGCACTGCACTCTGAAGATAAGATTGAAAAACCCGGCTTACAATTGTTGCCAGGTACCACGGACGGCTTCTATTACGCCAAGATACAAAAACAATAATCGTTGTAAGTTTGAGCTATGAAAATCATTATTTTAGGCGCTGGGCAAGTCGGCGGCACCCTCGCAGAAAACTTAGTCGGTGAACAAAACGAAATTACCGTTGTCGATATCGATGGTGAACGCCTTCGAGAGTTACAAGACAAGTATGATTTGCAAGGTGTCAATGGACACAGTGCCCACCCTGAAGTGCTCAGGCAGGCAGGTGCCGAAGATGCTGATATGATCATTGCCGTAACCAGTTCAGATGAAGTGAACATGGTTGCCTGCCAAGTCGCCTATAGTATTTTCAATACGCCCACAAAAATTGCTCGGATCCGTTCCGAGCAATACTTGGACTATCGCGAAAAATTGTTTCATAACGACGATTTACCTGTCGATCATTATATTGCTCCTGAGCAACTGGTGACCAAGTATATTCGCCGCCTAATTGATTATCCTGGTGCATTACAAGTACTGCAGTTTGCCGATGGCATGCTCTCTTTAGTCGCCGTGAAAGCCTATTACGGTGGTCTACTAGTTGGCTATGCACTCTCAGCTTTGAAAGAACATATTCCTAACGTAGACACTCGAGTGGCGGCAATTTACCGTCAGGGCAAAGCTATCAAGCCCCTAGGCACCACAGTTATTGAAGCAGATGATGAAGTGTTTTTTATCGCCGCAACAAAGCACATTCGCGCCGTAATGAATGAGCTGCAAAAACTTGAGCAGTCATACAAAAAAATTATGATTGCCGGCGGTGGTAATATCGGTGCAGGTTTGGCTCGATCACTGGAGAAAAACCATAGTGTTAAACTCATTGAACGCAATCACAGCCGTGCTTCTCAACTTTCTGAGATGCTAGACAATACCGTTGTTTTCTGTGGTGACGCCTCTGATCAAGAGCTACTTTCTGAGGAACATATTGAGCAAGTGGACGTCTTTATCGCTGTCACTAACGACGATGAAGCTAATATTATGGCTGCTATGCTCGCAAAGCGCATGGGAGCTCAAAAAACGATGGTGCTTATCCAGCGTAGTGCGTATGTTGACCTCGTCCAAGGGGGCGAAATAGACATTGCCATTTCGCCGCAGCAAGCCACTATTTCAGCACTACTGACACATGTGCGCCGCGGTGATATTGTCAACGTTTACTCTCTTCGTAAGGGCGCGGCGGAGGCCATCGAAGCTGTTGCACACGGCGACGAAAATACGTCCAAAGTCGTGGGACGGGCGATCCGAGATATTAAATTGCCCCATGGCACAACCATAGGTGCCATTGTTCGGGATTCTGAGGTACTGATCGCGCACGACCATACTGTTATTGAATCTGGCGACCATGTGATCATGTTCTTGATTGATAAAAAGCAAATTGGCGTTGTAGAAAAGCTCTTCCAAGTCAGTGCACTATTTGTTTAATTGGTGCTTTATGGCATTTCCGGTTTTACACCATAATGCCATCATCCACCATCTATTATTCGTGGCCCAGCGCAGAAATATCAATCAAATAGTCTTTTAATATTGCCTGTACTTTTTCATCCTGACTTTCTAGGTGTATACCCAATGAGACCGTGTCTTCATTGCTTTCTTTGACACGGCAAACTTTACCAGTCAACGTCGATTTTTGTGCACCTTTTCCTTCGATTAAAATCTCGCAGGTCAGCTCTTTTAAATCATCCGGCAAATGCGTTTTTTGTACATCAAACATCAAGCCAGCCAATGAGATGTCTTTGATCACACCCACCTCACTTTTCCCCTCAACACTGAGTACCGCAGGGATCAAAGTCGGAATGCGAGTTTGTGCTCTCAGCTTATAAGTTTGAACCTCATTGGGATAAAAAAGATAGATGAGTCGAGCTGGATGAGTCGTCACCGCTTTAATGGTCTCTTTAAATGCGATAATTTGCCCCTCTCCTTCCTCAGGCAAAGCGCGAACAATCACTTCAGTGCCTTCTTTGACATAGTCCAAAGCAGCACCTAAGCGTTGATGGCTAGGTTGGTTAAGAATGATAAACTGGTTTTCAAGTGCTCCTACAAACTCGGTTTTTATCCGTTTGCGATTTGCTGGCAATACAATCTCCATATCTACAATACTGCCCGCTCGCATCTGTAATACCTGCAAACGATTTTCTGCCAGCTCATTTATAGTCATGCCAAATACCTCTAACGCTTCCATTGTTTATTTTAGCAGTATGACGCCAATTTATGACGCCATCGCACAATTACTATGAATTATCGTCTCCACAGACAAAAACTTTAACTTTCTAGTGCGGTTTCACACTAGATAATGGGTTTGCACTGGCGCAGTCAGACTTTTGGGCGGGGCGTCATTTAAAAGAAGTTTAAACAAGATTATTTTACCAAGGCATTTCTCGCCTTGGTAAAATAAACAGGCAAGTGGTCAGTTTAGCCACGCCAGAATGTAGGAGTAAATAACACTAGGAGAGTAAATATTTCTAAACGACCAAACACCATGGCCAGAGTTAATATCCATTTAGCTGTATCTGTAATATCTCCATAGTGGGCCGCTACATCACCTAACCCGGGACCTAAGTTGTTTAGGCACGCAGCAGTCGCGGAAAACGCAGTAATGTTATCAAGCCCAGTACCGAGGAGTGCTATCATAATGATCACAAATACCAAGGCATAAGCTGAGAAAAAACCCCATACAGCTTCAACAACCTTGTCTGGTAACGCTTTTCTCCCTAACTTTATCGAGTAAATCGCTCTGGGGTGTACCAAGCGGTTTAGCTCCCGGATCCCTTGTAGATAAAGTAAGAATACGCGCACGACTTTCATGCCCCCACCAGTTGACCCTGCACAGCCACCAATAAAACTCGAGAAAATCAATAAAATTGGTAAAAATAACGGCCAAGCGGAAAAGCTATCTGTCGCAAATCCCGCAGTAGTACTGATTGAAACCGCTTGGAATAAAGCATGATCTAACGTCTCATCACCATCGCTATACACCTGATTTGAGGATAATACCGCAAAACAAATTACCACCAGCGCCAGTTGAATAAACAGAAAGACTTTGAACTCAGGGTCGCGTAAATATGCTCGCACACTGCGACTTGCCACCGCCGCATAATGCAGCGAGAAATTAATCGCCGCAATGAGCAAGAACACCACACAGATAAAGTTAATCATCGGGCTATCAAAGTGACCAATCGACGCGTCATACGTAGAAAAACCACCGATGGCAATGGTCGCAAAAGCATGGCAAATAGCGTCAAACCACCCCATGCCCGCAACCTTATACGCCAGTGTACATGCCGCAGTTAACGCCACATAAATATACCAAAGGTGTTTTGCGGTGTCGGCAATACGCGGCGTCATTTTTGAGTCTTTGACTGGACCCGGTGTTTCAGCTCTATAGAGCTGCATGCCACCAACACCAAGCATAGGCAGCACAGCAACCGCGAGTACAATGATCCCCATACCGCCGAGCCATTGTAATTGCTGACGATAAAACAGCACCGATTTGGGTAAGTATTCAATCCCGGTCAAAACAGTTGCGCCTGTCGTTGTCAGCCCTGAAAAGGCTTCAAAAACGGCATCAGCAAAGGATAAGTTAGGTTCATCGAGGAAGATCAGTGGGACCGATGCAAACGAGCCCAGTACTAACCAAAATAAAACCACGATTAAAAAGCCCTCGCGGGCTTTGAGTTCTCCGCGTTCTTTGCGGTTTGGGTAATAGGCCATTAAGCCAATTAAAACGCTAAAGATAAAGGCCAAAACAAATGGTACACCTCCACCATCTTTGTAAATCAAAGAGACCAGTGCCGGTGGTACCATAGTCAAGCTAAACAGTGCGACTAATTGACCGAGTATTTTTATGATGGTACGAAATTGCATAACGCAGATCGCTTGTTGTTATGATTAGATCTGATTGTCTTATACACTTAGACGTTAGTAAACCTCATTACCCTACAAAGCAATTACTTTTGTATCTTCATGGCCACACTGCCATGGGTAAGATCGAAAATAGACTTTATTGCCGTTTTAGCTTCACGTGCGTCAATTTCAATTCTCCAACCAATGTTTGCTGTAAACTCATGCTGAATACTCAATATTTGATATTGGCTAGCCAAATGTTGTTCTATTACCCCTTGCAGTGCATAGTCGGAGTTGCCGACTAACAGCGCTGCGGGTACTTTCAAAGTTGTAGGCAATATACTTAGAGCATTATTGAGTGTGCCACCATAAGCGCGAACCAGCCCGCCTGTACCAAGTTTAATGCCACCGAAATAACGCGTTGTCACCGCCGTAATCTCACCGATGCCAGAACCCATTAAGACATTCAACATAGGCTTGCCAGCAGTCCCATTTGGCTCACCATCATCAGAGAAGCCCAATACATGACTCCCCCCAGGAGCACCTGCCACGTGCGCCCAACAATTGTGACGCGCATCGGGGTATGTCTCATTAATGCTGCGAATAAATGCCTTGGCGGCTTCAACAGTAGGCGTATGCGCGACATGTACCAAAAAAGTACTTTTTTTAATCTCTTCGTGATGAGAGATGGTTTCAGTGGGGATTTTATATTCAGACATAAATTATTTTCTAACAAAAAGGAGCCTCACGACTCCTCTTGATAAAACAGCTTGAGTGGCCATTCACTCGTAAAAAGATAAACTTTGATGATTAGTCTAAGTTCAACGCTCGTGTCATATTTTCTAAGCGGTCTTGGTGAACAATAATGTTATCTTCAATACGGATCCCGCCATAAGGTTTGAATTCCTCAACTTTGTCCCAGTTTACATGCTGAGTATGCTCGCTCTTCGCTAAGTCACCAAGCAAAGAGTCTATAAAGTATAAACCTGGCTCAATGGTAAACACTTGGCCCGCTTCAATACGCCTTGTACAACGCAGGAATGGGTGACCTTCAGGCGGCGCTTGATGTGTGCCTTGTTCATCTGCCATAAACCCTCCCATATCATGCACTTGTAATCCAATATGATGCCCAAGCCCATGCGGGAAGAAAGTTGAAGAAATACCCTTCTCTACGATTTGCTCAGCACTTAGATTAACCACTTTGAAGTCCGCTAGGATCTGTGCCATGCGCAGGTGGCAATCAATATGTAGGTCACCGTACAATTTACCTGGCTCAAGTGCATTACCCAGCGCTATCTGATGTTGATTGAGGGCATCGACCATTTCAGCAAACTGACCCTGCTTTGCAAAGTCATATGTTCGCGTAATATCTGATGCATAGCCGTTAAAGTTTGCGCCGGCATCGATAAGGAATGACAGGTGCTCGCTCGGCGCCTGACGTTCAAAATGCGTGTAGTGCAAAATCGCACAATGTTTATTCAGAGCAACAATATTACCGTAAGGAGTATCATTCTCCATGTGTGATGTTGCATTCAGATAAGCTTGCTGAATAGAGAACTCAGAGCCTCCCGCATAAAACTCATCTCTTGCCGCCTTGTGGCCAAGTACAGCGATTCGATTTGCTTCACGTAAACACGTCATTTCATATTGGGTTTTGTATGCACGATGATAGTGCAAATAGTTCATTATCGACTCTGGGTTCATTTGCCCAAAGCCCAATGCTTGTGCAACTTCTAAATACTCACCAATATAAGCAAACTTTTCTTTGTCGTAAGGGAGTAATTTTTCGACCTGCTCCGGGTGCACTAATAGCGTAATATCAAAATAGTCAGCCCAAAAGTCACTTGGTTCATCAGGCACTTTGTGCCAAAAATCCACAGGACGGTAGAAAATCAATTTGGGTTTATCTGTGCCATTAACCACCAGCCAGCAGTGCGGGTTATCGATGACCGGTAACCAGGCTTTAAATTGAGGGTTAACCTTAAATGGATAATACATGTCGTCCAAAAACTGACGTTTAGCTTGGCCTGAATGAATGACAAGACCATCTAAGCCCTCACGTTCAACGATGGTTTTTGTGCGCGCCTGAAGCGTGGTGATATGCTCTGCATACAAGTTTGCTAATGTGTCCACAGTGTACCCATATTTATTCAAATTATTTATAACTGAGTCTAACATAGCACCGTCGCAAAAACGATGCCATGCCAACCCTTTGAAGCGACTGCTTTAACAGCCATATTTAACGTTTGCCGCCTATATTCATATCCAAGATCCCTGCCAATACATTCCCTTCCCGTCCTAATTTAGTGTGATATACCTGACGATATGCCATGACATTTTTGACATAATCTCGAGTTTCTCGATAGGGGATCAGTTCGATCCATAGTTCTGCCGGCATCGCTTCACTGGGGATCCAGCGTTTTACGCGGTGATAACCCGCATTGTATGACGCTGTCGCCAATATCTCATTCCCTTTGGTTTTACGCTTCAAATACTCCAAGTAGTCCGTGCCAAGGCGAATATTCGTCGCAGGCTTCATCAGTTGTTTTTTAGACACTCGCGTTTTCGCTACATATCTTGCTGTGCTCGGTAAAAGTTGCATCAAACCGTAAGCATCAGCCGAAGATCTAGCATCAGGAGCGAAGCTACTCTCGCGACGAGCAACGGCATAGCTCCATGCTAAATCGACACGGTTTCTTTCACTATAACGTTCAAACAAGTTATCAAATGCCATCGGAAAGCGCAGATCAACATAGTTCCATGCCTTGATCTGTGCCAAGGTATAAATAGTGCTATCGTACCAATCTAATTCAGCAGCCAGCATTGATGCTGCAAGCTTTTCTTCGGTACTGGATGTATTGGTTAGATAGTTCCATTCTCTGCGCGCTTGTGTAAAGCGTTCGAGCTCATACAAGGCTTTTGCTCGTTTAAAGCCAGGAGCTTGAGACACACTCGCCAAGGTTTGCTCATTGACATCCAGAGACTGAGTATTCATTGAAGGGGGTAAATCTAATCGTGCAGCGGCTAAAAAGCCGTAGTAATCTCGCTTTGTCGCCAATTCCTGCCACAGCGCGGTTGCCTTAGCATTGTCACCGCGTTTGAAATAGCTATAGCCGAGCCAATAGGTCTGCCCATTGCTTAGATTGTCCATACCAGTAAAAAGCGCTGCTATGCCAGCCCAATCTTGCTCTTTTAACATGTTACTCATTAGCCACTGGCGTAACTTAACGTCTTGCTGCTCAGCGGGTACTTTATTTAGCCAGAATCGAGCTTCTTCATGGCCCTTTGATGCCAGCGCCAAGGCAAATCGATATGCGACACTGTCTTTTTGCGCCTGACTGAACTCAAACATCCCCTGTAGCTTATCCCACGCACGTAGTGCCAACTTAGGATCGCGCCAAATCAATCGGCGCACACCATATACCGCTATTTCACTTTCCTTTTGATTGCGATTTTTATAGCGATATAGCCCCGCTGATGCACTGGGATCTCTGCGTACAGCCACGTATAAGTCGGCGAGATATGCCTCTCGCCTTGGTAATAAGGTTTTGAGGTATTTTATCAATGACGTCTGCCCGCCCTGCGCCGCCTTGGTAATGCGCTCCCAAATTAACGCTTGGTCACGATACCCAGCTTTTTGCCACTGGGAGAAAAGCCTGTCACACGCTTTTGGTTGAGACTTTCCTACCACCCACAATGGCGCTACCTGATCTAAAATAGCTTTTTTAGGTGCCCCCAAATCCAATTGAAATTGCAAGTAAGTACATTTTAGTTCTGCGTTACTGGTGTCTTGATAATGCTCAATAAATAGTGCTTTTTTACCGCGGCGCTTTAAATAGTTCAGCCAGCTTTTACGAAGCGGCCAATCTAGCGGCGTGTGATCATAAACAGATAAAAAGCGTGAAATCTCTTCTTGATACTTTAGTTTTGGATGACGTTTATAGAATGTCATCTCAACATAGGGTTTCAAAGGGTGATCGAGTTCGTCGAGCGTTTGTTTAAATTTCTTATAGTTTCCTGACCAAGCAACACGTTCTGCTTGAATAAAATCTTGATGGGGCTTTTGCGCGTACCCTTGGGCACTTAACAAAGTGAAAAAAGCGCACATACCCGTACTAAAAAACCGAGAGATCCGTAATTTCATGGCGACCTATGCTTTACATAAATGCGTTGTATATCTTGACCCAGCATATTTTTAATATCATGACTTAAATACAATACACTGAGTTCATTCCTTAACTTTACTGCTTAATAGCAGAGAGAAGCTGAGCGCTAGCTCTGCTCGAATCAAGTTATGCATGATTGAAGGTTTAAATAAACTGAATGCGCAAACCTTAAAACACCTTAGCCCAATCTATGCACTTAGCCACCTTAACATCCCAATTTATGCTTTACAGTAAATCTGCGGTAAATTTTTCATTGCAATTTTCAAATAAAGACGCCACACTGGATGAAATGACAACTCATCGTACCAGTGTCACGGAGAACAAGTATGTTAATCAAGAGCGAGTCCTTTGTCGTTGATTTTTGCAAAGGCAACATCGCTGAGTTTAAGTTTTGTCTACCCGGTTCGGTCAACAAACTATCTCAGCAAACCCTACAAGATTGTGCCAAAGCACTAGCTGAACTCAGCACACGTGATGATGTAAAAGGCCTAATTTTTACCAGTGATAAAGACCACTTTATTGTTGGTGCCGATATCTATGAATTTTTACCAACCTTCAATCGCCCTGAGCAAGAGCTCGTCACTTGGATCAAAGAAGCGACCGACGTTTTCGATGCAATTGAAGACTTACCATTTCCAACCTTGTCAGCTATAAACGGCTTAGCACTTGGTGGTGGTTGTGAGTGGGTACTTGCTACTGATTATCGTATCGCAACACCAAATGCTAAAATTGGCTTGCCAGAAGTCAAGCTTGGGATCATGCCTGGTTTTGGTGGCACAGTGAGACTGCCGCGAATTATCGGTGCCGATAACGCCATGACTTGGATTTCGACAGGTCAAGAAAACCGCGCGCCAGATGCCTTCAAAGTGGGTGCATTAGATGCAGTTGTTGAAGCTGACAAGCTCCTCGATGCCGCCACTAAAACATTACAACAGGCCATTGATGGTAAGCTGAACTGGCAAGTAAAGCGCCAGCTTAAACTTGAACCACTGAAAATGAATCGCGTGGAACAAGGTATGAGCTTTGCAATGGCTGAAGGCATGGTCTTGGCTAAAACCAAAGGCCATTACCCTGCGCCCGTGATGGCGGTTAAAACCATCAAGGCAGCAGCGAACCATACCCGTGCTGAAGCTATGGCAATTGAAAACGCTAACTTTGCTAAACTTGCTAAAACCAAAGAAGCAGCTGCGCAAACAGGTATCTTCTTGGCCGATCAGTACATTAAAGGTGTTGCAAAAAAACAAGCAAAAGCCAGCCAGCTTGATATTCAACAAGCCGCGGTATTAGGCGCAGGAATTATGGGTGGCGGTATCGCTTACCAATCTGCGTACAAAGGTACACCGATTGTCATGAAAGACATTAATCAAGGTGCGCTTGATTTAGGCATGGGTGAAGCCGCTAGTTTATTGGGCAAAAAAGTAAAGCGCGGTCATATGAAAACAGAGAAGATGGTCGCCACGCTTGGAAAAATTAAGCCCACGTTAAACGAGCGTGATTTAGAAAACTCAGACATCATAGTTGAAGCTGTTGTCGAAAACCCACAAATTAAAAAAGCCGTACTGGCAGAGTTAGAGAAACAACTACCTAAAGGCACAGTACTGACTTCAAATACCTCGACTATCCGCATTGACGAGTTGGCCACAGCACTTGAAAACCCTGAGCACTTCTGTGGTATGCATTTCTTTAATCCAGTACCTAAAATGCCACTGGTTGAAATTATCCGTGGTGCAAAAACCACAGATGACACCGTTGCTGCTGTTGTGGACTATGCCCTTAAGCTTGGTAAATCACCAATTGTTGTTAATGACTGCCCAGGCTTTTTTGTAAATCGGGTCCTATTCCCTTACTTTGCTGGATTTAGCAAGTTAGTCGTCGAAGGGGCTGATTTCAGCCAAATCGATAAAGTCATGGAAAATGTGTTTGGTTGGCCAATGGGCCCAGCTTACCTGCTCGATGTTGTCGGTATAGATACTGCAAACCACTGTACAGGTGTCATGGCGGATGGCTTCCCGACACGTATGGCACGCCAAGATAAAGACCCTGTTGCCCTGCTGGCTAATGCAGAGCGCTTTGGACAAAAAAATCAAAAAGGCTTTTATCAATACGCACCAGACAGAAAAGGTCGCTTGAAGAAAAGCAAAGATCCTGAAGCCCTTGCACTATTAACCCAAATTTGTGATGACGCACAGCAATTTGACAAGCAAACGATCATCGAACGCTGCATGGTTCCGATGATTAATGAAGTACTCTTGTGTTTGCAAGAAGGCATTATCGCTTCGCCACAAGAGGCTGATATGGCATTAATTTATGGTATTGGTTTCCCTCCATTTAGAGGCGGTGTATTCCGCTACTTAGACCAAGTGGGATTAAGTGAGTTTGTTGCTATGGCAGACAAATATGCCAACTTAGGTGAAATCTATCAGGTGTCTGAGCAAACACGCGCATGGGCGGCAGAAGGCAAAGTGTTCTATCAAGTGGAGGGCCAGTAACATGGAACATGCAGTTATCGTAGATTGTATTCGTACCCCTATGGGTCGCTCCAAAGGTGGTGTATTTAAACATCGTCGTGCCGAAGATCTAAGTGCACACCTTATGAAAGGTTTACTCGATCGTAACCCGCAAGTTGCGCCAGATTCCATTGATGATATTTATTGGGGCTGTGTGCAACAAACACTAGAGCAAGGTTTTAATGTGGCTCGTAACGCTGCGCTTCTTGCTGGTATTCCTCACTCTGTACCTGCTGTTACCGTAAACAGACTCTGTGGCTCTTCAATGCAAGCACTGCACGATGCTGCCCGCGCAATTATGACCGGTGCTGGTGATACCTACCTTATCGGTGGTGTCGAGCATATGGGCCATGTCCCTATGACGCATGGCGTAGACTTTCACCCAGGCCTCTCAACCTCGGTAGCCCAAGCTGCTGGCGTCATGGGTCTAACCGCTGAATATCTTGCAACGCTTCACGGCATTAATCGAGAGCAGCAAGATGCATTTGCGGTACGTTCACATCAACGTGCACATGCGGCAAGTGTTGAAGGTCGTTTTGCAAAAGAAATTTTACCGACCGAAGGACATGACGAAAACGGCGCTCCTGTATTAGTAGAACATGATGAAGTGATCCGCCCTGAAACTAGCCTTGAAGGTTTAAGCCAGCTACGTCCGGTATTCAATCCGGCCAGTGGTACAGTGACTGCGGGTACATCTTCTGCGTTGTCAGATGGCGCATCTGCAATGTTAGTCATGAGCGAAAGCAAAGCCAAATCGCTTGGTTTGACTATTCGGGCTCGAGTTAAATCAATGGCAGTTGCCGGTTGTGATCCTTCAATTATGGGTTATGGTCCAGTACCTGCCAGCCAAAAAGCTCTGAAGCAAGCAGGGATCCGTGTCGAAGACTTAGATGTAATTGAACTCAATGAAGCATTTGCAGCCCAATCGCTACCAGTCATGAAAGATCTTGGTCTACTCGACGTCGCAGACGAAAAAGTGAACTTAAATGGTGGGGCTATTGCACTGGGCCACCCGCTTGGCTGTTCAGGCTCGCGGATCAGCACATCACTCATTCATATCATGGAAGAGAAAGATGCCAAATATGGCTTAGCTACAATGTGTATAGGTTTAGGACAAGGTATTGCGACAGTATTTGAGCGCGTGAGCTAACACGCTTGTTGTCATAGCCAATTTCAACTTGGTGACCAAGGCAAAGTCATGAACAGTGGCTTTGCCTTTTATTATCTATCCTACGTCAAAGAATCCGCAACATTTTAAATTAACCCCTTTAAATCGGCGTATGTACCACGTTAGAATAGATGTTTTGATATTGGCCAGAGGCGCTTTATGAATTTTGATAATACAGATCATACCTTAGATGCCGTCGGGCTGCGCTGTCCTGAGCCCGTTATGATGATCAGAGGTATGGTTAGAAAGATGAATCATGGCGAAACGTTATTGATATTGGCAGACGACCCATCAACTACTCGAGATATACCCAGCTTCTGCGAGTTTATGGATCATACCTTAGTCGCGAAAGAGATAGATTCATCACCTTATCGATACCTGTTAAAAAAGGGCAAGTAGCTTTGCATTGAAGCTGAACTCACTACATTCCCATCATAAAACTGTATTTGCAGCCCTTTCTGTCACTTATCTTTTATACACCTTGATATTTTTGATGTTTTTATGTCAAATTAGACAAGTGAGGTGCTTTTTACTACAGATATCGAGTGTGCTTTCCCCCCCCTTTTTTATTAGGGAGAAAGGTTGAAGTAGTTAGTTTGCTAGTTTAGGTCTACCACCAGCAATCATCCATCAAATATACAACCAAAGTTATATCCTGCTTCGATTAGTCACCTAGTTTGAATTCCTGCACTTTTCCTAGACTCATAAACGCTACTCTCACGCAATAAATACCATGGTCTCGAGGTTTTGTAATTCATAGACAGGATGAATAAAAAAACCATTCAGTCACTAATCTATTTATCTGCAGTATTTAAAAGCAGACGACTTAGCTGACTTAACAGCTTAATCACCTGCATTACCATGACATTATCAAAGTAGTTATCTACCACTTCTCATAAGTTAAACAATAGGCACTCACGTGCTCCACAGCCGAGCTAATCGAACACACTGTTACTACCTTTTGCTTCACCCAGTCTCGAGTACCAACAACTGAGAATAAACACAAATGAAACAAAATAGTAATAAAAAACACACAATGAATTATTTCATGGAGTAATAAGGTAGTTTACAAAATAGGTAAACAACAAAGTAAAAGGAAATATAGTATGAAATTAAAACTCAAAACAAAAAAAATTAAAAACCTAGATCTACAAGCAATTAAACCTGCACAAACAAATGCCATCGCCGGCGGTAAAGACCATGTCGTATTGGGTGAGTCTGTGCACAATTGTGCATCTCGTGATTATCCTTGTAAGCCTGAATAACAGTTACCAATTTTGCGGCAAGTGAATACTTGCCGTTTTAACTCAGAAGCCCTATGCCCCCGTAAATTCGAGCCAAAAGCACGGTGCTAGCTAAGCGTTGCAGCTATACACTTTACAAGTATGAGCGATCATAGATTGATGTTAATCTCTCTGGATTAATACCATTGGCTTTTTAGGCTCTCGATAATCAAACGTGATACGAAACCAACCTTTTTTATCTGGGATAAAACTAAAGTAATTGTAGATGGTGTGACAATCAGCAGCCTGTGGTTGACCAAGCTTTAAAACACTTTGGAATCGATAACCACAATTGTAGCCTTGGCTCCATGACCCATCGGCTATTTTAAATTCATGCACCTTGCCTGGACTCATAAATCGTGCACGTACTGAATAAGTACCATCGCCTTGAGGCTGAAGCTGGTAAATCTCTTCAGCATCCCAAAGACTAAAATCACCACGTAAATACATTGGTCGGTCTATCATTTTTGCAACGGGCGTTGAAACTTGTGTGCTTGACTGCCCACTTATTTGTGGCGAAGTACACCCAACTAAACCCAGTACACCTAAGATTGATAAAGCTATCGTTTTTTGCAATTTTCTCACCTATCATCCTAAATAAAAAAAGCCAGCATGTGCTGGCTTAATATGTTTAGTCAATACACTTAGTTTTGTAATACTGAAATATCTGCAGTATTTAAAAACAGGCGGCTTAGCTGACTTAACAATGCAAGGCGGTTGTTCTTAGTAGCTTCATCATCTGCCATTACCATGACATTATCAAAGAAGTTATCTACCGCTTCGCGCAAACTCGCCAAACGTGTTAATGCATGCTGGTAATCACCTTGCGCATAGACTGGTGCAAGTTCTTCAGTCAACGCAGCAACCTGCTCTGCAAGTTGCTTTTCAGCTTCTTCAACCAATAACTCTGTTGATACCGCAGCATCACTCGTGACGTTATTTTTCGCCAATATATTGTTTACACGCTTATTGGCAGCGGCAAGTGCTTCTGCTTCATCGAGTGTACGGAAGTGGCTAACTGCTTTGACACGACGATCAAAGTCAACTGGCTGAGCTGGACGACGAGCCAACACAGCTTGGATAACATCAACACCGATCCCTTCGTCTTGATACCAAGCGCGGAATCGTCCCAGCATGAATTCAAACACATCTTCAGCGACCTGATCATTCGTCAGCTTATCGCCAAACAGTGTTTGTGCTTTTGCCACGATATCTAAGATATCAAGTTGTAGCTCTTTCTCTACCATAATACGCAATGCGCCAATGGCAGCACGGCGAAGTGCAAATGGGTCTTTATCACCCTTTGGAATTTGACCAATCCCAAAAATTCCCACAAGAGTATCGAACTTATCAGCTAGTGCAACTGCAAAGCTGATTGGGTTTGAAGGTAACGCATCACCAGCAAAACGCGGCATGTATTGTTCATTTTGCGCGACTGCAACTTCTTCAGCCTCGCCATCGATGCGCGCATAGTGCATACCCATTACGCCCTGCACATCAGTGAACTCCATGACCATCTCAGTCATCAAGTCTGTTTTACTCAGCAAGCCAGCTCTTTGTGCCAAAGATTCATCTGCACCCAATTGCTTTGCAATGTAACCCGCTAATGCTGCGATACGCTCAGATTTATCTTTTAAAGTGCCCAATTGCTTTTGGAATAATACGCTACCTAAAGACTCTAAACGACTTTCTAAAGTTTTCTTCTTATCCGTTTCAAAGAAGAACTGCGCATCCGCTAAACGTGGACGAACCACTTTTTCGTTGCCCGAGATCACAACACTTGGATCTTTGCTCTCGATGTTTGATACAAATAAGAACTTGTTGATTAGTTCTCCCTTGTCGTTCAACAGCGGAAAATATTTTTGATCGTCTTTCATCGTATAAATAAGCGCTTCATCAGGCACCGATAGAAAAGCTTCATCGAATGACGCTGTCAGTGTCACTGGCCATTCAACCAATGATGTAACCTCTTCAAGCAGCTCTTCATCCATCGCAACTATGGCGCCAAGCTTTGCAGCTTCGGTTTCAATTTGAGTGCGGATCTGCGCTTTACGCACCTCGTAATCAGCGACAACATATGCTTGCTTTAACGTGTCAAATATCTCATCTGCATGGGCAAGTGTAATACGCTCAGGATGATGAAAACGGTGTCCTTGCAACTCATTGCTGATCTGTTTACCAAGCACTTCACCTTTGATGATTTCATTACCAAGTAACGCAGCAACAGTGTGAACAGGTCGAATAAACTGTGTTTTGTTTGCTCCCCAGCGCATTGGTTTCGGGATAGGTAACTTAGCAAGTGCTTTGCCAATCACATCACTCAGTAACTCAGATGCTTGCTGACCTTTTACGGTTGCCTTGTGAAGCAGCCACGCACCCTTTTCTGTTTCAAGCTTGTCAGCTTCGCTAACTTCAATACCACAGCCACGTGCCCAGCCTTGTGCAGCTTTAGTTGGGTTGCCATCGGCGTCGAATGCCGCTTTAATTGCTGGACCACGCTTCTCTACAGTTTTATCTTTTTGCTGTGTCTCAAGTTGTTTTACTTGGATACCTAAACGACGAGGTGATGCATACCAACTCACGCCTTGGTGAGCCAGCTCTAGTGCATCTATCTCTGCTGCTGCGTTTTCAGCAAATGCTTCTGCTAGTTTGCGCAATGCTTTTGGTGGTAACTCTTCAGTACCAATTTCTACTAGTAAATTTTCAGTTGTCATGATCAGTCCTTACAAAGCGGGAAACCAAGTGCTTCACGAGCTTCAAAATATGATTGCGCGCAGGCTTTAGATAATGCTCGTACACGCAAAATATATCGTTGACGCTCTGTCACAGAAATTGCGTGACGGGCATCTAGTAAGTTGAATGCGTGAGAAGCTTTCATTACTTGCTCATAAGCAGGTAATGGCAAGCCCGCCTCTATCAATTTTTGGCTTTCTTTTTCACACTGATCAAACTGGTTGAATAACGCGTCTACATCCGCATATTCAAAGTTATAAGTTGATTGCTCAATTTCGTTTTGCATGAACACGTCACCATAAGTAACGCGACCCATAGGACCATCTGTCCAAACAAGGTCATAGATGCTGTCGACACCTTGTATATACATGGCTAAACGCTCTAAACCATAGGTGATTTCACCTGTCACTGGCGAGCATTCGATGCCACCAACTTGTTGGAAGTAAGTGAACTGTGTCACTTCCATACCATTTAACCACACTTCCCAACCTAGACCCCAAGCACCTAGTGTTGGCGATTCCCAGTTGTCTTCAACGAAGCGCACTTCGTGGGTCAAAGTATCAATACCCAATGCCTCTAATGAGCCAAGGTAAAGCTCTTGGATGTTGTCCGGTGATGGCTTCAGTACAACTTGGAATTGATAATAGTGTTGAAGGCGATTCGGGTTTTCACCATAACGACCGTCGGTTGGGCGACGACATGGTTGAACATACGCGCTCGACATTGGTTCTGGGCCAATTGATTTCAGGAAAGTCATCGGGTGGAATGTGCCCGCACCAACTTCCATATCCAGTGGTTGTGCAATTACACAGCCTTGCTGTGCCCAATAGTCCTGTAAAGCCAGGATCAACCCTTGAAAGGTTTTGATGTCATATTTTTGCATAGTTGGCTTTTATATTTATTTGGTACATGGGACTCAAATCAGCGCTATGAGATAAGGCACTAGAATGAGTTTTAATGATTGAAAATTATGCTCAGTATACCGTGTGCAGTGCACAGAATTAAGCGTTAAAACGAAAAAAAGGAGGGTTTCCCCTCCTTTTTTGAACATCGGCTTAGATTCAGTTTTAAACGTCTAGGTTTACTACTCTCAGTGCATTCTGCTCAATAAAGTCACGACGCGGCTCAACTTGATCACCCATTAAGGTTGCGAACAGTTGGTCCGCAGCAATCGCATCTTCGATGGTTACGCGAAGCATACGACGTGCATCTGGGTCCATGGTTGTCTCCCACAACTGATCTGGGTTCATCTCACCCAACCCTTTATAACGTTGTGTATACAAGCCGCGTTTTGACTCATTGATCAACCAGTCCAGTCCCTCTACAAAACTGCTAATTGGCTGTGTCTTCTCACCGCGTTGAATATAACCACCCTCTTCAACAATATGCGCAATTTGCTTACCAGTGTTGGCAATGCGAGCGTAATCTTTTGAGGTGATGAAGTCATAACTTAGGGTATGCGCTTTATCTACACCATGCTGGCGAATATTTACAACCGGATAATACATGTGGCGCTCATCATCATAGCTTACAGATGCAGAGAATATAGTAGCATCATCGTCATGCTTGATAAGGTCAGCAACCAGTGCTTCACTCCATGCTGTTACTTTTGATTCGTCACTTAACTCAGCTTCTGCCAATTCAGGTTGATAGACTAAACGGTTCATAATTTCAGCCGGATATTTACGCTGTAGTCTGCCTATTACATCAACAGTCTTTTGATAGTCGTGTACTAGGTTTTCTAAACGATTACCTTCAATTGCAGCAGCGCCTTCATTTGAATATAGCGCAGCGCCATCTAGTGCTAACGTTGTTAAGTACTCTGTCAAAGCATGATCGTCTTTAATATAACGCTCTTGTTTGCCTTTTTTAACTTTATAAAGCGGTGGCTGTGCAATGTATACATAACCGCGCTCAATGATTTCAGGCATTTGACGATAGAAGAAAGTCAGCAATAGTGTACGGATGTGTGACCCATCGACATCCGCATCGGTCATGATAATAATACTGTGATAGCGTAGCTTTTCTGGGTCATATTCATCACGACCAATGCCACAACCTAGAGCTGTGATAAGCGTCGCAACCTCTTGTGAAGAGAGCATTTTATCAAAGCGAGCTTTTTCAACGTTAAGGATCTTACCTTTCAGTGGCAGGATAGCTTGGTTTTTACGGTTTCGACCTTGCTTAGCAGAACCACCTGCCGAGTCACCCTCCACTATATATAGTTCAGATAACGCAGGATCTTTTTCTTGGCAGTCCGCCAACTTACCTGGTAAACCAGCCAAATCCATCACCCCTTTACGGCGTGTCATTTCTCTGGCTTTACGCGCTGCTTCTCGGGCTCTCGCCGCATCAACAATCTTATTAACAACCGTTTTTGCGTCCTGTGGATTTTCAAGTAAGAATTCATTAAGCTTTTCAGCCATAGCTTGCTCAACAGCGCCTTTGACTTCACTTGAAACCAACTTATCTTTAGTCTGAGAAGAGAACTTAGGATCAGGTACTTTAACACTTACAACCGCTGTCAGGCCTTCACGAGCATCATCACCTGTTGCGCTGGTTTTATTCTTCTTGTTGAAGCCTTCTTTTTCCATATAGGTGTTTAACGTTCTCGTTAACGCTGCACGGAAACCAGCTAAGTGTGTACCACCATCCCTTTGTGGAATATTGTTGGTAAAGCAGTAGATATTTTCTTGGAAACCATCATTCCATTGCATTGAAACTTCAACACTAATGCCATCTTCACGCTCAGTTGTGAAGTGAAAAACACTCTGATGTACTGGCGTTTTTTTGCGGTTAAGGTATTCAACAAAAGCTTGGATACCACCTTCATATTTAAAGTGGTCCTGTTTATTTTCTTCACGCTCGTCCGTCAGAATGATACTGACACCAGAGTTTAAGAATGATAACTCGCGAAGACGTTTTGCAAGAATGTCATAATGGAAGTTAATATCTGAGAATGTTTCCGGGCTTGGCCAAAACCTCAGTTCAGTTCCTGTCGACTCAGCTTCACCAATCACAGCCAAAGGAGCATCTGGTACACCCATTGTGTACTTTTGTTGATGCACTTGGCCATCACGGCGGATAGTTAATTGTAGTTTTTCAGAAAGTGCATTAACAACAGAAACACCTACCCCGTGCAAACCACCAGATACTTTATATGAGTTATCATCAAACTTACCACCAGCATGTAGTACAGTCATGATAACTTCAGCAGCTGATACGCCTTCTTCAGGGTGAATTGAAGTTGGTATTCCGCGACCATTGTCTCGTACAGAAACAGAGCCATCAGTATGAATAGTAACGAAGATGTCGTCACAATACCCAGCTAAAGCTTCATCGATTGAGTTATCAACAACTTCGAAGACCATGTGATGTAATCCAGTTCCATCATCAGTGTCGCCGATATACATTCCTGGACGCTTTCTTACAGCGTCCAATCCCTTCAGTACTTTAATACTGGATGAATCATAATTATCAGACATGGTTAATTCCAATTAATTTGTTATTAAACGACCATGTTCCACGTGGAACATCTCAATATCTTTATCGAGCCGTTCCACAACAGGCGTTAAACTGTCTGAACTGATTGCTGAAATAAATAGCTGAGAGTTGCAACTTGCAAGTAGCTTAGCAACACACTCCAATGTTTCAGAGCTCAGTTCAGATGGTAAATCATCGATTAGCAATATCGACTGTTTTTCAGTCTCTTGTTCAATTAAATTATTCTGTGTAATCTTGAGCGCATAAAGTAACAGCTTGAGTTGGCCTCTGGACATGATCCCTTCAACATTGTGACCATGTACTTTAAAATTAAAGTCCGCTTTATGTGGGCCTCGGCTTGTATAACCAAGTTTTAAATCTCGCTCAAGCTGTGATTGAAGTACTTCTGCCAGTTCCCCTTTCCAACCCGCATCGTAACGAGCTTCAAGGCCTTCAAACACAGGGCTAATCCCCCCTATCTTATCAAAAAAATAGCCTTCAAACCTACTTATATACGTTTTTCGATAGATATTTATTTGTTCAGCCATCTCAACAAACTGCTTGTCCCAAAACTTAATTTGTTCTACGCAATTTACAGGCTTACTTTTTAGCAAAGCATTTCTCTGCTTGAGTACTTTATTAAAGCTTTTCCATACATCAAAAAACAAATGTTCCACGTGGAACACACCCAAATCTAAAAACTTCCTTCGCTCTTTTGGTCCGCCAAAAAACAACTCATAGCTTTCAGGTGTGATTACTTGCACCGGTAGAATTTGCGCTAATTCAGCTATTCGTCTACTGGCTTGACCTTGAATACGAAGCTGAGTATCACCACTTTGATCTTTGCTAATACCGATTGGTATAGACAAGTTATGTAATTGTTTTTTACCATGAACAATACATTTTTCTTGGCTATTGCGGATCATTAATTTGTGCTTGTTGGTACGAAAAGAGCGGCCGCTAGACAAAAAATAAATGGCTTCCAACAGACTAGTTTTGCCACTGCCGTTTTGGCCCAGTATTAAATTTAGATCTTTTGAAGGGGAAATAGAAATCGCCTCAATGTTACGGAAATCATTGAGGCTAAAATGTGTCAAACTCATAAGCGCCCTTCTATAGGCGCATTGGCATTACTACGTACATCGCATCATCCTCACCACTGCCTTCAATTAAGGCACTGCTGTTCGAGTCTGCCAACGTAAACTGAACATCCTCTGTTTTCAAAGTATTCAATACGTCTAACAGATATGAAACGTTAAAACCAACTTCCAAGTCTTCGCCTTGATAGTTTACTTCTACCGTTTCTTCTGCTTGTTCTTGCTCAGGGTTGTTTGCACTTATCTTCAATACACCACTGCTGAGGTTAAGTCTAACCCCTCTGAACTTCTCGTTGGATAAGATGGAAACACGTTGAAACGCACTACGCAGCCATTCTCGGTTAGCAATAACCAATTTATCACCACCGCGTGGTAGCACTCGACGATAGTCAGGAAAGCGACCATCGACCAGCTTACTAGTAAAAATAACTTCTTGATCAATAATACGAAAGTGGTTTGCACCAAATTGTATAGTCAACTCTTCGTCATCTGCTGGCAGCAAACGCATTATTTCTAACACCCCTTTACGAGGGATGATCAACTGCCTTTGTGAACCCAAAGATTGCTCAAGTTGCTTCTGTGCAATAGCAAGGCGGTGCCCGTCAGTAGCAACGGTCTTTATTTCATTACCGTCCACTTCAAATGACATACCGTTCAAATAGTAGCGAACATCTTGATTAGCCATAGAGAAGTGAGTAGCTTCAAGTAACTTACGTAGCTCCAAGCGTGTCAGCTTAAATTCCACTTCACCTTGCCATTCTTCCAAGTTTGGAAAGTCTTCTGCTGCTAAGGTGGTTAAAGAAAAGCGACTCTTTCCACTGGTTAACAATACCTGATGCTCCTGAGAGCTAAAGTTTAGATCTGAGTTATCTGGTAAACTTTTACAAATATCTAAAAGCTTTTTCGCAGGCAATGTTAACTTCGTATCCGCAGTGTCATTATCTAGCGTGACAGACGCGACTAATTCAATTTCAAGATCGGTGCCCGTCATAGACAGCACACCATTTTTCACTTCTAAAAGCACATTAGACAGAATAGGTAGTGTGTGCTTGCGCTCAATTGCGCCAGACACTTGCATTAACGGCTTTAAAAACTGTTCTCTTACTATCGTTATTTGCATCACTTAACCCTTAAGATGACAATGTTCTGATCAAGTTTTGATAATCTTCTTTTACTTCGTGGCTCTCTTCACGAAGCTCTTTTACTTTACGACAGGCATGCAACACCGTTGTATGATCTCTGCCACCAAACGCATCGCCAATTTCTGGCAAGCTATGGTTGGTTAATTCTTTGGACAGAGCCATGGCTACTTGTCTTGGTCGTGCAACAGATCGACTGCGTCGCTTGGAAAGCAAATCAGATACGCGAATACGATAATACTCAGCCACTGTTCTTTGAATATTATCTATCGTAACCAGCTTGTCTTGAAGCGCCAATAAGTCTCTGAGCGCCTCTTTAACAAACTCAATTGAAATTGGTCGACCGGTAAAGTTGGCATTTGCGATAACGCGGTTTAAGGCCCCTTCCAACTCTCGAACATTTGAACGTAGTTTTTTGGCGATAAAAAATGCCACTTCGTGTGGTAAGTTGATGTTACTTTGCTGAGCCTTTTTCATCAAAATAGCCACCCGAGTTTCAAGTTCAGGTGGTTCAATCGCAATTGTTAGGCCCCAGCCAAACCGGGATTTTAGTCTATCTTCAACACCTTCAATTTCTTTAGGATAGCGATCTGATGTCAGGATAATTTGCTGATTACCTTCTAACAGCGCATTAAAGGTGTGAAAAAACTCTTCTTGTGAGCGCTCTTTGTTAGCAAAGAATTGAATATCATCAATCATCAATGCATCAACACTGCGGTAGTAACGTTTAAAGTCTTCGATCGCATTGTTTTGCAGCGCTTTAACCATATCTTGTACAAAACGCTCTGAATGCATATATACAATTTTGGCATCTGGTTTTTTATCAATAATACCGTTGCCAACAGCGTGCAATAAATGCGTTTTACCCAAGCCAGTACCGCCGTATATAAATACAGGGTTAAACGCCGAACCTGGATTGTCTGCAACTTGCGTCGCAGCAGCTTTTGCAAGTTGATTAGACTTACCTTCGACAAAATTATCAAAAGTATAATTTTCTTTGATATTTGATTTAACGCTAGATTTCGGAGCCGGCTCAACTTTCACTTCGTTAACAGGCATATGTGCCGTGCTTTTTGACGACACCTGTGCCGCGCTTGGCGCTTGTGTTTCGCCACCAGAAGTATCCGCTGTTACTTGAGGTTGTACCTGCGCCATTGGCTTGCTGCCAACATCGAAGCGCAATTCCGGCGCTTCATCTCCACAGATCTCAATCAGGAGCTCATTTATTCTATTTAAGTACTTTTCTCGAACCCAATCCAACACAAATCGATTAGGTGCATAGATGGTTAAAGTATCTTCGGTACTTTCTGCTTGTAGTGGCCTAACCCACATATTGAACTGCTGCGATGGCAGCTCATCTTGCAAAACATATAAACAACTTTGCCAAACCGACAGATACACATTGCACTCCGAACTAGTTATTATTCCCGTACATCTTTAATGTCGGCTTTTTGCATTCATTCACAAAATAACCAACAGAGTTATTCACAGCTAACTCAGAGATCTACGGAAATGTTTGTATATTATCAATTATTCACAGGTGGAAGCCGGATATTATGAAGTGTTCTTATCCACAACATCAATATTGACTTTTTAAAAAATTAAGATCTCACCAAACAAAAAACACAACCCAATGTTTTATAAGACATTTTAATTTTATTAATTTCCAAAGATCTTATCAAAAAAAGAGCAAGATCTCACCATAAAATTAAGATCAATTTGAGTTTTCCAAAGGTTGTTGGCAATTTTCACCCAAGCGCTGTGGAAAACCCTTCAAAGATCAATTAACTTGATCCACAACTTAGATCTGGATCTTATATAGATAGATCCCAATAAATGATCCTTCTTATATATAGCTATAAAAAAGCAGTTGGTATAAAGGTAAAGCACAACCTCTACATATACCTTATTAAGGTATAAAACCTTTCATTTCTGTTCTTTTTCATCCAGATTGCCTATAAAATAAGCCTAACAACACAATTATGATTGACTTTCACGCGCGTCGGCTTTAATATCTCGCGCTCGCAATGGCACCTGTGCCAGGATCGCGACCTGCATAGGATGTTTTAACTTTAACCGATCGGATGGATTAGTTATGAAAAGAACTTTTCAACCAAGCGTACTTAAACGCAAGCGTACTCACGGTTTCCGTGCTCGCATGGCTACTAAAAATGGCCGTAAAGTACTAGCACGTCGTCGTGCTAAAGGCCGTAAAGAACTATCTGCTTAATATAAGTGGAAGGTTTAGGCTTCAGCAGGGAGTTACGTCTGTTAACTCCCTCGCATTACTCTCGAATATTTCAAGAACCTGCTCGCGCAGCGACTCCTGTTTTTACTCTCTTGGCAAAACCGAATGATGTTGGTCATCCACGTCTTGGATTAACCGTTGCTAAAAAACGCTGTAAAAAAGCATGTCAACGCAACCGCATTAAACGCCTAGCACGTGAAAGCTTTCGTCTTAACCGCCATAAACTAGATAACATCGATATTGTGTTAATGGTCAAAACGGGTGTAGACGAACAATCCAATGAAGAGTTGACGAAACAACTTAACAAACTTTGGCGCAAAGTGAACGAACGTTGTAAACCAGGCGCACCAAAACCCAAACATCATAAAAAACGTCCAACCAATAAAAAGCCTAAAAAATAACAGCGCTTTTATACTTCTATAACTGTCCTAACATGGCTATTTTAAGCGAATTAGGGTAAGGTTAGCTCACCTTTTAATCACTCAATTATCGAGTCTACCTCGCGACTATGAAACACGCCTCAAAGACAAAAAGCGAGTGGAAACGATTGGTGGATTATCCGCTTTCGGTAATACGTCTGTTTTTGATAACGCTTATCAAAGCCTATCAAAAATTTATCAGTCCAATGCTTGGACCGCATTGCCGGTTTAATCCAACATGCTCAAGTTATGCAATTCAGGCAATTAATTTACACGGAATTGCAAAAGGGAGTTGGTTAGCGGTTAAACGCATATTAAAATGTCACCCTTTAAGCGCAGGTGGGGATGACCCCGTCCCTGAGAAATCGAATCAAGATAAACAACACGAGAAATAAGAGCTGTTATGGAATCGCAACGCACGTTTTTATTGATCGGATTGCTTTTAGTATCTTTTTTGCTATTCAGCGAATGGCAAGAAGAGCAAGCTCAGAGCAAAGCCGAGACCAGTGCTGTCACACAAGTGGCCACTTCACCTTCAAATACCGATCAAGCGGATATTCCAGCTTCTAGTGAAGCGGATGTACCGGTTGCACAAACTCAAGCGGTTCGTTCTGTGATCACAGTAACGACTGATGTGCTTGCCGTTAAAATCGACACTAAAGGTGGTGATATTGTTGAAGCCAAATTACTTCAACACGCTGACACGCATGGTAGCGATATACCTTACTTACTACTTGGTGAATTTGAAGGGAAGCAATATCTTTCACAAAGCGGGTTAATTGGTCTAAATGGCCCTGACGCATCAAGTGAAGGTCGCCCTGTTTATCAAACTGAACAAAGTAATTACACTTTATCAGGTGATGAATTGCGCGTACCTTTAACATTTGTCGACAGCAAGGGCGTCCAGTTTACTAAAACATTTGTATTCAAAGCAGGCCAATATGATGTCTCTATGGAATACGATGTTGTAAACGCAACGGACAACCCAGTCCAAGTTCAGCTGTACACGCAAATCAAGCGTACAGCACAAGACAAAGACAGCATGGTTGACCAAACGTTCTTAGGCACAGCATATGGCACACAAGATGAGCCTTATGAAAAGTATTCTTTCGATGATATGGCTAAAGCTAATCTGAACGAAAATACGTTAGGTGGCTATGTATCGTTTATCCAGCATTACTTTGTTAGTGCGTGGGTACCACAACAGGATGTCAACAACACCATTTACACCTCTCTTAGAAATAATCAAGGTATCATTGGTGCAAAGGGCGAGCCGGTAAACATTCAGGCCAATTCCGAAGCCAAGCTTTCTGCTATCTATTATATGGGCCCGAAAGATACCGATGCACTTGAAGCTATTCATGAAGATTTGGACCTGACAGTTGACTATGGCTGGTTGTTCTTCATCTCTCAACCGCTTCTAGTACTACTAAAATTCCTTTACGGCATTTTAGGCAACTGGGGTCTGGCTATCATAGGTATCACGGTGATCGTGAAAACATTCCTTTACCCGCTGACAAAAGCGCAATATACCTCTATGGCAAAAATGCGTGCACTACAGCCTAAGATGCAGCAGCTAAAAGAGCGTTACGGTGATGACCGCCAGAAGTTTGGTCAAGCCATGATGGAAATGTACCGCAAGGAAAAAGTAAACCCTATGGGTGGCTGTTTCCCACTGTTATTACAGATGCCTATCTTCTTAGCGCTTTTCTATGTATTCCTAGAATCAACAGAGTTACGTCACGCTGAGTTTGGCTTATGGCTAACAGACCTCTCTGCAATGGACCCATACTACGTACTTCCAATTCTATTTGGTGCAAGTATGTTCCTAACGCAAAAGCTACAACCAATGACTATCACAGATCCTATGCAACAAAAAATGATGACATATATGCCTGTTGTATTCTCTGTCTTCTTTATTTGGTTCCCATCAGGTCTGGTACTTTATTGGCTAGTCTCTAACTTAATCTCAATCGCACAGATGCTTATCATCTACCGTGGTATGGAGAAAAAGGGCATTAAAGTACGCGATTAATGCGAATGCTCATTTTTAAAAACGCCCGCTTTTGCGGGCGTTTTTGTTATATAGCTTGTACATACAACCTATCCAAAAACCCGAAACACTTTGCTTCACAGTTCTAAAAAGCATAATCAACTCACTGAATGAAAGGCAGTTATCTGCTTTATATGTCATTCAAACAGGACTCAATTTTAGCGCCCTAAAAGTTATCCCACTCCAACCACAAACGTATTTTTTGCCAGACACCAGTGTGCCCTGCTGCTGAATTTAGATCTTTCATTAGGTAGTGCCATCGCTGCTTTGTTGCAAACAAAGCTTGTTCAGCTCACCTATAAAATCAATTTCCAATGAGAAAAATAAAACATTACAAAACAGACATTTGATAATTTTTTATATTGATTTGATGACGCTTTGATAGGTCGATTTAACGCTAATGTGCATGCTGATACACACTCAAAACAAGATGAGAATAACGAAATGGAGCAACAAATTATTGGGACCTTGAACAGTTTAGATCTAAATGGCTGGCTAATTCCCACAGTGTTTTTGGTCGGGCTGCTAACCAGCTTAACGCCCTGTGTTTACCCTATTTTACCTATAACCATTGCAACATTTGCGCAAAGAAAATACACACGCATTGCGCCTCTACTATATTGCCTGGGTTTTGCGCTCATTTATGCAGGGCTCGGCTTAGCAGCAGCGTTGACCGGCAATCTATTTGGCCAAGTCGCCAGTAACCCCTGGATACTACTGATATTTGCCAATATTTTGCTCTATTTTGCTGCCATAAATCTGGGAATTGTTTCTTTGCCGGCACTACCAAATCAACGGCAACAGCGTAGCACGATGCCATTTATGGCGGGTATGGCTAGCGCACTGGTTGCCGCCCCTTGCACCTCACCTGTATTAGGCGCATTGCTTATACTTGTCGCATCCAACCAACACCCGCTGCTTGGCGCTATTTTACTATTTAGTTTTGCGCTGGGCATGAGTGCGTTACTTCTGCTGGCAGGAACAAGCACAAGACTGCTCTCTAAACTGCCAAAGTCGGGAAAGTGGCTCTCATATATCAGTAACTTCACAGCGCTCACCTTAGTGGCGATGGCGCAGTACTTTTTAATTCAAGCAGGTAAAAGCTGGCTCTAACATCTCAAAAAAGGAAATTATGATGAAACCCCTCCTCCCGTTATTAATGTTATTCACAACACAAGTATTTTCAGCCACAGCTCCCTATCCTCCGCTCAATGCTACAACGCTGGATGCTCAGCAAGTTTCAAGCAAAGCGAAAGTGACATATCTCAAGTTTTGGGCTACTTGGTGTGCATATTGTGTAGAAGAAATGCCACTCTTAGAACAAAGCTATCAACAAGCAAACGATGGCTACCAAGTTATTGCCATTAATATTGGTTTTAATCAATCTCAGCGTGGCGTTGTCAGTTACCTCAAAAAACATGACTATCAATTCCCGACGGTCTTTGACAGCGATGGCAGTATTACACGCCAATATCAAGTTCTGGGTACGCCACAACATATCTTGTTAGACGGACATGGTAACGAACTATATCGCAGTGCCCTCTTTACAGATGAACTTGCAAATAAGCTCAGTAAGTTACAAGGGAGTCGCTAATGTATATACAAGTTAAAAGGCTCATAATCTTGGGGTTTTTGTTACTTTCCTATAATGCTCAAAGCACCACAGTCGAGTATGTATTCATTAATATATGGGACGAGTATACGCATACAACACAGCTGCCGAATACCAAGGTAAAACGTATTTTCATACAACCAGACATCAATGTAGATAAAGCCAGCGTAGAGCTATTTATTGATGCATACCCAATATATCAAGGTCTCACCATAGATAAACACAATCACTTGATGAACAGGTTTCAAGTGAGGAAAACGCCGACTAGCGTGCTGGTGGAGAATGAGCAAGTTATATCGAAAAGACCGTTAACTACAACAGCAAAGACAACTTCTAAACCGAAGCGCTCTTCACCATTGCAAACCTTGTCAGGGAAACCGCTGTTAAAAACACGTTTGCAACAAGACTATCAAGTGCTATTTTTTAGCGACAGTTTGTGCCCCTTCCAGCATATTCCTGCATGTGAAAAACGCATTGCTCAAAACAACCAATTGGCGAAAAAAAGACCTGAAAAATTTTTAACCGTGATCAAACCTTTTTATGTCGACGAACATAGTGCCTATGCATATAAAAAACGCTTTGCCGTGCAACATGATATGGTCTTTGATACATATAATCAGCTATTCGAATATTATCAAATAACTGAATTGCCTTACTGGGTCGTATTCGACACTCAAGGAAAAGTTATTTATAGAAGTGCACATATGCCTACAAGGGATCATATCTCACTCTAGAACCCATTTACTTTGACAATACACACTGTAGGGCGCATCCAAGAGCATTATCTGCTTGATGCTATTGCGTCGCCCTGCTTGTTGTTTATATTCGTCGAGCTGCTGCAATAAAGGTGCACTGTTTTTTAGCACACTCAACATCTCAGTGCTCTTTTTTTCAAGTGCATTATTTTGTGTCATATGCGCCGCAATGGATGAGTAAAACAACATCAAATGCGCGTCTTTATTTTTATCTAAATCGACCAAGCTAATTGCACGCTCAGGCTGACCGCGCATAATATGTATATACATCTGAGTATACGCGGCATAAGTTGCAGCTTCATTGATTGAAAAGCGCTGGTAATCAGCCAGAGCGCGTTCAGTCAGTGTTTGTGCTTTATCTAAATTACCAAGTTTTAGCCAAGTCCAAGCTAACAATAGTGTCGCATTTGTACGTGTCATAACAGAAGTATCTGGCTCAGCCAGTAGCACGTTAAATTGCCGTTGAGCAGCTTGAATAGCATCCATATCACTGTGGGTGAGGCCAATGTCCATAAACGCCATAGCCTTGAGCAAATTAAGCTGCTCGACAGCTGAGTTAAACTGTTCGTTTACTTCAACCTGATTGAGATAATAGAGTGCTTTTTCCCCTTTGTGTAGCTGTATATAGTAAAAACCCAAGTAAGTAAGCACTTGCATTCTAAAGTGAAGATTACCGCTATCAGAGACGATCTGAAGTGCCTCCAATAAACTCTTTTCACTTTCGCTCACCGGGACTAAATAGTTTTGACCATACGCGAATAAGCTTTTTGCCAAGTCAATTTTATCCTTGCTCTGGCGGTAATATTCAATAGCATGACTCAGCACTTTTTTACTCTGCGCTAGGTTGAGCTGGCTTTTACCTTGTGGACCTGCAGCTGGCGGATTCGCCAAATAAAATGAGCGCTGTGCTTCACTGTATGCAAATGACCGACTACCAACAAGTGCGTAGGCTGCATTCATCGCCATCGTGTAATCCTGCCATTGCAATAAATGCCAAGCAACGTCGGCCTTAAGTTGATAAGCACTGGCTATCAATTCAATTTGCTGGCTATGCTGCGCCATGATGAGCGCAGACTGGGCATTTTTCTCTGCTTGCGAAAACTCACCAAGTGCCTTTTGAAATGCCCCTAAATAAAGATAGTAACGCGCTTGTAAAACGGTAGATGCATGGGTGATGTCCAAAGCTGCAAAGCGCGCTCTTGCATGTGTTATATCACCTTGATGCCATGCAATTTGAGCCAGCTCCAATTGTGAGGGTAAATGATGGGGCGCTAAGATCAATGCAGCTTCAAAATAAGGTTTAGCTAATTGAGGCCCAAACTCATTCAAAGCTTGAAGCCCGCGATAATAGTCGGCGAACCCAGGACTTGGCTCGATGTGATCGTCTCGACGCGCCACTTGACCTTGTAACATAAACAGCAATTGCTGTGCGATCTCAGTAAAGTTTTGATCTAAATGTTCCACCACCACTTCTGCATGACGACTATCGAGCTTAGCCTGCAATAAAAAGCGTTGTTGCATTGGTTTTAGCGTCAGCCTTAACTGTGACGGTTGCTCCTCTGTTGGCAGCTTCAGTAGCTCAGGAGTCTGACTTTTTGGCAGTAATTGATGGGTGTGTTGTAGATGTTCCTTAAGAACGCTTTCGAGTGCATAACCCCACCATGCGTTGGCTTGCACGCCGGTTTCATTGCGCATCGGCAAAATCAAAAGTGCAGACTTTTGAATCTCTTGTACTTCAACTTTCTCCATAAATGACAAGGTTACGATTGACGTACCGACCGTAATAGCCGCAGCACCACATAAGGCCAACACTAACTTTAGCCGTTTTCTTGCGCACTTTTGGGCTTTAACATCGCAGATCCATTGATAGCCTTGTTGCGGCAATGTCCGAATATAGGTTGGCTGCTGTGCGTCGTCACCTAGAGCTTGCCGCAATTCATTGATGCTCTGTGTCAGCGCCGCTTCTCTATATTCTCCATGTTGCCATAAGTCTGAAAGTAGCGTCTCCCGTTTGATCACTTGATGTGGATTTGCCAAAAAGTAAGCTAGCAGCTGCAGTACTTTAGGCCGCAGGGAGTAGCGATCTTGTTGGTTGTACAAAACCAACTTTTCAGCGTCAAATCGGAATGGGCCAAATAGCAACACGAAGTGGGTCTTCCTTAATCTCTATATCTTGAGTAATTCACTTTATTCATTCCCTTCCACTATACCTGAGAAATGCCAATTGCTGTACAATTGAGCTCAGAACACACTCATTTAGCAAGAGTCATCATGATTGCACAAGATACGATAGCAGCTCAGGCAACCGCACCCGGTCGTGGCGGTGTAGGGATAATTCGAATTTCAGGCACAGCAGCGAAGTTAGTTGCAGAAAAAATCTTGGGTAAATGCCCAAAGACACGATATGCCGAATATTTACCATTTAATACCCTAGCTGGAGAGCAACTCGATCAAGGTATCGCATTGTTTTTCCAAGGACCTAACTCCTTTACAGGAGAAGATGTGTTGGAATTACAAGGCCATGGTGGCCCTGTTGTCATTGATATGCTGCTCAAAGAGATCAGCCAAATTGACGGCGTCAGATTGGCCAAACCGGGTGAATTTTCTGAGCGTGCATTTATGAATGACAAACTCGATTTAACCCAAGCCGAAGCAATTGCCGATCTAATTAATGCTACCAGTGAACAAGCTGCAAAGAGTGCTCTACATTCGTTGCAAGGTGATTTCTCAAAACATATTAATGTGCTGGTGGAGCAAGTTATCCACTTGCGAATGTATGTTGAAGCGGCCATTGATTTTCCAGATGAAGAAATTGATTTTTTATCAGATGGTAAGGTCGCAGGCGATTTACAAGCGATCATCACACAATTAACTGAGGTTCGGCGTCAAGCCAAACAAGGCAGTATCATGCGTGAGGGTATGCGTGTTGTCATTGCTGGCCGTCCTAATGCTGGTAAGTCCTCTTTGTTAAATGCGCTTGCTGGTCGAGAAGCAGCCATCGTGACAGATATTGCAGGCACTACCCGAGATGTTTTAAGAGAGCATATTCATATTGATGGCATGCCACTGCATATTATCGATACAGCGGGACTGCGCGATAGCCCTGACAAAGTTGAACAAATCGGTATCGAACGAGCCTGGGAAGAGATCAGCGGCGCAGATCATGTTTTGTTTATGGTCGATGGTACAGATACCCAAGAAACCGATCCGCTAAAAATTTGGCCTGAATTTATGGAAAAGCTGCCAACAGGCATGGAAATCACAGTCATTCGCAATAAAATCGATCTTTGTGGCGAGCAACAAGGGCTGTGCCAACAGGGAAATTACCCTGTTTTAAGACTCAGCGCGCAAGCCAATACTGGCATTGATACTTTGCGAGAACACCTCAAAGCGTGTATCGGATTTACCGGTGCAAATGAAGGTGGGTTCATGGCTCGCCGCCGTCACCTCGATGCGCTAGAACGTGCAGCTGAACACCTAGAAATAGGCCAAACACAATTAGAAATGCACGTTGCTGGTGAAATATTAGCCGAAGAACTGCGCTTAACTCAGCAACACTTGAATGAAATTACCGGTGAATTTACATCAGATGACTTACTAGGCAAAATCTTCAGTTCATTCTGTATCGGTAAATAACTCATGAGATACCCGCTGCTCACGCATCGGGTATCCTATTCCCACATTATTTACCAGATGCGAGCGGCATTGCACCTTTAATACCCAATTTATGTAGTAATTGGATGGCGCCGTATTCAAAATCATACAAGCTGTCTGACACGACTTGGTGATTCGCGGTGATCACTCGGATACCAAGCGGTTCTACCATTGCTGCGTTTACCCCCCAAAACCCTGAATGACCAACACTTTCAAAGCCATTCATTTGGTATTTTGCCAATGCCAGTCCATATGACTCCGATATACCTTCTTGTGATCTTACAGGCATCCAATGAGATTGAATTGCTTCATTTAAAATAGGATCTTGAACCAATGTACGCTGGTGGAGTGCTGTAAAATACAGATTAAGATCATCAAGTGTGGATACGATCCCGCCTCCAGCCCAAGCAAAGGAGGTATTCACGCCTAGTTCCACAATATTGTGATTTCCATACAGTGCAGGTGGAATATCCTCAAAATCGGCAGCGATATTGAAGTAATGTTCAACAATTTTATCATCCCCCCGAGCTGGTTCATGTTGATCCATATAAGTATTATTCATACCTAGCGGCAAGTACACCCGCTCATACAGCAATTGCTCAAAGCTTTTTCCTGTATATTTCTCAAGCGCCCAAGCTAAAATATCCGTATTGCTGTTGCCGTATAAATGCTGCTCACCTGGCATATCACCAAGCGACTGCGTGATACCTCGTCGCAATAGATCTTCAATCAATAAGTCAGAATGCCACACAGCTGGAATATCTTCTCCAGTTCCTAGCAGCGCAGCTTGAAAGGATCGTGTATCTGGCGCGTTCAAGTCTGATAGGTAAGAAACAAAGTCTTCAATGCCACTACTTTGATCCAACAACTGTCGTACCGTGATCGCCCCACCCCGTTTAACGCCATTTAGAACATGAAAGTCTTCCACTTGATAACCGCTTGGCATATCTGTTTCTGAGACTAACTCAGCAAGTGTGGTGTCCAGTGTAATAACACCTTCATCAATTAAGGAAAAAGTAACACCAGCACTGAGGGTTTTTGAAATGCTTGCAATACGAAATGGCGTATCTATCAATAAAGGGACTCGATCATCTTTATCCCTATACCCGACCGCTCCTCGCCATACTTGGCCTTCAATACCAAAATCTACAAGTGCTTGCATCCCGGGAACCAGTTCTTTCGATTCACTGTACGTGTCGCTGAGTAATTTGTCTAACTGCGGGAAAACAGCCTCTTCAAGGCTTTGTGCTGTGATTACAAAACGCGACTTTTCCTTTAAACGCCATATATCTTTTGCTTCAACTTCAAATATATACTCCCCGGCTTTGGCTGGCAAAGTGACCTCTATGGACTGATCTTTAATGCCATCAACTTCAAGGGTTGCCTGGGCTGGTCCTGAGATTTGGCGCCATTTAATTTCCTTTAAATTATTGTCTTTATCACTCACAACAGCCGTCAATGACAGCTGCGTTGTCACTACCGCACTATGATTTGGCTGTGCAATTTCAATATCCGGTGCATGGTTGTTGTTATTGCAGCCAGTCAATAAACTGCAAATTAAGCTAGGTAAAACTAAGTTCTTTGGTTTCATTTCATCGCTCCTTTGATCAATGAAGCGATCTTAGTTCCTAACTAACATGCGAGACTGTCTAAAATTCGTTTAAAAGTGAGAACAAATGTACACATTTCATACAAAACAATGAATAACTCTGGAAAGTTTTTACGTACCCGACACTGCCACCTAAATAATATCGGACATAATGAACAAACTCATATTGATAAAACACCAAGATCGCAGAGAAAAACGACCTTTTTTACTGGATCAGCGCAGAAAACGACTCTCTTCAGCCCGTAAAAATGACTAAAAACAAGATCTTTTAGAATATTTTCTTATATAGATCAAACTTTATAGATCCAAAAAAATAAGATCATCACATCAAAAAAGATCTTTATTCATGCACAATTATCCACACATCGGCATTTAGCCATACGCCATTCATTTTAAGTGCTTGTGAAAGGCAAATCCTCTCCCCCACATAACCCACTTACACCCTGCTTATCCACAATTATTAAAGAATTAACGCAGCAGGAATAATTTATTTACACACTTTAAATCAACAACTTAATACAACCACCCCACAAAAGAGCGAAATTTCATCTAATTATTTTTATCCCAAGGGTGAAGTAACACTTTACTTCTTTTTGATCCCCATTATTATGAGCCACATATACAGAGAGATATTGAGATACGATGAGTAATATTGAGATCATTATTGGTAGTCAAATGGGTTCGGCTGAATATGTTGCAGAACAATTAGCAGAGGATCTAAATGCCCGCGCTTTAACATGCAATGTACATGAACAACCAGATTTATCTGAATGCGCAAGCAATGTATGGCTACTAGTTACCTCTACGTACGGTGCGGGTGATTATCCAGAAAACTTATTGCCTTTTATCTCTCAGCTTGATGAACAAGCAGATCTTAGTCATGTCCGCTTTGCCGTTGTTGGCATCGGCGACTCAAGCTATGACACCTATAACTATGCAGCTATCAATAGTGAAAAGCTTTTAATTGAAAAAGGTGCGCAGGCGCTTTTGCCAACACTCAAGATAGATGTATTAGATGAAGCACTACCTGAAGATACCGCACTAGCTTGGTTACCTCAGTTTAGTGAGCAGGTAGCAAATAACTAAATAAGATCAGTTCTTCATAAGTTATCCACATTTTCTTATTTTTGAAACACCATATGTGGATAACCTTTGATCTAACTGCTGATCTAGTATTACTTATCCATTGGATAAATTTAATCGGATTTGTGGCTGTGAATAAATAGGCTATTTGATCAAAGCTTATCCGCCCTTAGATCCGATCTAATTCACACTATATGATCTGACTTAAGTCTATGGATCACAATAGGAATATAACCTTATTCACAGATCTAGCCTTGACTAAATATAAGATCAATAAAGATCTTTAAAAAGATCCTTATATATTTTAAGAGATCCATTTTTGGCTTTGGCTAATATTTAATCGTTTCACTTCTGCGTTTTTCTAGGTAGAATACGCACCCTTTCGAAATTTGCTGGTTGTTTTTAAGTAGGATCCCGTAAATGATTTATCATGAACATTTTGACGTAATCGTGGTTGGTGGCGGTCATGCTGGTACAGAAGCTGCGTTGGCAGCTGCACGTATGGGTATGAATACCTTATTGTTAACTCACAATATGGATACTTTAGGCCAAATGTCTTGTAACCCAGCGATCGGCGGGATCGGCAAAGGTCACTTAGTGAAAGAGATCGATGCACTTGGTGGCGCGATGGCACAAGCGATCGATAAAGGCGGGATCCAGTTTAGAACGCTAAACTCATCTAAAGGTCCAGCCGTAAGAGCAACTAGAGCACAAGCAGATCGCGCATTGTACAAAGCTGCGATCCAAGATACTTTGCAAAACCAAGCTAATTTAAAAGTATTCCAACAAAGCTGTGATGATCTGATCGTAGAGCAGGATCAAGTCAAAGGTGTGGTTACACAAATGGGTTTGCGCTTTAGCGCACAATCCGTAGTGCTAACAGTAGGTACTTTCTTAGGTGGCCAGATCCATATTGGCCTTGAAAACTACAAAGGTGGTAGAGCAGGGGATCCACCTTCAATTGCGCTGGCACACCGTTTACGTGAATTACCGTTCAGAGTAGATAGACTTAAAACAGGTACTCCACCACGTATTGATGCGCGTACTGTAGATTTCTCTGTTATGCAAGAACAACCGGGTGATACGCCTACACCAGTATTCTCATTTTTGGGCAAACAATCAGATCATCCTAAGCAGATCCCTTGTTATATAACTTATACAAATGAGAAAACCCATGATGTGATCCGTGAAAACTTACATCGTTCTCCTATGTATGCTGGTGTTATTGAAGGTGTCGGACCGCGATATTGCCCGTCAATAGAAGATAAAATCGTGCGTTTTGCAGATAAAGAAAAGCACCAGATCTTTGTTGAACCTGAGGGGCTTACATCTTATGAGCTATATCCTAATGGTATTTCCACCAGCTTACCTTTTGATATTCAGTTAGATATTGTCCGTTCCATCAAAGGGTTTGAAAATGCTCATATTTGTCGTCCGGGCTACGCCATTGAATACGACTTTTTTGACCCTAGAGATCTAAAGCAATCTCTTGAGACTAAATTCATTAATGGTCTTTTCTTTGCTGGACAAATTAATGGTACGACTGGCTATGAAGAGGCGGGGGCACAGGGGTTAATCGCGGGTATGAACGCTGCGCTGCAAGTTAAAGGAGAAGATCCTTGGACACCTCGTCGTGATGAAGCCTATACAGGTGTTTTGATTGACGATCTAGCAACTCTGGGTACAAAAGAACCTTATCGTATGTTTACCAGTCGTGCTGAGTATCGCTTACTATTACGTGAGGATAACGCTGACTTGCGCCTTACAGAAAAAGGCCGTGAGCTTGGTTTGGTAAATGATGAGCGTTGGGCTGCATTTAATAACAAGCTAGAAGTAATGGAGCAAGAGGCACAACGTCTTCGTTCTACTTGGATCCACAAGGATCATGAGGCCTTAGATCAGGTCAACGCATTACTTAAATCACCACTGACACGAGAAGCCAGCCTTGAAGATTTGATCCGTCGCCCTGAAGTGAGCTATCGCGAATTGATGGCCATTGATGGGTTAGCCAGTGAACACGATAACTGGCCAGCCCTTGAGCAGGTGGAAATTCAGACTAAATATGCTGGGTATATAGCGCGCCAACAAGACGAGATTAATAAACAGCTTCGCCACGAAGAAACTTTGCTACCAGCCGAATTTGATTACAGTCAGGTAAGTGGCTTGTCTAACGAGGTGGTTGCTAAGCTTACCGACGCGCGCCCACAAACGATTGGTCAAGCATCGCGTATTTCTGGTATCACCCCAGCCGCTATTTCGCTATTATTAGTCTATCTGAAAAAGCAAGGGCTGTTACGCAAGTCAGCGTAGCAGCAATGGAAAACTGTGTTATTAGAACAACTCAATGCTTTGTTGGCTGAAACCGAGATTTCGCTGACCGAAAATCAAAAACAGCAGCTTGTCGATTATGTCGGGCTGCTCGACAAATGGAATAAAGCCTACAACCTGACTTCTGTGCGTGATCCAAAAGAGATGATGGTTAAACATATTTTGGATTCACTGGTTGTTGCGCCTCATCTTACTGGCAAACATTATATTGATGTCGGCACAGGTCCTGGTTTACCTGGCATTGTATTGGCAATCGCTTTGCCCGACACTGAGTTTGTACTGCTTGATAGTCTTGGAAAAAGAGTACGTTTTTTAACCCAAGTAAAACATGCGCTTGGACTAAAAAACGTGACACCTGTGCAGTCTCGTGTTGAAGAATATCAGCCAAGTGTTAAATTAGACGGTGTACTGAGTCGTGCATTTGCGTCCCTGCAAGATATGGTGCAATGGTGTACACACTTGATTGACTCATCGGGACGATTTGTTGCACTGAAAGGAATGTATCCGCAAGATGAATTAAATAGTCTGCCTGAAGGCATTTCTTTAGAGCAAAATATCACCTTGCAGGTACCTAACCTTGAAGGTGAACGTCATTTAATTATTCTTACTAAAGACTAAACTCGAGGACACTGTGGCTAGAGTCATTGCAATTGCAAACCAAAAAGGTGGTGTTGGCAAAACAACCACTGCGGTTAACCTTGCTGCCTCGATGGCGGCAACGAAAAGAAAAGTACTGCTGATAGATTTGGATCCACAAGGTAATGCCACCATGGGCAGTGGTGTTGATAAATATAGTGACGTGGCAACTATCTATGATCTACTGATCGAAGAAACGCCCATCAAAGAGGTGATCTGTACAGACACTTCTGGTGAATATGATCTCATTTCGGCCAATGGTGATGTAACCGCTGCGGAAGTGAAGTTGATGGAGCTGTTCGCCCGTGAAGTCCGCTTGCGTAACGCCATTGAGTCTATTCAAGACGACTACGAGTTTATATTTATTGACTGTCCCCCTTCATTAAATATGCTGACCGTCAATGCAATGGCTGCTGCTGATTCTGTTATGGTGCCGATGCAATGTGAGTATTATGCATTGGAAGGGTTGACGGCATTGATGGATACCATTACTCAGTTGTCGAAATTGGTTAACCCGGAGCTGCAAATTGAAGGGATTTTACGTACCATGTACGACCCTAGAAATCGATTAGCAAATGATGTATCAGAACAGCTTAAACAACATTTTGGTGAAAAAGTATACCGCACTGTGATCCCAAGGAATGTACGCTTAGCTGAGGCGCCAAGTTTTGGTGCGCCGGCGATGTATTACGATCGAGCATCCAGTGGTGCAAAAGCATATCTTGCACTAGCTGGAGAAATGTTACGCCGCCAAGAAAAACAAGCCGCTGCTGTAGCTTAAGAGGATAAAAAACAACATGTCGGTGAAAAAAAGAGGATTAGGTAGAGGCTTAGATGCATTATTAAGTTCTGCTAAGCCACCTTCAGGTATGACTCCCCCTGAAGAAACGAAAGTGCAAGCTGCTGAGCTGGCACCCACCCCTGATAGCCAACAGTCAGAAACATCAGATCAAGAATTACAGCGGTTGCCGATCGAATTTTTACAGCGCGGCAAGTATCAACCGCGTAAAGATATGTCAGAACAAGCGCTTGAAGAGTTGGCAAACTCAATACGAGCACAGGGCGTGTTACAACCCATTGTCGTGAGACAATTGAGTTCTGAACAGTATGAAATTATTGCGGGTGAGCGTCGTTGGCGTGCTTCACAGCTTGCTGGTTTGGACGTTGTGCCTTGCATTATCAAAGATGTGGAAGATGATGCAGCAGTAGCGATTGCGTTAATAGAAAATATTCAACGTGAAGATCTTAATGCCATGGAAGAAGCTGTTGCGCTTGATCGACTACTCACTGAATTTCAGTTAACCCACCAGCAAGTTGCTGATGCTGTAGGTAAATCTCGTACAACTGTGACTAACTTGTTACGTTTAATCAACCTCAATGATGATGTAAAAATCTTGTTAGAACATGGTGATATAGAAATGGGCCATGCTCGCTGTTTATTATCACTACAAGGTGAAGCTCAATCCGAGGCTGCTCGCACTGCGGTTGCAAAAGGGCTGACTGTGCGTGAAACCGAAAAGTTAGTTCGTACCATGCAGGAACCTGTGGTTAAAAAAGAAACAAAGGAAAAAGACCCCGATGTCAAACTGTTAGAGCAACAGCTTGCAGAAAATTTGGGGGCGAAAGTCGAGATCAACTACAATCAAAAAGGCAAAGGAAAGCTGGTTATATCCTACGCAGATCTTGATGAACTAGACGGTATTCTTGGGCGGATCCACCCAGATTTACAACAACCCTCCTAAAGGTCAATTTTGCGGCGGATTGAGTGCTTAATTTATACCTCATTTCGTCGCGTCAAGTTGCAAATTGAGCAGAAATCAGTATAATTTCGCCAGTTTTTATACCCTGATAAATTTTAGCGTCATTAAGGTTAATATAAAGTGACTCATTCGTTAGCTGGCCCGTATAGACGAGCCGCATTAAAAGGTGTCTTGCTTCAGGGTATCGTAGCATTAGTAGCTGCAGTAATAGTTTTAGTAGGTTGGGGAGCCCAAGCCGGCATGTCAGCGTTGGTTGGCGGCTTTGCTATTGTGCTTCCCAATTTAGTATTTGCTTTGTATTCATTCCGATTTGTCGGAGCGAGTAAAGCGAATCAAGTGTATGACTCGTTAAAACGAGGCAAAGGATTAAAATTTTTGCTAACCATTTGCATGTTTGCACTGGCGTTTAAACATTTGAGTGTCATGGCGTTGCCATTTTTCTGCTGTTACATACTAGTGATGTTCTCGCAGTGGCTAGCACCGATTTTTTTTAATCATTAACTTTTGGGATAAAACATGGCTGCAGAAGAAGTTACTCTATCAAGCCATATTCAGCACCACTTGACCAATGCCAAGATGTGCTCGACCGATGCCGGTCTTGCCTTCAATAAAGCATGTGCGGATAGTGGATTCTGGACATGGCACGTAGATACCCTCGCATGGTCAATCGGTTTAGGTCTGGTTTTTTTATGGATCTTCCGAAGCGCCGCTAAAAAATCCACTACTGGTGTACCTGGCAAATTTCAGTGCTTTATTGAGATGATTGTTGAGTTCGTTGGCGACAACGTACGCGATACTTATCATGGTAACAGCAAGCTGATTGCCCCATTAGCCCTAACAATTTTTGTTTGGGTGTTCTTAATGAACTTAATGGACTTGGTTCCTGTTGACTTCCTACCTGCATTTGCTGGCTTTGTTGGCGAAACTGCATTTGGTATGGACTCACACGATGTATACATGAAAATTGTACCGACAACGGACTTAAATATGACGGCAGCATTGGCTATCGGCGTATTCCTTCTGATGATCGGTTATTCAATTAAAATCAAAGGCATCGGTGGTTTTATTGCTGAACTAACACTTCACCCGTTCAGCACTAAAAACAAGATTGGCATGATTTTCCTTATCCCTTGTAACTTGTTACTTGAAACTATCGCGCTATTTGCTAAGCCTTTCTCGCTAGCACTGCGTTTGTTCGGTAACTTGTACGCGGGTGAAATGATCTTCATCTTGATCGGTGCAATTGGCTTAATGCAGTTACCACTGCACTTTATCTGGGCTGCTTTCCACATCTTAGTTATCGTTCTACAGGCATTCGTATTCATGATGCTTACGATCGTATACCTGAGCATGGCAAGTGCAAAAGATAGCCACTAAGAATATAATTTTTAAAAGATTTTTTAACTTTAACTTTAATTTACAAATGAAACTTTGGAGAAAAAAATGGAACTAGTATTAGGTCTTAAGCTTATCGCTGTTGCTTTACTTATCGGCTTCGGTGCTATCGGTACTGCTATCGGCTTCGGTAACATGGGTGGTAAATTCCTAGAAGCATGTGCTCGTCAGCCTGAGCTTGCACCTTCACTACAAGTTAAAATGTTCATCCTTGCTGGTCTAATCGATGCGGTAGCGATGATCGGTGTTGGTATCGCTATGTACATGTTGTTCGCGCTTTAATTTTTTAGACAATAGCTGAATCGAACAACTGTCAAGTAAGGAGGAGCGGTCGTGAACTTAAACGCCACTCTAATAGGTGAATTAATTGCATTTACGGTATTCGTACTTTTCTGTATGAAATACGTATGGCCACCGCTAAATAGTGCAATTGAAGCTCGCCAGAAGAAAATTGAAGATGGTTTAGCTGCCTCTGATAAAGCTGAAAAAGATCTTGAGCAAGCGCGTGAAAAAGCTGCTGAGCAGCTTAAAGAAGCAAAGACTCAAGCGGCTGAAATCATTGAGCAAGCTAAAAAGCGTGCTGCGCTTATCGTTGACGAAGAAACTATTCGTGGTCAACAAGAGCGTGAGAAGATTATTGCTCAAGGACACTCTGAAATCGAAACAGAGCGTAACCGTGTGAAAGAAGAGCTACGTACTCAAGTAGCTAGTCTGGCTTTGGTTGGCGCAGAAAAGATTTTAGAGCGTGAAATCAATCAAGACGCACACAGCGATATCGTTGATAAGCTAGTTGCTGAGCTTTAATTAGGAGGGTATGAGCATGTCTGAATTGACTACTATCGCTCGCCCATACGCTAAAGCGGCTTTTGAACTTGCTGTTGAAAAAGGCACAGTTGAAGCTTGGAATGAAATGCTGTTCTTCGCCGGTCAAGTGACCAGCGATGAACAGGTTCAGGCGTTACTGGGTAGCATCGCTACTCAGGCTGAACAGTCTGAGATCATTCTAAAGCTATGCGCTGAGCAACTCGACGAGCAAGGTCAAAATCTTATCAAGCTGATGGCCGAAAATGAGCGTTTATCTGCAGTCCCTGCAGTTGCTGAATTATTTGCTGAATTTAAAGCAGATTATGACAAAGAAATTGACGTTGACGTGGTTTCTGCAACTGAACTTGCGCAAGAGCAGCAAGATAAATTGGGCGCTGCGTTAGAAAAACGTTTCGCACGCAAAGTTAAGCTGAATTGTAGCATCGATGAAACCGTAGTAAGCGGTTTGGTTATTAAGGCTGGCGATACCGTAATTGACGGTAGCGTACGCGGTAAATTAGACCGCTTAGCAGTGTCGCTACAATCGTAATTGGGAAAAAGAGCATGCAACTTAATTCCACAGAAATTTCTGCACTGATCAAGCAGCGTATTGAGCAGTTTGAAGTTGTAAGTGAAGCACGTAACGAAGGTACTATCGTATCTGTTACAGACGGTATCATCCGCATCCACGGTCTAGCTGACTGTATGCAAGGTGAGATGATCGAGCTTCCTGGCAACCGTTATGCTATCGCACTAAACCTTGAGCGCGACTCAGTAGGTGCAGTAGTAATGGGTCCTTACGCAGACCTTAAAGAAGGCGTAAAAGTACAATCTACAGGTCGTATCCTTGAAGTACCAGTAGGCCGTGGTCTACTAGGTCGTGTTGTTAACACACTAGGTGCACCAATCGATGGTAAAGGTGCACTAGACAACGATGGTTTCGAACCAGTTGAAAAAATTGCACCAGGTGTAATCGAGCGTCAATCAGTAGACGAGCCAGTACAAACTGGTTATAAGTCTATCGATGCGATGATCCCAGTTGGTCGTGGTCAGCGTGAGCTAGTTATCGGTGACCGTCAGACTGGTAAAACTGCACTTGCTATCGATGCTATCATCAACCAAAAAGACACAGGCGTTAAGTGTGTGTACGTAGCGGTTGGTCAAAAAGCATCTACTATCGCAAACGTAGTACGTAAATTAGAAGAGCACGGTGCACTTGAAAACACAATCGTTGTTGTTGCATCTGCTTCTGAATCAGCAGCGCTACAATACCTAGCGCCATTTGCTGGTTGTACTATGGGTGAATACTTCCGTGACCGCGGTGAAGACGCGCTAATCGTATATGATGACCTGTCTAAGCAAGCTGTTGCTTACCGTCAGATCTCACTACTACTTAAGCGTCCACCAGGTCGTGAAGCATACCCAGGTGACGTATTCTACCTTCACTCACGTCTTCTAGAGCGTGCATCACGTGTAAACGCTGATTACGTTGAGAAGTTCACTAATGGTGAAGTGAAAGGTAAAACAGGTTCATTGACGGCATTGCCAATCATTGAAACTCAAGGTGGTGACGTTTCTGCATTCGTACCTACTAACGTTATCTCAATCACCGATGGTCAGATCTTCCTAGAAACTGACTTATTCAACGCAGGTATCCGTCCAGCTGTTAACGCTGGTATCTCGGTATCTCGTGTAGGTGGTGCAGCGCAAACGAAAATCGTTAAGAAACTAGGTGGTGGTATCCGTCTAGCGCTAGCTCAGTACCGTGAACTAGCAGCGTTCTCTCAGTTCGCTTCTGACCTTGACGATGCAACACGTGCACAGCTTGAGCACGGTGAGCGCGTAACAGAGCTAATGAAGCAGAAGCAATATGCACCTATGTCTGTTGCTGAAATGTCTCTGTCTCTATTTGCTGCTGAGAAAGGCTTCCTACAAGACATCGAAATCAACAAAATTGGTGATTTCGAAGAAGGCCTAATTGGTTTTGCAAACAGCACATACGCAGCGCTGATGACTCAAATCAACGAAACTGGTAACTACAACGCTGAGATTGAAGCGCAACTTAAAGAACTTCTAGAGAAGTTCAAGTCGACGCAAACTTGGTAATTTAGTTATTCATGGTGACTTCGGTCACCACTGATTCGGAGAGAGAGTCATGGCCAGCGGAAAAGAGATAAAAAGCAAGATCGGGAGTATTAAGAATACTCAGAAGATCACCAGCGCGATGGAAATGGTTGCCGCTTCTAAAATGAAGAAGGCACAAGACCGTGTGGCGTCAAGCCGTCCATACGCTGAGAACTTACGCAAAGTGATCGGTCGTGTTGCTCAAGCAAATCTTGACTTTCATCACCCGTTCCTTGAGGACCGTGATGTAAAGCGAGTTGGTTATATTGTTATCTCAACTGACCGTGGTCTGTGTGGTGGCTTGAACTCAAATGAGTTTAAGAAAATCACGCAAGACGTTAAAGCGTGGAAAGATAAAGGCGTTGATGCCGAATTTGCTACTTTAGGTAGCAAGGCAGCTGGTTTCTTCCAACGTTTTGGCGGTGAGTTACTCGCTAAGAAAGCGGGTCTTGGAGATGCACCTTCAATTCAGGATGTAATTGGTCCTGTAAAAGTAATGCTAGACGCATTTGCTGAAGGTAAAATTGACCGCTTGTTCGTTGTGTACAACAAATTCGTTAACACGATGAAGCAAGAGCCAACGATCGAACAGTTATTACCTTTGCCAAAAGCTGAAGAAGAAGTATCAGCCCACGCTTGGGATTACTTATATGAGCCGAGCCCAGAAGCGATCCTAGAGACGCTATTGGTACGTTTCATTGAGTCACAGGTGTACCAGGGTGTAGTAGAAAATGCTGCATCTGAACAGGCTGCCCGTATGGTTGCGATGAAAGCCGCAACTGATAACGCAGGCGACCTAATGGATGAGCTGCAACTTGTTTACAACAAAGCACGTCAGGCTGCAATCACACAAGAGATCAGTGAGATTGTTGGCGGTTCGGCTGCTGTATAACGCTTCGGCAAAGTTTAACGAGAGGAATAGACATGAGTTTAGGTAAGGTCGTCCAAATTATCGGCGCCGTTGTGGACATTGAGTTCCCACAAGACAACGTGCCAGCCGTATATGACGCACTAAAAGTTACAGAAGGCGACCTAGCTGGTTTGACACTAGAAGTGCAACAGCAGCTAGGTGGCGGTGTGGTACGTGGTATCGCACTTGGTACTACTGACGGTCTACGTCGTGGTATCTCAGTAGAAGGCACAGGTGAGCCAATCAAGGTTCCAGTTGGTACAAAGACCCTAGGTCGTATCATGGACGTACTTGGTCAGCCTATCGATGAAGCAGGTCCAATTGGTGAAGAAGAGCGTATGTCAATTCACCGTGCTGCGCCTTCATACGAAGATCAATCAAGTTCAGTTGAGCTACTAGAAACAGGTATCAAGGTAATCGACCTTGTATGTCCGTTCGCGAAAGGTGGTAAAGTTGGTCTATTCGGTGGTGCCGGTGTAGGTAAAACCGTAAACATGATGGAACTTATCCGTAACATCGCAATCGAGCACAGCGGTTACTCTGTATTCGCAGGTGTTGGTGAGCGTACTCGTGAGGGTAACGATTTCTACCATGAGATGAACGACTCAAACGTACTAGACAAAGTATCTCTAGTATATGGTCAGATGAACGAGCCACCGGGTAACCGTCTACGTGTTGCACTAACGGGTCTAACTATGGCTGAGAAGTTCCGTGACGAAGGTCGTGACGTACTTTTCTTCGTAGATAACATCTACCGTTATACGCTTGCAGGTACTGAGGTATCAGCACTACTAGGTCGTATGCCTTCAGCGGTAGGTTATCAGCCAACTCTTGCAGAAGAGATGGGTGTTCTACAGGAGCGTATCGCATCTACTAAGACTGGTTCAATCACTTCAATCCAAGCGGTATACGTACCTGCGGATGACTTGACTGACCCATCACCAGCTACTACGTTCGCGCACCTTGACGCGACAGTAGTACTTTCACGTGACATCGCGTCTCTAGGTATCTACCCAGCGGTAGATCCACTAGATTCAACTTCACGTCAGCTAGACCCTCAAGTAATCGGTAACGAGCACTATGAGACTGCACGTGGCGTTCAGACTGTACTTCAGCGTTATAAAGAGCTGAAAGACATCATCGCGATCCTAGGTATGGACGAGCTATCTGATGAAGATAAGCAAGTTGTATCTCGTGCACGTAAAATCCAGCGTTTCCTATCTCAGCCGTTCTTCGTTGCTGAGGTATTCACAGGTGCACCTGGTAAATACGTATCTCTTAAAGACACAATCTCTGGCTTTAAGGGCATCCTAAACGGTGATTACGATGATATGCCTGAGCAGGCATTCTACATGGTTGGCTCAATCGACGAAGCAGTTGATAAAGCTAAAAACATGTAATTAGGAGGTTGTTATGGCAATGACAGTACAACTTGACGTAGTGAGCGCAGAACAGAGTGTTTTCTCTGGTGCTGTTGCAACGATTCAAGTAACAGGTAGTGAAGGTGAATTAGGTATTCACCCTGGCCACGCGCCACTCCTGACTGGCCTAAAACCTGGTATGGTTCGTTTGGTTAAAGAAGATGGTACTGAAGAGATCATCTACGTTGCAGGCGGTACGCTTGAAGTTCAACCTAAGACAGTAACCGTTCTAGCGGACGTTGCTATCCGTGGTGAAGAACTTGACGAGCAGGCTGCTGAAGAAGCCAGACGTGAAGCTCAAGCGCAAATGTCTTCAGGTTCTACTGCTGACCTTGATTACGATCGAGCAGCTGTACAGCTTGAAGAAGCGCTTGCACAGCTACGCGTTATTCGCCAGTTGCGCAAATAACCAACCACCTATTTGGTTTAAAACCCACATGCTAATGGCATGTGGGTTTTTTTATGCCTCAAATATGAGACTGGTACAGATCTAACCAAACGCTTATTAACCCGAATACAATACTACTGTGTTTTTTTCTCGTTACTATGTTATGTTATATTTTTAGCTTAGATGAGCCACCTAATTATCACGTATGGCTGTTCACGTATAACTTAGGTTAATAATTATAAATAATTACTGTTAGGGTGCACGCTAAAGGCCGTTCTCACTTTATTGCATAATTAAAAGCAATGAGTTACAACGTTTAACATATTTGCTTGAGTAAAAAATTGCTTTAAGTAAAATGGTGATTTGTTAGGACCCTGTTCGTGTAAAATTCATCATGAATGAAGTGAGATTTTCTAGGCAAGTAAAGGAAGTAAAATTTGGCGAATGGGTGCTGGATCCCAAGCGTCAGTGTATCTCTGATGGCGATACAACACGGGAATTGGAGCCTCTTTTATTTCGTTTACTGTGCTATTTGATCATTAATAATGAGCAAATTATCACTCGGCAAGATTTGGTAGATGACGTTTGGAACCAAAATTTTGTTGATGATAATGCGATTAACCGTGCTATGTCTGAGTTGCGCAAAATTCTCAAATCAGACAAACAGCGTGGTATTGTAGTTAAAACCCATTACCGAAAAGGATATAGCTTTTTTCTCGAACCACAGATCATTTACCATCCTGATCAACCTTCCAATACTTCCCCTGAGTCAAACCCCGATAGAACGATTACCAACCCTTTAGACGCGATCACGCGCGAGATACCAGAACAGCCTAAAGCCCAGCGGGGTAAACGCTTGAGTTGGTTGTTGGCAGGGGCTGCGGTACTTGGTGCAGTGACTTTGGCAAGTTTGGATGTTGTGCAATTTAATTTAGATTACGCCAACAAAGATGAAAGCGTGTTACAGACACTTGATCAGCCGATCAAAGAAAGTGTTTTATCATGGGTTCAAGGGCGTTATACCTTACTCAATTTATCACCGAATGATGCCATGGTGGCTTATTCATTTATTCAGCGCGATACTGATTATTACTCTCTAGTTGTCAAAAGCTTAAAGAGTGGTCATGAACGCAGGCTGGGAGAGCAGGGGGTAAATTATTACCCGGTTGGCTGGTCTGCGGACTCAAGTACTATTTATTATAGAATCGTTGATGGCGACAAATGCCAAGTGTGGCAATTAAGTGCTGACTTTGTGTCGGGTAACCAATTTTTGTTTGATTGTAAGCTCAATAGCATGACTGGGGGTGGAATTAATCAAGACCGTCTCGTGTATGCCAAAAGTGGTTATCGAAATCGCGATGAATTATCGGCATTGACCAATCGAGATTTATTGACCGGCGAGGAGTTTCAAATCACCTCTCCAAACTTGAACTCTTACGGAGATCGGTTTTTGGCCTATGTGCCTGAAAAGGAGATTATCTTATTTGAAAGACGTCAATACGATATCAATGAACTCTATATGACGGACCCTGATGGTGGTAATCAAGTTAAGCTTCATGAGTCTCAGTCTCGTATTTGGACCTTAAACTATGATGATAAGTCTGGGCAGTTAGTTTGGTTTGATAACTCTAAAAACATTGTTTACAGCTTTTCTCTGGATGAACAAAGGCTAGTGAAAGCGCAAAAATTAATGACTGAGCAATCCTATGCCAACTATGAAACGCTTAACAGTCGCGAGTTATTGATGACCAGTTACCCCTTTGTCATGGATATCTATACCCTAGATATTCAAGATAAGGTACTGAGCCCTCAAATTAAGAGTATTCGAGAGGATGCTGCGGCAATAGAGGTACCCAACGGTTATGTATTTTTAACTCGAATTGGTCACTTATATCGGATTAATTTTAAGGCCAATGATGGTCAAGTTTCCGCTTTGGGGCTACCTGACGCAGATTACAAGACCATCAGGTACAACCGCGCTGCCGATGAACTATTGATCCATTACGCCAATAAAATCGAAGTTTACACATTGGATGGTTTAACATTGAAACTGGCGAAGCCTGTCAATGGCACCATTGTATCTGTAGAGTATTGGAGTGAGAGTGAAATAAGCTATACCGTTGTCGATGAGACAAAGGTGAACAGTAAAGCTTATGTACTTTCCAGTCTAGATGAAAAAGTGCGGGAGCTACCAACTCAAAGTACGCTATGGCTAGATAAAATAAATGACACTATGTTAGTCACTTTGTCATCCAATGATATTTTGTCTGCGTTCGATTTACGCACAGGTGAAGTGATACATAATTTGGAGTTACCGCCTGCCAAATATAAACACTCTGTCACTATCTTAAATGGGCATATTTATCACTCCGACGGGGAGAGCATTCATAAAATAGACTTCGCGACTGAGTCTATTATTGAGCCTATTTATACGGTGGACGACGCTAAGTTTGTCATTGACAGAGTGCGCAGCTCTGACTCTGGCAGCTTAATCGTAGATATGATTGAAGTGGTTGAAAATCAACTGCTCAAGGTGTCTCTGTTAGAGACTGACACGGCAATATAGCCAAATACCAAGTGAAGTATGACGGGCAGACACTGTGTGTTTGCCTGTTTATTAACCTCTACACGATACACTTCTTTATATACTCCTCTTTTTATTCCACTTACTGTCAATGGAAGTTAATTTGTATTTGTTGAACAAAGCGCACTTCTTGTGAGCATCAAATTGACAGCCTGTTCCTTTGGGAAAGAAATTTACCGCTAGAAAAGCCTTGTGAGTACTTTTTTACTATTTTGAAATGATATTTGCAGTATTGCCAAATGTTATTATTCCGAATATTTCAATGTTTATTTTTATATCTATTTAAAACAGTGGGTTACAAAATGTTATCGGGGGTTATATAAGGTTTGATAACTACCATTACACGCTGAGTTTGTTTATCTTGGAAACATCAAAAGCACACGTAGATGTGCAAAATAAAAACAGTAATTAAATAATTAGCCCTAAGAAGCGTAATGGAATAAACAGGAGTTTAGCTATGCTACTTTTTCTAAAAACAAAAAAATTAAAATCTTTAACTCGTAATGATGCGCTAGGTGGACAGTTAACTAAGCAAATTGGTGGTGGTAACACAGATACAATTACACGACCAATTCAACCACCTAAACCTGATCTAAAAGTTAAGTAATAAACCCAATAACAATAGTGGAGCTTGATCATGTTGCTTTCTGTAAAGACAAAGAAATTAAAAACACTGACAAACAAAGAAGTAATTGGCCCACTGCTAACAAAGCAAGTTGGCGGCGGTAATACGGACACGGTAACGCGTCCAGTTACAATACAAGACTAGATAGTCAAACCAAATAAAAATAATATTAGGAGTTATGCCATGTTTCTTTCTTTAAAAACGAAAAAACTAAAAACACTGACATCCAAAGATGCATTGGGCGCACAACTAACAAAGCAAATTGGTGGTGGTAATACGGATACGGTTACACGCCCAATCACTAGACCTGATTTTAATAACTAATTCCATAAATATAAAAAATAATAAACCTTACAATGATATTGGAGCTGGACCATGATACTTTCTCTAAAAACTAAGAAACTAAAAACATTGTCGAATAAAGAAGTCATCGGCAATCAGCTGACAAAGCAAATTGGTGGTGGTAATACCGACACAGTTACACGCCCAGATACGAGACCTGATTGCTTAATCGGCAGATAGCAAAGAAGTTTTTCTATCAATTGGCGCATAGAGTTAAGTTATCTAGCGGTTGGAGAAGGGGATACTAATACTCACCAACAATGTGGCACTAGACATTAAATTTACAGAATAAATCGGTGGTGAAGTTTCAATTGTAGGTACTTAATTGCGTTTAGATACAGGGAGTACTTTTTGGGCTTATGACTGAATTTCACCAATTGATAGGAACTATTTCTTACGGATTGATATGAAAAGCTTATTTACTTTGTCTTTGATCTTACCGACCTTTCAGACGCCAATGATTGGTCAATTGTACCTGCAAGAGCCCGCCGTGGAATATTACTTCACCAGGGAGACAGGAACAGCCATACGCGCCAACCAACTTGAGGTTGGCAGTTTAGTTGAAAAAGGACAGGTATTACTGACTTTTAAAGCTAAGTCCAAGAAAGGCGAAGACAAGGTATACATATCCAACACCAATGGGTATGTAGAGTTTATTAGTGAAGAAGCCAGCACCCAGTCGCAGTTGTCGTCGGGTGATTTAATGGTTAAAGTCTCGTCGTCACATGTGCTTGGTATTTATAATTTTGATAAAAATTATGATGTCAGCCAGATAGAACAAAGTTTGTGGCTATGTACTGACCGCAAGCCAATAAAGTTCAAGGTAGATAGTGTGTTAGAAAGTAGTTTGCTGGTTTCAGTAGAGCTCAGTCAAATGAAATACAGCGACCTTTTGAAGTTCTCTAACGATGAAAATGTTCAACTATATCCAGATCAAAATGCCTGCGTAACCAATTAGTTCTTATCGCTCAAAACGGCTTTAAGCATAAGTCAGACAAAACAGCGTTACCTCTATATACAGAGCTGTGATCTGTTCTCAGTGCCATTCCATGCTGCAAATTTTATCTTCTACGCGCAAAACTAAGTTTCCAAAATAAAAACAACCGCTGCTCATCGCCTAGTGCGAACAAAGCGCCACACGGTATACCATCAAACTCGGTTTCTTTTTGACTCAGCCTTTCAATCAGTAACTCATTAGCAAGAAGCGATCAACCCAAGCACCTACCGCCACCAATTTGGGTTACTAAAAAATAGCAGCTCTATTTCCTAACTATGCAAGCAATGGCACCTTCTCAGTATTGCATGATGTGGCTTGTGCTGCTGTGTTGCCATCGCTGATTATTTCCTTTTACAGGGACTTTTTTAATGACTGTACATAATAGAAAGCATCTGTGGGGGTTGGCTGATATTGACTATCACCTGTGTGTCTATACTTCGGTTTGCGCAGACTTCAACGAAAGAATGTATGTCGAATCTTTAAGTTGCTTTTAGTGGGGAGATTATAGCTCATTATAAAACAATACATAGTTAATTTTATCGCTAATAAACTGGGTTATGTTATTGATTTTTATTGTTATATTTATCTGTTTGATTTTTTGACTGGACGCGCTCACAGGGATAAATTTAATCACATGACGACACGGGAGCTTGATATTAAATCGCGCTCATTGCTTTGAATGTGAGGAAGAAAAAATGAAACCTACCGAACAAGATAGCTACAACCCATTTAAGGATGGAGAGTCCATCAGACGCATCATTGATTTGTTTGATTCAATTCATCATGCAGATGATTTAAAAGAGGCACTTACAACTATCGCTCGTGATGTAGGGTACGACTGTTTGGCATTCGTAGACTATAGTCCACTGCCGAACCATATTCAGCCTGTGCAAGTTTATGGACACTATCAAGAAGAGCTCTCGGTGCTTTTTGAAAGCGACAAAGTACTCGCACATTCAAAGTCAGGCATTAGGCTTTGTTCACTTGCAAAGCTCACTGGTGCGCTAAACATTGCAGAGTCTTTACACGTTTTGCCGCTTAGGGGCATAAAAGGCATTATCGGGGCTTTGGTATTTAATGTCCCATGTGACCTCGCTCATAAAGTGACTGTAGAGCAGGTAGACTGGTACTGGACTATCTTATCTCCTGCATTACTCAATGCGGCATTACGATGTCGAAAAGACCATTTCAATATTACAAAGAGAGAGCGCGATTGTGTTCTTTGGGCATCTGAAGGCAAAACGTCTTGGGAAATAAGCCAAATACTTGGTATCACAGAGCGTACAGTCAATTTCCATTTGACCAATTGCATCGAAAAAACACAGAGCGCGAACCGTCAGCAGGCTATCGTTAAGTGTTTAATAAACAACCTTATTTAGACTGATTCGGGAATAATGCCGCCAATTACGTTGGTGGCAAAGAGGCAAGGATGTCTTTCTACTCACTTTAACTATAACAAACCTAACGAGGTGTTTTATGAAAACTAGCAAACAAAACAAAAAAGCAGTTATCCAAGCAGAAGAATTATTGGCAAAAATTGAAGGTGGTTCATCTCTAAGCAATAACTACCCGAGTCAAAGTAAGGAGCAAGATGAGCTCGGTGTGCAGGCGAGTGGCCCGGGTGTTCAAATATACGGCACACCTAACAACGACTAAAAAAGACACAGACTCGTATTAATTCACATCTGATTAGGGGCAACTTATGACGGACTTAAACCAACGTTCAGACCTTAGGGTTAATGCTAAATTTCGACAAACATATGCAGTTTGGGAAATTACATTAAAGTGCAACCTTGCCTGTAGCCATTGTGGCTCTCGAGCAGGGGATGCCAGAGTTAATGAATTGTCCACAAGTGAGGCGCTTGATTTAGTCTCTCAAATGGCTGAACTAGGTATTAAAGAAGTTACCCTGATTGGAGGTGAGGCGTTTATGCGACCTGACTGGCTGCTTATTGCAGCCGAGATCACCAAAAAAGGAATGAAGGCCACCATGACGACGGGTGGTTATGGCATTTCTCTTGGTACTGCTAAGCGTATGAAAGCAGCTGGTATTGCATCTGTTTCATTGTCGATTGATGGACTGGAACAAAGCCATGACTTGCTGCGTGGGCGGGAGGGAGCATATCAACAGTGCTTTAAAACCATCTCGCATTTACGTGAAGTAGGGATCCCCGTTGCCTGTAATTCTCAGGTCAACAGGGAGTCCGTCGCCGAGCTGCCAATGTTGTACGAAGTATTGCGAGACGCAGGTGTAACAGCATGGCAGCTTGCTTTAACTGTGCCCATGGGGAATGCAGTTGAAAACTCCCATATTTTACTACAACCTTATGAGTTATTGGATGTTTTCCCTTTACTAGCTTACCTATCTAAACGCGGTAATAGCGAAGGAGTCCGGGTGCATATGGGTAATAACATCGGATATTTTGGTCCATATGAACGGCTGCTACGAGAACCGATAGCGATCGATCCCAAATGGGCATTTTCTCGCGGTTGTAGTGCAGGACAAAATGCCATCGGTATTGAAGCTGACGGAAGCATTAAAGGGTGTCCTTCTTTGCCGTCAGACGAATATGTCGGAGGTAATATTAGAGAGCGGACATTGCAGGATATTTATCAAAATAGCCCGCAAATGCGGATCAATGACATTAATGAGCCCGAGGATGCCACACGGCATTTATGGGGAGAGTGTGGCTCGTGTGAATTTGCTTCTGTTTGCCGTGCTGGTTGTCATTGGACTGCGCATGTTTTCTTTGGCAAGCGAGGAAATAACCCATATTGCCACCATAGAGCGCTGAAAAAAGCTGCCAAGGACCAAAGAGAGCGGTTTTACATCAAGCAAGCAGCACCTGGAAAAGCATTCGATCATGGTATTTTTGCCATTCAAGATGAATTGTGTGTGTTCAATCATGATACCGAGCAATTCAGAATTGAGGATGTCTCTGTCCCCACAAGGTGGATGGAGGATGGGTTTGACTTGATAGCAATGATAAATGAAGAAAAAGCCAGTGCTATAAATAGTTATAAATCCTTGAATTTATAATAATAAAAAATAAAACTATATTTACCTTTTTAAGGTATTTATATTGGTGTTGTTTATGAGTTAAAAACCCAGTCATCGGCTGGGTTTTTTTGTGTGTATAATAAAATAAGTCTGTTTATTTTTTAAACTCTGTAATTTGTTACAGTTACATTTTGTTAAAATTCTTGCTATTTTTTTATCATGTTTTAAACAAGTTTAATAATATCTTGTTTTTAGTATCTGATTATATTTTTATCAGTTTTTTAGCGATTTAATGTTTGTGATAAATCGGAAAATCATAATTAATATGAATAATCTCATAAATTGGAGGCTGTCATGGTAGAGCGCGTAATCATCATCGACTAAGTACGAACAGTACAGAAATAGGACTAACACAATGAATACTAAAACAAAATATAACTT
>NZ_JAKRFY010000032.1:0-68373 GCF_022347805.1 Pseudoalteromonas sp. Of7M-16 | reverse complement strand
TAATCAACGCGAATTGATATTTTTAGAGGTTTATTTCTGTTTTGAAATTAGCAGGGGTGTTGCATTGGTATAAATAGATTTGGATGTCATGTTAAATTTCCCATAAAAATAACACTAACCTGCTAACTATTCAGTACACTGCATATGATGGGTTTGGTAACTTAAAAGGCATGTCGGTAGCGTCAGGTAAACTCGGTGCGCGAAACGAATATGATGAGACCTATCAATACGATCACTTACATCGTCTAAAGTCAAATCAAATTCAAGGTTATACAACCATCAGCTATGATTACGATGCTGTAGGTAATATTACGAAAAAGTCGGACTATGCATCTACCTACAACTACTCCTCACACCTATCAGGTTACAGTGGCGGTGGCGCAAATGCGGTCAAGAAAGTATACAAAAACGGACGTTGGGTCGGCTTTAGCTATGATGGTCGCGGTAATATGGTTAAAGGAGATGGCCTAAGTGCAGCTTCTTATAACGCCATGGATAAACCGACCCGTATTACTAAAAATGGGATCACGGCAGACTTTGTTTATGGTGCAGATCATATGCGCTTTAAACAAGTCCAAGCCGGTAAAACCACCTATTATGCGGGCAAACATTATGAAATTGACGTTGAAGGTGGTAAAACCACAACACGCGCTTATATTGGTGATGTCGCGGTTATTTCAACTAAATCAGGCGCAAGCCCATATATTCGCTACCTGCATAAAGACCGCCTAGGCAGCGCAAGGCTTATCACCAATGCCAATGGTTATGTGGTTACTGAACGTAACTTTGACCCATTTGGTAAACCGCGCGCAGCATCAGGTGCTTTAAAGTTCACAGCAAAGTTAGATGATATTGAGACTGCAAAAACCAACCGAGGATTTACCGACCACGAACATTTAGATGAACTAGAACTCATTCATATGAATGGTCGAGTATATGACTATAATCTTGGTAGGTTTATGAGCGTTGACCCAGTGATTCAGTCTCCAGGGAACTCGCAGTCTGTTAACCCCTATTCCTACATTATGAATAACCCACTGGGTGGTACTGACCCAACAGGGTATTCATCTGCTTGTCAGTCCAATGGCACACGGCAAAAGTCAGAGCCTACACCGGGTTGTTCTAATACGATGAATTACAATGTAGGAGATATTGAAAGTATTGCGGTGTACAAAAATGGAGATGTAAAAGTCACTTTAAATGGCGGAGAAGTTCACGCTTTCGGAAACGCTAAGATGACCGTGGGAGGCAACACGTTTGATGTTGGTTCTCAAATTAGTGTGGCTGCTAAGCTTGCGAGTAATAATAGTCCAAGTGATAGCAGCAGTTCCAACAACGATGATAGCAACGCTGCGATGCCAAATTTAATGTATGCTGAGTTAGCGGAAGGCGTAGAGTGGGGAGATCTTTCTTCGGAACAGCAAGAGTATATAGTTAATCAGGATAAAATGATCAGCAAGGCAACGGCCGATATTTTAGCAATTCCACCAGATTCAATATTAGACACTGAGAATACTAAAGCATTTCGGAAAACTCATGGCAATATAAGGCATGTATTTCATGGTGAAATATTGAAAAATGGCGCTGGTGAAGAGACCCATGCTCAGGTAAGGCACGGAGCATATACCAAAAAAGGTAAAATAGTCAGTGCTGAGTTTAGTTCAGTAATTCATTACTCTGCTTCATCAATGTCAAACTTTCAGAAAAAGAAAAAGGTTTCTAAATATGAGAAGAAGTTAGGTTATCACGCGACTATGAGAGCTGGAATGGATGGGCTTTATGACCTAGCTCTTCATGAGATGGCACACACTTTTAATCAGACGGATCCGATAGGGCTGACAGGCCCGAAATTTCAAAAGCTGGAAGAAAAAAGGGCAGATTCATTCTTAAAAGAGATTAGGGGCTTTTAAATATGCGATTAAGTAGGGTTTTAATATTGCCGCTCGTTGTTGGTAGCACCTTAACGATGGGCTGTAAGGCCAAACAGCAATCATCAGAGAGCTTAAATACGGTGGATTCAGCTAAGATAAAATTTCATTATGTGAAAACGGATTTGAGTAGTTCTAAAAAAGGTAAGCTCGAGAACCGTTATACTTTATCTGTTTATATGGATATTAAAAATGATGAGATTAATTTCGAAAGCGAAAGTGTAAACTCTCCGGGAATTGGTTGGCCCGGTAGTTATGACTTTTATCAAGAGTTGGATTGTGTTGAGTATTCGCACAAGTATTTATGTATTCCGTCAATCAAGCTGGCTATTCCAATTTCTAAATTTCAGTCAGAACGTCACTGGTCGCATAACTCTTTGAATTACTCAAATGGAGGGCTTCAAGATATCCCTACGCTGAGAGAGTTTGGAAAAGTTTTCGTTATAAATGCAATGCTGCAAAATAGTAGAGAGATAATATATACATACTATTTTACACTTAAGGGTGGCTTAGTAGCGTTCTCAAAAGGAGGGAGTCATGATACTTGGGTTCTCAGTGATAAAAATGAGTTTGGTGCCGGTGCTCTTTCACTTGGTAAATCCCTTGGCGTAAACTCTTGGACGGTAAACGACATCAAAAACTATTCTGTAATAAAAATGGTACGTTAGATGATTGTAAAATAGGCAGTAATTAGCAAGGGACAAATCAAGTTTGTCTCTTAGGTGGCAATATAAGCATGACATATATGGAAACTTCATTTATGTCATGTTAAGCAACTCCAACGAGGCAGTATTACTGCCTCGTTATATTTCACTTTAATACCTACTGGCCGGTTTCTTCTATTAACCGTTTGACTACTTCACTGAGTCAAATCGCTAATTCTATAGCAAGAGCTTATTTCAACTCACATAGACTTAAAGCGTTACTCGTCATTATCACGATTTCTACCTCCATTATCTTTAACTATAAGTTTAGTGTATAGGTATTATTTGTAGGCTAATGTCCTGCTAAAGCTTAATGCTCGCAGTTTTTCCATAAAAATTTCCGTTTAATAGAATTGATGAAGATACTTAAGATATTATGCTTTAATTCATTTTTATTTTTGTTAACATGGCGCCTTGCTCATAAGTTGTATAAGATCGCATTTTATACAGATTCAAATGGGTAAAACGGTTTTCTAGCTTGTCTATCAAGCGAATCACATAAGCATTGAAGGTGATGAGATTTTTGAAAGGGAGGTTTGGTGTTGAATTACTTCTATATATCCAAACTCTCAATGTCTTAAAATCGATATGTTACTCGTGTTTTTAAAATGAAAACTGGTGCACAATCTACTTTATATCTAAAGGTTTAAATAATGATAAAAAAATTAATCCCAAGCGTAATATTTGCGTTTTCCCTTCTTACTTTCCAAGCTGCTGCGGAACAAAAAAATGATTTCAATGCAAAAATTACTCATGTCTATATAAATTCATATGATGACCTATTAATAAGAATTGATTCAAGCAGCGATTGGATTCGACTCGGTAAAGTTGGGGAGAAACGAGCTGAAATGATGTATTCTACAGCACTAGCTGCCAAGGTTGCCGGCGCGAATGTGTGGGTAAGGTACTGGGACTATTCAGATGATAAATATAGCGATATCAGAATTGTCTCTGTTCAGGGTTAAAGTATAACTTAGGCCCAACTTAATGCTTATTTCGTACTCATTTTCCTTTGTCTAAATATGCAGGTTATTCTGGAGTTTGACGAGAAGCGAAAAGAGTCATGAGATCGCTCTAAAACTGCCTAATAGCACGGTATGGATACCGTGCTTTTTTGTATGCAGGTAATGGTTCTGGATTACATAAAATTAAGACAGCTGAAGAGCACGAAAGACGCAAACAGGAGCGTAACTTGCCAAGCTCTAAGTGCAGATATAATTTGTTGCTTACTGGTGACGGTTAAGTAATAGACACAATAGAGTTTAATAGGCTAGAAGGGAATTCTTTGCATAAGAAATCGAGCATTTAAAATAGTAGCTGATTGCATTTTAACCGAAATTTATTATATATGTTGAGTTTCCCTTATAAGTTCGAATTTTAAATATAGCCCTCGCTTTTGGGTGTGTTGTAAGGTAATTTAATTTAATTTTTAACTCTTTTTTGTATATAATTTCAACCTTTATAAAAGGGTATGTATATGAGACTGTTAATTGTACTATTGGCGCTTTATAGTGGACTAAGTTTTGCGACACCAAGTCACACTGGAAAAATCACATCTGTATTATCTGGGCCTGTGTATGGTGATAAGTTATTTATAAAAGTTGAAGGTTCACTTATCAAAAAACCTTCCTGCCATACAAACACAAACTTTGATTATGTATTAGACACTTCAACTGCTGCAGGCGATAAGTATATGAGCTTGATCTTGACTGCGTATGCATCCGGAAAAAGCGTAACTATAACAGGTTACGATGGGTGTTCTATTTACACCGGTGTGACTAACTTTAGGTCAATTAACTTAAAGCAATGATAAAGGCAGTAAATCATCTTGATTAAGTGGCTAGTGTTACTAGCCACTTAAGTTTTTTAATTAGTATAAGGCATAGTTAAAAAATAGTGTTTTAATAACCAGTACTTTATAAACTGCTTTCCACTAACAGCACTTCTACTTGCTCACGTACTGCACTTCAGATACACCTTCTTGTATGGGGAGTTTAAGGCTCTCTAAAAACTCAATGAGCGCTTGTTGCTCTTTTGCTGAAAGATTGTTGAAGTTGTCGAATTCTTTTTTCGCTTCACTTCCTTCGGCACCGTGCAACTGTATGGCTTCGCGCAAAGTCCTTGCTCGACCATCATGCATGTAAGGCGCGGTGTCACCGACCCCCCAAAGTGGTCGTGTTACATAGACACCAGGTTGAGCTGCATATCCCTCAGTATCAGTTGGTTGCGGGTAATTATCAGACAGTTTTTTGCCCATAAAATGAAGTTTCAAGTCACTGTACAAAGGTACTGAAGTCGAAGCCCCATTTTCGCTAAATAGCCTAGGCCACACATAATCTGGTACTTGGTTGTGGGCATATCCGGAGAGATTCAAATCAATTTGATAGTTACCTTCGGCTAAATGTTTGACGTGAGTCGTGTGAAGGTGCGGTAATGCGGTTTGATACAGTTTTTCAGGGGTAATTAGTGTATTTGAGCGAGTTAATGCTAACACTGACTGGTTTTGAAATGCATGCTCGATTTGTAGCATGGCTTCTTTCGCTGCACCAGAAAGTCGATCAGCTGGGTTGATCAGTTGTGCAACTTCACGGGGACAGGCTTCATCGTCAGGCACATCAGGAGGGGTCATTATGGTCAGTGTCGGGTTGTCCATTGTCAAACTAGAAGTGTGGCAGTTTATACAGCCAACCTGTTCAAAGAGCGCTTTACCAGGGGACACTTGTGCGCTTTTGTCGTCGTAAACTGGCTGAATAGGCGGTCTAAACATACTGACATATGCTGTGAGAGCAGTCACGTTGCCTACTGTGATCTCATTAATAAGACCATCTTGGTCACAATCCTTGTTGCCAACTTTCTCAACAGCTTGAACGCTGAAGTGAAAGTCTAATGCGTCGCGAGCAAAGTGTCTGACCGTAGAGGAAATTCCACCCCATTGGAACGGGCGAACAACAAAGTCTTTCTGCACGCCGACAACTTTTGAAGTGTTTTCATCACAGTCATCAATTCCGCCCTTTTTACAGGTGACAGAGTAACGTCCGAATTTAATGCCTTTAGATGTCAATTGAATACTCTGAGTGTCGTTTCGATACAATCGAGCAACCATTTTGGTCGCTTCTACCTGAGCCTGTAATTCGGTTGTCATCTCCGTCGCTAACCGTTGGGTATAACCCGTACCGAATACATGAGGTGGATTGCGTACGAACTTGGTCATAACCGCTTTGGTGTTTGGATCAGTTCCCAGTAATTGATAGAGCTCTTCTGGAAACTGATCATTAATAAAAGCATTGCTGGCTACAGCAGCAGAGCCCCCTTGTGCCGCAGGTTTTCGAACCTGAGCAATCGTTTTAGCGTCGTTTGGTGTGTATTGTCCAATGGTATTGTGGCATTCAAAACAGCTTTGTGAATCAAGACCATTCACTCTTAAAAATGGCCACGCAGCTGGGTCTTTATCGGTACCACCCCGGTTATTCCATATGTACCTTTGCTTAGATCTAGGGCCCTGTGCGCCTTCGCCATGGCCATTGGCTGGGTCAAACGGAACATTAAACTGGTTTTGTCCAGCTTCAAGCAGTTCATTTAGAGAATATCCACCGGCTAGTAGCGTATCTTGATCTATACTCGGAACGCGCTGCGGGGTCTCATTTCCTCCTTTTGGGAAAGCGACGTAGAGATCCGGTGAAATTTTACGTATCCCAGAATCCGAAAACTGAAATGTGTTTGGCTCTTCAGGTTTCTCTTCATTGGTAAATATGTTGCAGCCAACAACTGTGCTTACTAGTATAACAGACATTGTGCCTAGCTTTAGCGTGGCCCTTGATGTGTTCAGACGGTGTTTCATCATAGTCCCTTGCTCATTGTGTCTCAAATCAAACTATTCTTGCCAAGAACAGCCCCATTCAAGCGTATCGCACCGCCTGATTTAAGGTATTACATCTTGTTACATTAAGTCCGTCCGCTGGTGTAATAAAGTGTAAGGTTAATTGACTGGCATTTTGATATATCGAGTCTAAGGTTTCGATGAGGTAAGTAGCAATCGAGGGGCGCGCATCTACTTTACCCGATACATTTTTGACAAAATTGGTGTTACTCAACAAGTACGCTACGTGTTGGTTAGTGTTTTGTTTGAACAGTCATTTTTGATCGTGTCAACGTGGTTCGCTCCTCATTTACTCCTTATGTACCGTCAAAGTTTGTTCGTAAAGTTACGCTCGATGTCTTTAGAGTTTGCATTGATCCATAGATGCGACTGGGGATGGCATTAAGTGGGTTTGCGACAAGCTAAACCCATAAAGGAATTATCATGATAAAACTTGTCAATGCTTCGCCCTTGCTAAAGGCAAAAAAGCTCATTAAACCCAAAAAAGTGGCTAGAGATGATCTCTGGACATTGGATGCTCTGCACGAGCATCTTAAATGGGCGGTTGATGTTGAACTGTATACAATCCCGTTTTATATGGCGGCAATGTATTCGATAAAGGATCAATCAACCGAAGCTGGGCGACTTATAAAGTCTATCGTTAACCAAGAAATGCTGCATATGCAAAGTGCTGCCAACATCGCCAATGCCTATGGGACAGAACTTCAAATATGTGCCCCAATGTACGGAGGAGAGATCCCACATCTAGACTTTGACTTAGATACACCCAACCCCAAAGATATTTACTACCCTTATTCAACCGCCATTGGTGCTTTTGATATTCAAAGATTAAATACCATGTGCATCATTGAGTATCCGGATTGGTCAGCGCCGGATAGCACACAGGTATCCGATGAGTATGGTTCAATTGGTGAGCTGTATAGTGCAATAGCAAACGGTTGCTATCATTTAAGAGAATGTATTCAAGGTAACCATAAACAAATTAATCATTTTGAACGCTTCTATCCGGATACGCAGTTGACCATTACAGAGTCTCGTGAACAGGGACTTCCTCAAGTGAATAACCTAATCAATCTGATCGTCGATCAAGGGGAGGGCGTTGCCAAGGATGCACAATATGTCCCTCCTGAATATCAGAATCGTGTTGATGACGTTCAACCAACGTGGGATCACTACGAGAAGTTTACTTATATGCTCAAGCAGCCACTGCCCGAAACATTTGCAATAGAACCCTATGGCGAGCGGCAGAAAAAATTACAGGAAATTCAACTTTCTCACTTCAATGAGTTTCTGTTGATTATGAATGAAACATTCACCACAGGTAACACGCCCAAAGACTTTGCCACTGTGATGTACAAAAATGGCGCGGCGATATCCGCGTGTTGGCAAAACGGTGTACTACCTGTTTTTTCGATGTCCAATGAATCATAAGGAACATGAGTATGCCTAAAACAATATTTAGAGTTCATCCAGCCATTGGCATTGCACGTGTTGGAAACAGTGAAGAATATTACCTTGCGCCAGAGTCTATCGCGGCGTTACCTCAACCAGGAAAGCCTGAAGATAAAACAAAGGGCGGATTGCCGCTCGACCCAGATACTGGAGAGGTCATCAAAAGTAGCCAGCTGAGAGATCAACAAGGAGCATTTAAGCGACAAGCCGCACGTTTTAGAGTCTTTGCATATAGCGACCTTGATAAGCCAAGCTACCCCGAACAGGCTTCTGAACAAGAAGTGACAATAGGGTCTCAGATCCAAGGGAAGACAGTTAAAAATATTAAATGGTGTGTGCACTTAGCCAATAAAAAATCGGCATGGTTTGTCAACGACGATGATCATGGTGTTGTTGCTTATGAAAACGGAAACTTTCCAGTATTAAGAAATTTACCTGAAGGCTTAGACCCCTACAATGAGAGCCGTTTGCGCCGTTTGGTAATTGATGCTGGACCAAGAGTGGTCGATCAAAACAATGATCTTGCACAGTTCGACAGTGAAAGCCACACACAGGCAGCATATTTAAAAGGTGCCGAAACAGTCAGTGTTGCAGATTACCCATTTTCCTTTCCTTTTATGCACTTTGACCATTTAGATATTCCAAAAAAGGGTGAAGACACCAAGCTCTGTACAGGAAAGCCGCTTCAAAAAAGTAGAGAAGCAAGGGGGATAACCAGCTTAGGAAACATGGTAACAGACAGTTGCGGTAGGCTAATCGTGGCGGGTGGCTATGGTAAAGCAGTTGGTTGGCGGCTTGATAGCAAAGATAATCCCGTTCCCATTGATGGGCCGGTTAATAATGACCAATGGTTTGACGACACATCGGATGGTCCTGTAACAGCAGTGATTGAGTTTGAAGATGGCTCTTGCGAAGAAGTTTTTGGCGGCTGGGTTGTTGTAACAGATCCGAGTTACGCACCTCAAACCTTAAACGTAGTATCACTTTTTGATGAGGCGTATGACACGTTTGTGAGAAAGTTAAACTTGCAACCTGATGTGTTTTGCAATGGTCGCTTTAACCCTGAGTACAAACCTGCATTTGATGATCACATCAAACCTATTTTTAAAGCGACAGGGCAGCAACTTTGGAATGCCTATCTTCCGGAAATTGCGATACAAGCACATAAGTCTGTAGATGAGATCACCGCAAACGATGATCCCGACACGACAATTCTTGCTGGTTTAGCCTATATCCGTCAACCTAACCCCGGTACTGAGGCGACGTGGCGATCACAGTCAATTGACGAAGGTGCGCCACTTATGCCGTTATCGCTCGGGGATTCGAGCGAAGCGGGAGGAAAGCCATTTTTGACACCAACGGTTACGCAATATCAGTTCTTACATAGTTGGTCAAATCACAATTATGTAGAGAGCTACACGCAAAAGTTAGGTGAAGGCGAATATCTCGACCGAGCTACATTGCAAAATTGTCTGGGAGGTCGGTTTAGCCCTGGAATTGATATGACATGGATCATTAGAGAAACAGCCATGTATCAGGATTGGCAGACTGGCGCCGGTCCATTTCGGATAAAACACAAACCACTTAACTATGCTGCGATAAATAATGCCAATACAGCGTTTTTAGGGTTAGGTTGGATACCAAGGCATGAAGGTGTTGAGCATTTAGGTTTGGAACCAGGAGACGCGACTAAGTTTATGGCGTTGCCATGGCATGCCGATTACAACTCTTGTGCAATTCACCAAACGTCTCCCAACGACTTGAATTCAGAAACCCTTTATTGGTCTTGGCCGGCTCAGCGCCCTGTAACCGTATATGTTGCGCATGACTATGATATTAATGCCAAAGATCTACCTGCACAGCGATACTCCGTTAGAGGAAAAGGAACTTACCCACTGGAGAATACGCCAACTGATAAACATGATTTAGCCAATGCCGGTCGCTTTTGGGAATACCGAGAAATGTTGACTAAATGGGATGATATTGGCGTTGTTGTTCAAGGTACTGTCATTGATGACGGCAGGGAGTATTCAGAGCATGTTTATCTCGAAGTCGAAAGTATGCTGCATGGGGATGAGCCTGAGTTAGCTGCGCCTAAACCATGGCCTTTGATAGGTGGCAGCGGTACTGCGACTCGCAAGAAGTAAGGAGAGATTATGCGCGATTTTTGTTTCGAAGTTGCCATTATTGGAGGCGGTCCTGCTGGTACTGCAACGGGGATCGCGCTTAAGAACATGGGCATTGATAGTGTTTTTATTGTTGAAGCGGGCTCATATTCAAAGCCGAAAATAGGAGAGAGTATTCCGCCAAATACTCAAACCCTGTTACAGCGTTTGAAGATATTTGATGCGTTCTCTTTGCAACATTATGAACCGTGTTTAGGTAGTTATTCGTGCTGGGGAAGCACGCAACTGGGGTTTAACGACAACCTATTTAATCCCTATGGAGCTGGCTGGCATTTAGATCGGAGCCAATTTGATTTGTTTATGGCTCGACAATTTAAAGCCTTATCTGGTGTTCTAGTTGATAACACACGGTTTGACAATTTATCGGTGATGAAAAATGACTTATACCCAATCAAGTTGTCATTTGAGAACCACCCTGATGTTTGTTGCCGTTTTGTCGTCGATGCAACGGGGCAGTCTGCAAAAGTTGCGCGAAAGTTTGGTGCTACGGTGAATATGCAAGATTTGATGGTGAGCTTTGCAGCGTATTTTGACTGTCAAGACACTCGCTTGAATGAGAATAAGTTGACCCTGTTAGAAGCGGTCGAGCATGGTTGGTGGTATTGTGCTTCACTACCTAACAATTTACAGGTTGTTAGCTTGACCACGGATATTGCGCTGGCAAAAAAGCTTAGGTTAAAACAGCCTGAAAACTGGTATTCCTTACTCAAAAATAGCATACATATCAATAGTCGAATTGAGGGCACAGTGTTCCCTAATCGACTAAATAATTGGAAAACACCCTCTAGTTTATTGAGCCCTCCTGCAGGAAACGGCTGGCTTGCAGTGGGTGATGCTGCTGCTTGCTATGATCCAATTAGCTCTCAAGGTATATACAAAGCTCTTGCAAATGGCTTACAGGCAGCTAAGGCAATTGTTCAATGGTTAGATGGAGACCCCGAGGGACTGACGGAGTATCGCAATAAAGTCGTCAAAGACTTTGTTAATTACCTTGAGCAAAGGGACTATTTTTATGGGCAGGAACAACGTTGGCAGGAAGCCGAATTTTGGGCTAAACGGCGCGCTTATCTAGCTGGGTTAAAATATGGATAGGTAATACATGCGTAAACGCGATGCTTTGAACACTCGCTCATACATAAAATGCACAAAAGCAGGGCTAGCTAGACTGTTTAATAACAGAATCGTTAGCTTATGTGGAGAAATATAAGGAGCTTGTCTAAGCTCGTTATACGAGTCACTAAACGTTTGGGGCATCTTTGCTAAATATCGAGATCGACCCACATACGATATCTATCACGTGGACGTTGCTTTGCACCGCGCTTGTGCTTTTAATGCAACCTGGGTTTACTTGCTTAGAAAGTGGATTGGTTCGAAGTAAAAACAACATTAATGTTGCTTTGAAAAACGTTGCAGATTTTTGCATCAGCGGTGTTTGCTTTTGGTTAGTCGGATATGGATTGATGTACGGAGCCAGTGCTGGTGGATTCTTCGGTACCAATCAATTTGCATTGGATAGCTATGACAACCCTTCAATCTTAGCGTACTTCTTATTCCAGATGATGTTTTGTGGCACTGCGGCGACTATTTTATCCGGCGCGGTGGCTGAGAGGATGCGATTTTCCGGTTACATTATCTGCTCTTTTCTCACCGCGACGGCATTATTTCCAATCGTTGGCCATTGGATTTGGCATGGTAAACACTTTGAACAGGCTCCCATGGGCTGGCTTATTGAGCTTGGCTTTATCGATTTCGCGGGCGCAACCGTTGTTCATTCCGTAGGAGGGTGGATAGCTTTAATTGCACTTGTTGTCGTGGGGCCTAGGTTAGGGCGGTTTACCCGAGAGGGTGAACCAAAAGAAATGTATTGCCAAAACTTACCCCTGTCGGCACTGGGGACCTTTTTACTTTTTATCGGGTGGTTTGGATTTAATGGCGGCAGCATACATACACCCAGCACAGAATTGGCTCGGGTGTTTTCAAATACAGCTCTATCCGCATGTGCAGGTGGCGTGAGTGCACTGCTATTGTCTTGGAATTTACATTCTATGCAAGGAATACGTTATGTATTGAACGGGCTTCTTGCTGGACTGGTCGCAATTTCTGCCAGTGCAGATCTAGTAAACTTACCTTCGGCGATTGTAATAGGTGCAATTTCTGGCTGTATTAGTGTGCTGCTTGGCGATCTCTTGGAAAAGTTCAAAATTGACGATGTTGTGAGTGCGGTTCCCGTTCATTTAGGAGGAGGGATTTGGGGGACTGTAGCCGTAGCGCTGTTTGTGCCATTGGAAAAGCTAAAACTTGAAACGCACTCAGAGCAGCTTATTGTACAGTTGGTGGGAGTGGCTGCATGTGCAATTTGGGTATGTTCCATAGGCGCAATTTTTTTATGGCTGGTAAATAAAGTGCACCCTCTGCGAGTTTCCGCTCAAACAGAAACGATAGGCTTGAACTTTGGTGAACACGGCATGAAAGATGAACTGATTGACTTAATGGAGCAGTTCGACAATATCGCCAAAAATGAGAGTACGCCCCAACACCTTAACGTTGAACATGGGTCAAACAACGCGTCATTGTGCATGACTTACAATTATCTCTTAGATCATACTAGCAGGCACTTTAAGGCTCGTGAGGAGGAGTTGTTGCGCCTTGCGAGTTTGGATCCCTTAACTGGGATTGCCAATCGACGTGTTTATGAAAATGTGCTTGCGGAGACTTTGGAAAAAAGTAAAAAGTCCAATTTAGATTTTTGTCTTTTGGTGATTGATGTCGATAATTTTAAACAATATAACGATCACTATGGTCATCAACTAGGGGATTATTGTTTACAAAATGTTTGCCAAGCGCTATCTAGCAAATTAACGGTAAAAAATGGCTTGCTGGCGCGAATAGGCGGAGAGGAGTTTGCCATTATTCTTCCAAACACAAGTCAAAAAACGGCACAGAGTTTAGCTGAAAAAATACGTAAAGAAGTCAGTGCGCTTAAAATACCGCACTGTGCTGGGCAAGGTGAATTTGTCACCGTCAGTATTGGAGGTGCCCGTTGGAGTCATACAAATGAAGTAAATCTTCAGACTTTATTCGATGATGCAGACATGGCTTTATTTCAAGCCAAAAGTAATGGTCGAAACCAAGTGCGATTTAGTGATCAAGCAGCAACAAATTGAACTTGGAATTGGGTGACATTGCGCCATGAGTAAAGTCGTATCTGAAACCTGTTGCGGAAAATGGAGTGCCAATATAAACAGAGTTTTAGTGTTCTCCCTTTAGGTTAGCAACTCGGTATATGGCCAACTTACGTTAAATACACAGGTTAAACGGTACGTAAGGCGCAATAAATAGAGTCAATAAAGGCTGTTTGAGTGATGTGTTTAACACTGAGCTTAGCTCACAATTAATCCGCTTTTTAGGATGTTAAGCACACTGTTTAAAGGAATATAATTGTGACAAGTTTCTTTACATTTTGTAAATTTAGGTATAAAAAATACATGCTAATCAATAAAAGGAGAATAATTAATGAAATTAGCATCTGTATTCTTAAGTGCTGCAATAGCACTTGGTGCTGCAATGCCAGCGTCTGCCAAGTCAGTTACCGATTTCGCGTATTATCATGTTGGCTGCTATGCGACAAGCACTGGTGATATGATGTGGTACGAAATTGCGGATACCAGCTCTCAGATAAGAAGCATTATCCAAAGGTGTACCGCCGATGGAGGCCAATTTAGAATTCAAAAAATATACTACAGATAGTTTTGCGACTGTAGATATAATGAATGAGTACAACTTAATAAGCTCCACTCGGGGCTTATTATTTTTCTTTGAGTTGAAACTTAAGAGCATAGTGAGAAAATAAACGCTTTCTATACCATCAATCGCGTTGACTTTAGTTTCTGTGAAACTCTGACTCCGACGAGCCCAGACATTGGTAATGTAACTTTTTCCGCTATTGGTTTTGCAAAACACTGATAGATAATCAGTGGGCTGTGAATAAGTATTAATATGGGCATAGCCCACATTAATACTAAGTATGTTCTTAATTTCTATACTGACTAGGTAGACCACCAAAATAGCTATTGGAGTAAACTTCATCGAAGTAGATCACACCAGAAGAATTAGGCCTTGCCGGACCATACCAACCAAATTTGAAACTGTTCGGTTGCACTGAGCGTCCATTGGCTGTTAGCTCATGGGTGAATGTTTTGAAGTAGTTCGTTCTGCCATTGGGGCCATAATAAGAAAATGCTTGCCAGCTACCACCTTGCTGTTTCACTGCGGCTCTGATGTCTCCATTTGCTACGGTTTTACCATTAAGGGGCGCATCAGCACTAATACCCATACGAACGTAATACCATTTGCCCTTTTCCACAGGGATTGATTTGAAATAGATTTTTCTATTATTGCGTTCATTACCACATAATGACTCGCCTTCTGAATTTACAAACTGACTGGCGTTGCTGTATGAGCACTTAATTGAGTGCTTAAAATTGAGTGTGAGCTTTCCGGTTAGTTTAGATAGGTAAAACTCCATTTTTGGTCCTGTAGCCGCTGTAGGGCTCCAAAATTGCTGAATGATCGCATACCTGTCGCCCAAAACCGGTCCATCTAATGCCGAGTCGTCTGCGACTTTAAAGCTAAACCCGTACCAACGATATTCATTGAGAGGCACATCTTGCAGTTTATTGGCATAGAGCTCTGTTCGACCTTTCCACTGACATGTGGGCGTTGTTACATTACCATTACGGTGAAACTTGACCCCTTTGCCATAATACCCATAGCCGTAGCCCTGAGATATAGAACCATTGCAGTCCTGTATATGATAATTATATTGTATTGGGTCGTTAAAACTGCCATAGCTCATATACTCAATGGCATTTGCATTTGTTGAAAAGTAACAGGCTGCAATAGTCAGGGATAAATTTATCAATTTCATAATCATTCCTTGTTAATAGTTATCAATATATTTACCTAAAAAGTATTAGGTGAATAAATTGTATAGCAAAAACCTAAAACAACGAACTAGATAATAAATATCGCCTTCTCAATAATTGCAAACATTGGTCAGCGTTACGGTATATTGAAGTCTAAGTCTAACTTGCAATTATTTTAAATTTTCAAGATATTAATCCGCCTGATGGATAAGAGTACATGGGCACGTTTAAGCTGAGGAGCTTAGTTAAATAAGAAATGCGTTACTCAACAGAGCCTATTTTGTTGGCTTTATTGAATGTTTGAAGCATGCGGGGGTGTTGGCATGAACTCGTTTATGAGGCTTGTATCACTGTAACTTATTCGATAAACAAAAATAGTCGGAGTTCCATAAGATATAAACAGGTTAATTGCAGTAGATATTTTTAACGTAGGGTGCGCTGAACTGCACACCCAAGATTCACACAAAAACTTAGTGAAGTCTTTCGATAGTCACTTTACCACCACTTAGACCGTTACCACCGTTATATGCTAACTGTGCGTATAGTCGACCACCTTCAACTTTAATTTTCACACGGCCCACCCCTGAATTGTGGGTGATCTTGCCGTAACGGCTCACACCATTCCAATTGAATATCGTGTATTCCTCCAAAACAGGCTCGTAACCATCACGGATCCCGGTAACGGTTACTCTGTAAGTGCTATTAAGAGAGATCGCCACACTGCTTGGTAGTGCAACCCAGCTGCTGTTGGCAGGTAGACTAATACCAGCGGTTTGTTTACTTGAGTAAACTGATTGAGCATCGATACTTGGAGTGCCACCAACTGCTGCAACGTGTCCTGTTAAGTTTGTATTTTTTAATACTACGCTGTGAGTCCACCAGTCTTGACCCGTCATACCTTTGATATTAATCACACCACCATTTTCGGCGTCTATAACAGCATACGCGCGATCACTGCTTTTACCACCTTGGGCAAACACGCCATTAATATCCAATGTTCTGGAGTTTTTTACTTTAAATACTGTCTTTACACCTTCGGCATAAAAGTTACTTATTTGATTATTCCATGTCCTATGATCTGCGGGTCCATAGATCTCGATACCTACTCGTGAGTTTTGTACCGTAGAGTTTGCAATGTCGCTGCCCATCGCAGCTAACTTTATGCCAGTATCTGACTTTTCTACATACACGTTGTCAAAGACGTTAACGTTATTAAACCAGCCATTTGGTTCTGTATTCCAATAAGCTGGTGCTTCACCATTACCATGTAAATGAATTCCAAGGTTTACATTGGCGATAAATAAATCTTCAAAGCGACTCCATATTACCCACTTGCCATTAATACCTGTATTGAACCCGGATATATCTAACTTCGAGAAGTTTGATCTATAACTTGCAAACGGAATGTCGATTGCAGTGCCTTTTTTATAACCAGCAGTTTGAGACAGAGATAAATTATGTAATTCCACACCGTGTGCTACTTTAAACAAAGCTATGTCGGCGGAAGTTTCTAATTTTGATAAGTTACGTTTCTCACCATATATTTTAATTCTAGAGTTGTGATTTCCTTTGCGTTGGGTTACATCAAGTGTATTTGAAACTTTAAAAGTACCTGCAGGGATGTATACGCTTTTGTTATTTTCTACAGCATAATTTATAGCAGCTTGAATTTGAACTGTGTCGTCAATATTATCATTTGCAATTGCACCAAAACGGCTGTCTGTAATTGATATTACACTTGCGTCAAAAGCAATTGCGGAAGAAGATAACAAGCTTAGCAAGAATATTGAGTTGCGGTAATTCATTGTAGTCCTTTTTTAAGTTTTAAGTTTCTCTTAAATAGTACACTATTTTTACAATTAATATAGTGTTTGGGTGAATATAATGTAATTATTAATATATTAATTTTTTGGGTCTGCATTTTGATTTTTGATTGTCATCTTATAATTTATTTTGATGCTTTTTATTAATCTTTAGGGGTTTTGTTTTTTTAAAGGTGGAATTGATAGAGGTGTGGAGTAATCAATGAGTGAGAAAATATTGTGAATTTTAGTTCTGTATGGGTGAAGTTTATTTCTAACTTATAAATAAGTAAACGCATTCTCACTGATGGATTTTAAAGATAATGTTTATAGATTGAAATATAAAAGTATTTGATATACCTTATAAATAAAAATGACCAACAATTGTTGGCCATTATAAAGTTATTTAGTTAATTTCAGCTATTAAAATGTATAGCGGATACCAACTTTAGCTTGCCATGCTGACGAGCCTTTATCAATTTGAGAGTAGTTACGAACATCAGAGCCTTTGTAACGCTCATCGATCACTAGCTGACCATTTTCTAAACCACCAAAGTCATAAAGTTTTTGGTCACTGTGACTAAGCTTCTTCTCAATACCCCAGTCGCTATTAAGTAAGTTTGCAAAGTTTTCGATCATGAAATAGATCTCGCCTTTGTGCTCTTTATAGAAACCTGGAATTTCTTGTTTAAAGCTGACATCCATAGTTGTAACCCAAGGTTGAGTGCCCGTATTTCTGTCAAGGATCTGACCGCGCTCAGAAATGCCTGCACGGTTAAGAAGTGCCTCTAGCTGCTCCCAGCTGAGGCCAGATTCGTCCCAATTTACTTTTGGATCGTTGGCACCAGTTGGAATGTAAGCTAGGTATGCTGACGTGCGGTTAAAGTCGCGTGTATCACCAAAGTCGCTGTCATTGTATGAACCCATTGTGTAGCTGAATGGGCGGCCTGAACGACGTTCGAAGAAAACATTGAACTTAGATGCATAGCCATCAATAAACTCTGTTTGGTAGCGTAGGTTCAATTTGAAGCTATGCTCAACCTCGTAGTGACCACGACCAACTAGGTCAACATTACGACTGTGTGTAGTTGTATGCTTGTAGTTACCATCTGCTTGCGATGCACCGCCAGGTACGATGTCTTCAACGTCTTGGTTTGTGTAGCTTGCAGAGACATATAGGCCGTTTTCAAACTCTTTCGCAATTGCTGTTGAGATGATGATAGATTTGGCTTCAAGATCAGAATTGGTCATCATGATGTCGTAGTTATCACGTAGATCACCTGAGTAAATGCTATCGTAGATTATACGACCTGTCGCAGAGCGAACAATGTTTCCACTCTCATCTAACTGTGGCTTGATAGATGTGTTGCGCCATACCGCTTCGTCTTGTTTGTTTTGGTATGCAATTTCCGCAGACCATTTGAAGCCATCACCTAGTAGTTCTGAATCGAACTCATATTCAAAGCCTAATTGTGCACGAATACTTGAAGGCAGTTCAAAGTTTGGATCAGTGTATGCAGTGCTGCCAGTACCTGGTTTTAGAGAATCTTGGATCCCTTGAGGTACTTTTGTAATGTCTACTTGTTCAACGTCAGCAAAGTGTGCATTGATTGCAGCTTGCGTCGCGGCTACTTGTGTGTAACCGTCTTTTTGGAAAGGGTTGTTAAACCAAACATTTGGAATACCACCTTGGAAGCGGCCAATACCACCGTTGATAGTTAATGCGTCAGTCGCATAATACTTAAAGCCGATACGTGGCAGGATGATATCCGCGCCATCAAGATTTTCTTGGTTTGTGTAACCATAAGTATTCTGGAACGCTGCGTTAAGCCTTGGCTCATCGCTTGAAGCCAAACGTTCATAACGAACACCCGCTGTGATCTCTAGGTCATCAGTTAAATAAAACTTGTCTTCAATATATAATGCGATCTGTTCACGCGTTGCATCATAAGCAAGGTCGTTTACGTTATTAGTGTACGCATTAGTATATGAGAACTGATAATCTTCAATTTCAGTTCTTCTGTCTTTAATAACGTGCAGCTTTTTATTTGCAAAGTCTTCCAGGCTACCAAATGTCCAAGTACCCATTGAACCTTCACCGAATACGTTATATAGACGTTTACTTTCTAGCTGCGCACCAAAGTTGATTTCATGATCGCCCATGAAGTACGTAGCATCGAACGTCAGCGCGAAAGTCTCTGTTTCACTTTTGTTTGCATGGCGGTATCTGTCACGACCAAACTCAAAAGATTCACCTCTACCACCGTCAATAAATACTTCAATCGAGCCTAAATCAGAATTTGTGATACTGTCGTTGGTAACATTTTTGTACGCTAAGCCAATTTCTGTTGAGAACTCATCAGACCAATCAGAGTATAGCTTGGTTGCGAAGTTATCGAACTTAGTTGTGTACTCATATCGGCTAGATGCCAAGCTTAGTGAGTTACCGCCAGTTGCAAAGCCTCTGTCGTCTTTTTCATCTTGCCATTGGTAAGTGAAATCGGCACGGTGTAAGTCGTTAATATTCCAGCTCAGTTTTACTAGTAAGCTTTCACTTGTATCTTCTGGGTTGCCACCTAGTTCATCTTGAATACCGTAGGTGTTGTTTAGTGTGTTAACAAACGTGTTGTAATCTGATTCTGTGATATCGAACTCATGTGCAGTACCTGAACCATCAAAGCCGTAATCCATGTCCATCTCTTGCTTCCAAGAGTTGTAGTTCACAAAATAGAACAGCTCGTCTTTGACAATTGCGCCACCAGTACTGAAGCCCATGCGAGACTCTGTTTCGATAGGATCTGTACTAGAGATCTCAAACGTTTTATGGCCATTCTCATCAAGAATGCTAGAGCCTGCGCGGTGAATTGTGTCACCATTCGCATCTTTTACATCTTCTTTGTATTTAGCTTCAGAGATATTGTCTAGCTTACCTGTCAGGCTAGGCGTACTGGTTTCATAAAAACCAGTAAACGTGTATTCATTTGAACCAGACTTAGTTACAGCGTTAATAGTACCGCCACCAAAGTTACCTTTTTTCGCTGAAAAAGGAGATGTATCTACAGAGATTTGCTCAACAGCATCTAGAGCAACAGGTGGTTGTGAAGTAGGGTAGCCACCAAAGTTCAAGCCAAAATCATCATTTTGACCAATGCCGTCTACAGTTAAACTGTTTGTTCTAGGGTTGTTACCTGCAATGGTAAGTTCGCCGTTACCGTTAATGCTTGCCATTGGATTTAGGCGTGCAACATCTTTAATGTCGTTGTTGAAGCTAGGAACGTTATTGATTGCATCTTCACCAAATACGCTGCTTGAACCGCCAGCTTGTTGCACCAATTTATAACCACTTACTTCAATTTTTTCAATTGTTTGTAGCGGTTTTAGTTGATTGCTGATTCTATGCGTGTCGCCTAATTGAAGGAAAATATTGTCTAGCTCTGCGTCTAGGTATTTGTCCGAGTCCAGCACTACGCGGTAAGGTCCGCCTACGCGTAGGCCTTTAGCAATAAAAGCACCTGCTTCATTGGTAGTAAATGTGCTGACAGTGCCAGTTGGTTCGTGAATAACTGTAACTTTAACATTAGCTGCCGCATCTCCGTTAGGCGTGGTGATTTTACCACGCATAGCAGATGATGTATCAGAAGCGAATGCGCTTGCTGATACGCCAATAGCTAATGCTAAGGCGCCGGCCACTTTAGTTAAGCGAACGTTTTTCATTGTGTTGTTTCCCGTGTGTTTTGTATTTAAAAATTAATAAGGTCAAATATTTGAATCTCAGCTCAATACATATTTGACTTAAACAAACTTCTCCTGCGAACGACTTTATTTCTCACACCAAAACATGGTTAGACTCTAAGCTAGGACTAACCTTGAGAGTTGATGCTGTAAAGTTCAATCGATAGGAATTACTAATTAGAAGTTGAATCTATTGCCAAAGGGTATTTTGATTACGATGGTTTAATATCGGAGTGTTTACCAAGCGGATTGTTGAGTCACTCAAAAGTTTATCGACCAAGGTCGTTTCTTGAGTCTGTAACAGCATTGTGTGTTGAAGTACCACGTTTTAGTCTATCCAAATCATCGTTAAAAAGGTTTTTGACGTTGTTAAGCACAAAATAGAGTATCCATAGGACATTCATCCTGTGTACTTAAAGCAATGTGTTTTATTCTTCTCGTTTGCTTAAGCCACAGCTCCTAGAGCTAGCCATGTAACTAAGAAGAACCCTTTTGATTTTTGCAATTGTTGCAATTGTTGCGGCCATTATAGCGCAATGTTTATTAACTTATCAAAGATCTTGCTATCTAATGGAATAGAAAATATACAAAATAGAGGTGGTTTTAACTCAAAGAATAAAGTGACTGTATAGGTATTCAGTAGTTGGTTCGAAATATGCGCACATATAGCATGTATTATCAATTGTTATATCTAAGTTTATATTAATAAAGATTTTAATTATTTCGAAGAATTTACTGTCTTTATCAGTAGGGTTGAATTGTGTGTGGTGAATTCGTGGGTTCTGAACGCCTTAGCCAGGTAATATTTAAATATTTTATTATTATGAATAGTTTGTAATAGTCTTTTTAAATACTGATTCTGTTAGTTGTTTTATTGTTGCTATATTTTATCTAATCTTCACAATTTTATTTCACCTGGGTGGAAGAGAGTCGGCGTATTCAATTCCGACTCTATTACAGCATTAAAGTGAGGTTAGCCTCACTTTAGGTGTGTTTATTTATATGAGTAGTTCAAAGTTACACCGTTGAAATTATTGTAACCATATAGGCTGATGTGCCATGTACCCGCATTTGGATTGGTAAATGAGCACTGTTCTTCATTGCCATTTTTCCATGGGCGGCAAGTATAGTTGTTGGCGTCTGGTTGAGCGTTGTATCTCACGTAAAGGTCTGCATCACCTGTGCCCCCAGTGATCGCCAAATTCATTTCTTTAACTCCCTGTGGAATATTCCATGTGTAGTGGGTCCAACCATTTTGATTACCTTGCAAGTTTGGCAAAGAACCATTTACTGGTTTAACACCGCCAGGATTGCCTGGATCTCCGCCACCTTGACAGCCATTTGCAGAAAGGTAGTCTGATGCACTTTTCGCTTGGGCGATGCCGTGTCCATAGTAATTGTCACGGCCAGCGGCACCTTTGTCTTTTGCTGTCGCATTAATTGCTGCGCGGATCTCTTGGTTTGTACATTGAGTATGATGGCTCCAAACGAGTGCAGCTACGCCTGCAACATGAGGCGATGCCATCGATGTACCACTTAGGCTTCTATAAGTGTTAGTTGGATAAGTTGAGTTTACATTCGATCCAGGCCCCGCAACCTCGACTTGATCATTATATTGAGAGAAAGATGAGCGAGATTCGCTTGAAGTTACAGACGCTACCGAAATCACCGAATTGTAAGATGCTGGGTATGACTTAGAGCTATTTCCGTCGTTGCCTGCTGCTGCCACAAGCATCATGCCGCCATTAACGAAGTTTTGCATCGCAGTGTTTTCACTGCTCGAATAGTTACCTCCGCCTAAGCTCATATTAACAACATGAGATCCTGCGTCTTTACATTGTTGGATAGCGTTAATGAGGTTCGACGCATGTGTCCACTGGCCATTATCGTTAAAAATTTTGACGATATGAAGGTCTACACCAGGATAAACACCAACCACACCTTGGCTGTTGTTTTCGGCTGCAATGGTACCTGCAACGTGTGTTCCGTGACCATTTCCATCATTATTCCACCTACCAACGGCGTTATTGTTCGCGATACCTGTGACGTTACCATAAGGTAAATCTGGGTGTCCTAGATTGTAGCCTGTGTCAATAACACAAACTTTTCTTGCTGAGGTATTATTTTGAGACAGCAAGTGTCCTTGCACCATATTGATACCGTATGGCGTACTTTGTGCGTAAGGGCTAATTACGCCATCAGATTTAGTGGCATCGAACAAAAAACGTTTCGGGTCAATCTCTATCGACTCGATAGAAGACAAGCCTCGTAATGTTTCTAGGCTATACTCATCTAACTCGGCAACCATAGCTTGTTGACCATTGAGCGAGAATAGTGGCTCAGCACCTGCTGTAAACAGGAAGTTCATGGCAATAAAGTCGTTGAAAACTCTTTTTTCGGCTGTTTTTTCGCTTTTAAATTTAATAATGTAGCGATTGTTGGTTGGTGATTTTTCCTCTAATTTAAGAGCGCTTAGCTGCTTTAGTTGTTGCTCTTGAAGTACTGGGGCGTCCGCCAGAGTTGGAAAACTCATTGCCGATACCATGATGGTTGCTACTGTAGAAAGTTTAAATCGCTTGATACTCATGTTTGTTCCTTGTTGTCTTTAGTTACGGTTGTTTTGAACTGATAACTCACTTAAACATCAGCACTAAAAAACAGAGCATAAAAGTGGTTTAACTACTCTTTCAATTTCATAAAATTGACGTCAGTTAAACATATCAGTTACATATTGTGTGTTTTTTAAACAACCTTACACTTGGAACGGTCTAACCGCAACTATGAAACATATTAAACTTCGACTAGACGCACCTTGAATGGCCAAAATTCAACCTAAAAGCCGTTGTTAAATATGCACTTTTTATTAACATGAAAAATTTTAATAATGAGCTAAAATTACAATTTCGGTTGTTAAAACTGGGTTAATGGCTTGGTTGGGGTGATTTTTCCGTGAAGAATTCGGCGTAGTAGTTTGCACATATGCTCAATAGTGGATGTGTTAGAACAAACACAATGGAATAGAGGTCACCTAGAGGGGCAAAATATCTATAGCAATAGCGGGAGTATTTGTCTATTTGGTGCACTGAGGGGCACGCGGAAACTGTGATCCAGATTAGCGCTATATTTTAAACTTGCGTTGTATTTTTCAAAATATCAAAAAAATCGGTAGCTTCGGTGTTTTTTATGAGTAACGAGTAGGCAGCGTCCGTTAAATCTAGGTTGGACGCTGCTGTCACTCAATAGGCCTAAATTTTAGTGACCTGTTTCGTAAGATGCTCTGGCTGTATTCGTTCTTTCCCATGTACCATCTTTATAAAGGATAAGTGCAGATGCTGTATTGCTGCTTGAATAAGCTCTTACTGTGACACTACAGCTAGTACCACCATTACATCTTGCAATACCTTCCCAACGAACCTCTGAAATTTCCTTTGACACATCCTTTAGGTAAAAACGGCCTGAAGTTGAACTGCCGAAAGAGTAGTCAAAGGCCGTACAGTTTTGAGTTCCATTACCCCATGAATGACTGTTACCACCTTTAGGGTATACATCACATACAACTTGTGCAGAGAAAGCTGAACCCGCAAATAAAGTACCTGTAATTAGCGTAAGAGCTTTTAATGTAGTTTTCATTTTAGTTTCCTGTTTATTGATATTTTTAATGTGGCGCATCAGCGCAATAACAAGGTAGTAAATAATTCTAGTTTGAGTCAATAGAGGGTAATTTTCTTGAATTTTCCTTTTGTTAATTATTAAGCATCCGTATTTTTCTTATTAAGTAGATAAATTATCCATTTTTATTAAAAGTGGTTTATTCTTATTTTTTCGATATTGATGATTTGTCTTCTTATTTTTTAATGTTTGTAGTGCTTTGGTAAAGGCGGGCAGGGCAGAAACGGGATAAAATCAATTTATTTTATTCCTGATCGCGGGTGTTGATTGGAATTTAATATCTTTTCATTTTAACTGTCTGATTTTATGAGCTATAAATTTCATATTTTTTGCGTTTAGCTTTATCAACCGAAAGTAATTTAGAAATTTCAAACGCCGAGAAAAACCATCGTTGTTTTTTTGTTGCTTATTTGTTGCTTGGTGTTTCGGTGTTTCATGTTAGCGTGTTCGCCAATTTTTTGTCGATGTATCTGTAAGTCAGTAGTGCGCATCAAGTAGGAAAACAATTTACATTAAAGACTCTGAGTTAATGAAACATGAACGGAGTGATAGAAGGGGGCACAACTTTGGGCATGAATAATACCCGTTCAAAATATTTCGAATTGGAGGTTGAGCATATGACTTACCTTTGAATATTCTCATTAGGCTAAAACCGGGTGAGCCGCATTTTCGCTTTCGAACACTGGCCTAGGTAATTTAAGTCGCATAGCGAGGTTTAAAATTCTAACAAGTTGAAAAACCTAGTATTATGTAGATATTTCATAAGCCAAAATATGGTAGATAAATCGTTTAAGTCTTAAACTAAGTTGATGCCATTAATATTGTTGCGCAGTTTTTCGGGTGGCCTCTTTCCTAATATTGGACGTCTACCAATAGGGCGAGCCGTGCTTATCTGTAATTGCAGAATAAGCCCCGTCATTTACTATTTGTGCAATATTAGGTTACCTAGTAATTTGCCACCATAAACCTTAACCGTTGATAGTTAATATCCTGCTAGTTGCTTATCAGGTCGAATGTAGCTAACGCCGAGTCAGGCGCTCATTGGTTTTATGTTTTTGCGTATGTCACTCACCATTGCCATAAACTTTGAGACTGGCAATACCGACAATGATATTAACAAATTCATGAATTTTCACTTGGTCCAATATTGGATACCAAGCTCCATTTTTTTGCTTACATAAGCAGCAATATTCGAACTAGTATATAGGAGTATTCATTAAATTGAGGACAGAACCAACGAAACCTTCAAGTGCTCGAAGTGGCAGAATAGAAACAGAGCGAAGTGTTTCGGAAGTTTCAATTGCTAAGTCAGAATATTGAATTGAACTACCACGCCTGCCGCGCTTTCTGTGACTTAACATTGCTCTATGGTTTGATGCTGAGCCAAATAGAGATATTACCACTTTGTGTCAATAATCGAGTGAAGTTAATAAGTTCTTAATTTCCTTTGTAACAGGAGCTTGGCTTGCGTAGCTTTTTTGTTCTTAACACTCAAAAGGCCAGTATTTCAACTATTTATTAAACAAGTTCTTGATAGGCTACAAACACAAGAACGATTAAAGGCTTATCTTAAGATGAAGTCGAGAGGTAGGCTATTTAATTCAGAAAGTATCTGTAGGGCTGGTCCATGAAAAATGTTTACGGGATTGAATATGCAGTCCGATAGAGGGGTAATTGATTTAATGGCTCATGCTCTCTCACATAAGTTAAGTGTCTCCAACTTAACATACAATTAAGAAGCCGTCGTTAACTCTCGATATTAATTAGTTTCAATTTTTTCGAACTAATGCATTAAAATGAATGTTATATAATCTGAAATGTAATTAATAAATTTAAAGGTATCTGATTGGTTTTCTAAAGCATTAATAAGTTAAATTTAAAAAAATGCTAATAGATAAGTTTACATTATCAAATTACATGGCTAGATAAGCTACTTTATGCTCAATACGTCTTACGAGGTAGAGCGTAAAATAAACAGATGGGGATGTTTTTGTGATGGATTAATATTAAAATGTTAATATAGTGAAGATTTTTGTTGAACAGTTGATGTTTTTAGTTAGAATAGCCAGCGATTTAAAGCATTAACGATTTGGACTTAAATTTTTATGAAAAAAGTAACTCTAACCTTAGCAGCATTGTCTATTGCTACACTTTCTGGTTGTGCAAGCATTATGACTCATGAAGAGCAAACAATTGACATCACAACGTCTAACCACAAAGCTGTTGAAGTAACGGTTGAGGGAAATAAGGTTACGACTCCAGGAACAGTTGTTGTACTAAGAGATGGTAAATCTAAGGTAATTAACACGACAGATAGTTCATGCGAGCAGCAAACAGAAGTTAAAAAGTCTGTGACGCCTGTATTCTTCGGAAATATCATAATTGGTGGTTTGTTGGGTTCAACAACTGATAGTGTCACAGGTAAAATGTGGGATTATGACGATTCAGTTGAAATCAAGTGTAACTAACCTGCAAGCATATGATTTTAAAATTATTGAGCCACCTGATAGTGGCTCTTATTTTTTTATGTAGTCACATCGTTCTGGCTACACCTCTCCACGATAGAGTCTCTTCACTACCTGTTTGGCAAAGTTTAATTCACAGTTCATCTGGCGAACCTCAGCTTGGAGACCCTACTTTTTTACTTTCTGTCAGCAACTTTTCTGCATCACATGAGCTTAAAATGACATTGAAGCTTATTGAGTCAGATGTCGATAGCGCTTATTGCAGATTCCCTGCAAGAACGGTTTTTTTAAAGCATGTTTTGCAGCTAGATATTCCGAAACTAGATGCATCACTACCAGCATGCCCTGAACTAGAGAAATATATTCAACATGTCCCTTTTGAACAGTTAGAGTTAGTATTTGCATCAGAGATCTTCTCTTCTGCGACTAGCATGATGGGGCACATCTTTCTAAAAGCAGATGGGAAGAACTTTCGCAATACAAAAGTTAGCCACTCATTAGCTTATTTCACCGAAATTACGACGCTAAATCCAGCTAAGTTAATATCAGAAAGTTTAATCACCGGAATGTCGGGCTTTTTTACTGTTAGGCCGTTTTCAAAAGATATAGAGCAATATTTAGAGAAAGAAAAGCGCAACTTGTGGCAATTCCGTTTAAGAGGCTCCGACTTTCATAAACGTTTGCTGCAACTGCATTTATGGGAGCTTAAGGGCGCCAAATTAACTTACTATTTCCAGTCATATAATTGTGCAACTTTAACACTCGAACTGATTTCTATACTTGAGCCTAAGGTGATGGAAGAACAAAAGTTGTTTGTTAGCCCTGTAGATGTGGTCAAGGCCGTTATAAAACATGACTTAGTGGAACAGACAGAAGTCATGGCGTCACCAAAATGGCTTCTTAATTCCATTGAAGGTGCGCTTAGTAAAGATGAACTTGATTCAATAAAACCATGGTTAAATGATCAAGAAACAAGTGACTTAAATAGTTTGACGTCACTGTCTCAACAATATTTGTCTTTAGCTATTCCTGACAGCTATACAGAAAATGGTGGTATGCGAAATTTTAATATCGACCTATCGGATTATAAACATCCAGCAAATACGCCTCAAGATTCTGCAATTGGATTTAGCGTTTTTAAAAGTAAATCTGACCGCGTTTTAGGTTTCAACTTCTTGTCTTCTGGACACTATTTGTACGGGGATAATAGGCAGTACCTGTACGAATCAGAATTAGTATTGGGTAAGGTATCAGGCAGTTTATCTATAGACTCCAATGATATAGATATTCAAGAAGCCACAATATACAGTGTTAAGAATTTGACACCAACTTCTCAATTCAACCCTAGTTGGTCTAGTGAATTTTATTTTGGATTACGACCATCTTATACTGACGAATTGAAATTTAAGTCGCTCGCTGAGTTGTCGTTCGGGCTAGGAAAAAGCAAAAAGCTTCACCGTGATATACTTGGCTACTTACACGTTGTCGGTGGATTAACTTCTAATATAAAAAATCAAGAGTGGTTTACTCAGATAAAATCAGGTGTAGTTTTGAATTTAATAAATGATTCAAAACTTACTAGTGAATTAAGGTGGGGAACAGGGAAATGGTCTAAATCTCGATCTATGTTTGAAATAGAAACGATATTAAGTTGGTTTCCAAGCACCGATAAAAGTGTATCTGCTATCTCGAGGTTTTCGAAAAACTCTGAAAAGAGGTATCACTCATTAGGCATTGAGTATAACCACTACTTCTAGTTCAGGAATTTGTATGAGTCAGTTATTTTTAGTTACAAGTTGGGGCTGACAACAGCTTACTTATTTCTGCTAAATTATTCGCTCCATCGCCAAAGAATAATAAGGACAGGATGATGAAAAAAACGATGTTAGCCTTGGGGCTTGTAACGGCGCTTACGGGGTGCTCGGTGTCTATTAAGGAATCAAACTTTATTAGCCAAGATGAGTCAGTGACTGTTTATACTAATGACTTTGTTGAAAATCTGAATGCTAGGACGCCCCACCATGAAATAAAACCCATTTCAATTCAAGTTAATGGAGAGGCTGTCGTATTGCACGGTCTGCACTTTGACCACGCAAATACGAAAGACACCATTTTATATATTCCCGGCAATGGCATGAGCGTCGAAAAATCAGTGAGTTCTGAACTTATCGATATTGTTAAGTACGATTATGATATTGTCGTATTTGACCGCAGGGGCCTAGGCGCTAGCAATGGAACTGCCACGATTTCAACCTTGATCAGTGATGCGCAATTAAGTTATGAGTTTAGTAAAAGTGAACTGGGTGCTGAAAAGTTAATTGTTCACGGTTTTTCTCTTGGTAGTTTTGTTGCGGCACAGGTTGCCAAGAGCAAACCAATTGATGGCCTAGTGATGCAAGGATCGGCGACAAACGTTGCCGATTGGATAGACGAAGCCATTCCTTGGTACAAAAAAATGTTAGTTGATGTGCAGGTCGATGACGTGTTTTTTTCAGTCAATAATGCGCAAGTTCTCAGCGATTATTATCAGGGTCCACTTCTGGTGATAGGTGGAGGAAAAGACAAGCAAACACCAGTATCTTTGTCACACAGATTATACGACGCAAGCCAAAGTATAGATAAACAGATAGTGATATCTGAAGAGGCTGGTCACTACAAAATGTTCGACAATAAGCAGGTACGTGCTGCATACGACGAGTTTCTCAACAAGATCTAGCGGTCACTGGAAGGGCATGAAAAATATCAGTTTAATAGCTCTGTTGGTTATGTACTTTATCTTTTGAATAAAAAGCAGCTAAAAATCGCGTTTATGATCAAGTTTGGCGGCCTTCATACCGCCAAACTTTCATACTAAAAAACTAATTACTCGATAAAAGAAATTAGTTTTTTAGCAATTTGGGTATTATTTTGTGAGCCAATAAAGTGTTCACGACCTTTACCGTGGGCAAATACTTGTACATCAATTGCTGTGTGGCCACCGGTAGTCCACCCTGTATAGCTTGCTTTATTGATGAATCCATTGATGACGTCAAAAATCGCTCTGTCGCCGCTAGATTTTGCCTCATTGAGCTTTTTCGCTATTTCTTCAGAGTATTCTAGTCCAGTCAGTGCCACCCAATCACGTTCAATATTTTTGCTATCTTTTAGCTTTTTGGTAATTGTTTTTACTGAATTTTTCACATTCGCTACGACATCTCTTTCCCATTTATAATCGCCGTCAGCTCCAAGAGTTAAACCTCCTGTTGAGTGGTCAGCTGTTATTACGAGTAGCGTGTCCGGGTTATTGTCAACATACGCTTTGGCCAACTCAATCGATTGTGCGAAGTCTTCCATTTCTTTCATGGCACACGCAATGTCATTAGCATGACCACACCAGTCGATTTGACTTCCTTCGATCATGACAAAAAAGCCCTTATCATTTTTATCTTTGTTCAACAAAGAAAGTGCTTTTTTTGTCATATCCGTTAGGCGCAATGGGCTTTCATCGATTGCGTAAGGCATGCCTTTTTCAGCAAAAAGTCCAATAGCAGGAATTGATTCAATAGTATTTAACTGATTTAAATCATCAATATACTGATAGCCAGCCTGTTTAAATTCAGAAACAATATTACGGTCTTCGCGAATAAAATACTTGGTACCCCCCCCGAGCATAAGGTCAACAGGCAGCTTACCTGCAACCTTTACATCAATATAGTCGTCTGCAATCTCATCATAATTACGACGAGACTCATTGTGTGCTGCAAAGCTAGCTGGGGTTGCGTGGTTTATCTGTGAGGTAGCGACTAGCGCTGTGGTTTTTCCGTTTTCTTTTGCCATTTGTAACATGGTCTTTAACGGCTTCTTTTTTGTGTCGACCGCGATTGCACCATTATAGCTTTTAATAGCTGTACTTAGCGCCGTTGCTCCTGCTGCACTATCCGTAACAACCGTGTTGTCGTCTGGATAAGTATGTGCCATGCCAACCAAAATCGAGTCAAACACAGTTGGTTCTACAGTTTTTGTTGTTTTATCGTCTTTGTAGTATCTATACGCAGTTGTGTATGCCGGACCCATACCGTCACCTATCATATATATGATATTTTTTGGTGCAGCGTAAATTTGACTACTAGCCAAGAGAGAGATAGCCGCTGCAACTGCCGAAATTTTGCGTGACATAGTTTTTCCTTTGATTTCCCGTGTTTGGTTTAAACGAGTTTTGTAATAATTGATATAATTATTACCTTAAACGCTTAAGTTTTATCGCGTATGATCTTAACTAAATGTGATTGTGAAGAATATCAATAAATGTCGATTAATAAAAAAAATGAGATGAAAGACTATTTTTGCGAAGGTTTTGCATGGCAGCAAGTTGGCCATGGTCCCAATAAGGTGGTGTGTTTGCATGGTTGGCTGGACAACAGTAATAGTTTTAAGCCTATGGCAGAGCTCTTAACGGAACAACACTTAGCAACGCATACTTGGTATCTGGTCGACTTGCCAGGCCATGGTCGTTCAAAGTGGAAGTCAGCGGATGCACAATACTATTTTATTGACTATATATACGATGTGATGCGATTTATGGACGCAATAAACTTGCCGCAGGCACACTTTGTCGGTCATTCAATGGGGGCGTTTATTTCAAATTTGCTGGCTAGCACTTTCCCAAATATGGTGCAGTCATTGAGCTTAATTGATGGCATAGGACTCGTATATCAAAGCCCTGAGCATGTGAAATCAAACTTGATTAAAGCTTTTGAAGAGAGAAAAAAACTTGCTGCGCAGCCAAAGCGTTGGTTTGATGATAGACAATCAATGGTTAGAACAAGGGCCACGGTCGGCAAGTTTAGTGATGACATCGCAGAAATATTAATGGCGCGTACAATCATCAGCGAGCAGGGCAGATACACGTTAAGCTCTGATCCTAAATTGAAATTGCCCTCTACGATTAGGTTAGGTCAAGAACAAGCGATGAGTTTATTAGATAAAATTACAGTAGACACTATGCTTATCTTACCAAATGAAGGATATGCTCAAATGCGTGATAACATGAAACAATTTCTTCCATGTTTTGATATGCTTAGTGTTTCTGAAGTTCAAGGAGGGCATCACTGTCATATGCAATACCCAAAAGAAATATTGAAAGAGATCGTCTCTCATATTGAAAAAGCAAGTGCCTAGTTGATTGTAAGTTTGCTTTAAATATGGGAATATCCCTTAGTTAGAGTAATTACTCAATTGTTTAAGTGCCTTATTTGCTTTAAGGTAAGTGTAAAAAAAGAACGAGAATACAGGAGCTAAGAGTGGAAAAAATCTGGCTAAAACGCTATCCAGAAGGCATGCCGGCAACGATTGATCCAGAGCACTACAACTCGCTGCTAGAACTAATAGACGAATGTTTTACCAACTATGCTCAGTTACCCGCTTATTCAAATATGGGCAAAACACTGACATATAAAGAAATAGACAATGCGACTAAAGCAGTTGCAAGTTATATTCAGAATACGCTAAAACTTGGAAAAGGCGATAAAGTAGCGGTTATGATGCCGAATTTACTTCAAACGCCGATCACCATTTTAGGTGTGCTCAGAGCGGGCTGCACGGTTGTAAATGTGAACCCTCTGTATACGGTTCGTGAGTTGGAGCACCAGCTGAATGATTCAGAAGCAAAAGCGATTTTTATTCTAGCTAACTTCGCTAGTACTCTAGAAAAGGCTTTGCCTTCGACACCTGTGAAACACATAGTGATGACGCAGATAGGAGATTTGCTTGGTGGTGTTAAAAAGCACTTAGTGAATTTTGTCGTCAAGAAAGTTAAAAAGATGGTACCCGCTTATAATTTACCTTCGGCTATTCCGTTTGCTCAGGTAATGAACGCAGATCCCAATAGCTACAAAAAGCCAGACGTTAGCCAAACTGATTTGGCTTTTTTACAATACACTGGTGGAACTACTGGTGTATCGAAAGGTGCAATGCTGACCCATGGCAATATGGTTGCGAACTTAGAGCAGGTGTCGGGCTGTTTGGACAAAGTCCTAGATAAGGGCAAAGAAGTCGTTATTACAGCTTTACCGCTTTATCACATCTTTGCGCTCACTGCGAATTGCCTGACATTTATGAAATACGGCGGTCATAATATTCTAATCACAAACCCTCGAGATATGGCAGGGTTTGTTAAAGATTTGGCTAAGTATCCGTTTACGGTCATTACGGGTGTAAACACCTTATTTAATGGACTACTCAACACTGAAGGCTTTGCACAACTAGACTTTTCAAACCTAAAAGTGTCTTTAGGTGGTGGTATGGCGGTGCAAAGGCCTGTAGCTGAAAAGTGGCAGTCTGTGACCAACTCTCGATTGCTTGAGGGTTACGGCCTAACTGAATGTGCGCCGCTTGTCACAATTTGCCCGCTAGACCTAGAAGGGTACAATGGTTCGATTGGTCTACCTGCACCTAGCACGGATTTAAAAGTTGTGCTTGAAAATGGTGAGGAAGCACCAAAAGGTGAGCCAGGTGAATTGCTAGTTAAAGGCCCGCAAGTCATGGCTGGTTATTACAACAGACCTGATGCCACAGCCGATTGTTTGCAAGACGGCTGGTTCGCTACTGGAGACATAGCGACCTATGATGATGAAGGGTTCTTTTATATTGTTGATCGTAAAAAAGACATGATCTTGGTCTCTGGCTTCAATGTATTCCCAAATGAAATTGAAGAAGTCGTTGCTAGCCATGATGGCGTTCTTGAAGTTGCCGCTATTGGCGTACCTCATGAGGTAAGTGGAGAACAAGTAAAAGTTTTTGTTGTAAGAAAAGATCAATCTTTGTCAGAAAAAGATATAATAGCGCATTGTCGTGAAAACCTAACAAACTACAAAGTTCCTAAAATGGTTGAGTTCAGAGATGAACTACCAAAGACAAACGTAGGAAAAATATTACGTAGGGCGTTAAAATAAGAAAAAACCGGCAGCAGCCGGTTTTTTTTCGCTAAATGCGAAGGAGTCAATGTGCAGTATCAGTTTATTCAATACCAAGCTGAGTTAGATGAGTTTGTAAGCCTCATTTCGGATAGTAAAGTTTTGGCAATCGATACCGAGTTTATGCGTAGAAGAACGCTTTACCCGGAAAATGCCTTATTGCAGGTCTATGATGGTAAGCATTTGGCGTTAATAGACCCCTTGGTAGATATGGACTTCTCAGCGTTGTGGGCACTATTTACGTCACCTGATGTGATTAAAGTGATCCACTCTCCTTCGGAAGATATTGAAGTATTTCAAAATTTTGCAGGTATAGTGCCAGCGCCCCTTTTTGATACTCAATTTGCTTTGCAACTTTTAGGTGAAGGCAACTGCGTTGGTTTTGCCAATATGGTCAAATCATTGCTAGATATTGAAATAGATAAAAGTATGTCTCGCACAGATTGGCTGAAACGTCCTTTGTCGGATAAACAACTAGAATATGCTGCGGCTGATGTATTTTACTTATTACCCTGTTTTGAAAAAATCATTGTGCAGATAGAACAAAAGCAACTGTTTGACATCGTGATTTCAGAAAGCGAACTTATTGCTAAGAAGCGCGCGTTCAGAACCCCTGACGAATACATTTATCTTAACATCAAAAATGTATGGCAACTTCGGAGTCGAGATCTGGCGGTATTGAGAGAGCTGGCTGCATGGCGTATGAATAAGGCTGAAAAAAAGAATATTTCGGTAAACTTTATACTCAAAGAGCTCAATATGGTTGAAATTGCTAAAAGGCGACCCTCCTCTTTAGCAAGTATGCGTAATATTCCTGAAGTTGAAGCGATGGAAGTGAACCGTTCTGGCAAAGAAATATTAGCATGTATTGAAGCGGGCAGGGCCGTTGAAGAAGATGCACTACCGGCCAAAGTTAAGCGTTTAATTGATTTCGCGCAGTATAAAAGGGCAGCGAAAGAGATTAAATCTGACATCAGCCAAGTTGCGAAAGAGCGCAATTTACCAGTTGATGTGATCGCGTCTAAAAAACAAATTAACCAGGTCATAAGCTGGAATTGGAAGCTTACCGACACACAGCGCCAAGTGATGATTAAACCCGATCTTTTCCAAGGGTGGCGCAAAGAAATTATTGGTGATGCGCTTAAAAAGTGGGAAATTTAAGCCTTCTAATTGAATAATCTATATAAACGTGTAAAAGGCACTGTCACAGTGCCTTTTACATTTAAATTCTATTTATCAGCAAGCACACATCTATCCTTTCAAATATGAGCCACTAAATCTCAACCGGACTGCTATTGATAGCGAATCATGAATACTCGCAAGCATTACGATACACAACTATAACTTAACCTGCTCGCCCTCATTTAAAATATACAGTGGTGTTGTACTTTTTAGCTGGTTTTTCATATGAAGTAGCCTAAATAGCGCAGAGTGAGAAGTATGATCACCCATTTTCCAGCTCATGTTGCCGTGACCCCATGGGATCATAACGCCACAATTGAGCTCTTTAGCTGCTAAAAGCGCATCTTCGGGTGTTAAATGAACATTACGATACCATTTGCCGTGTGTTTCATGATGGTATGATGCAATTGGAATGAGGCATACGTCCATATCGCCGTACTGTGCATGAATGTCTTTGAAGTGTCCTGAGTACCCTGTATCACCAGCGAAAAACAGTTGTCTGTCCGCGCTTTTAAATACCCATCCCCCCCACAAGGTTTCATCGTCATCATTGGTTATCATGGGCACAACCAAACGATTGCTGAAATGGTGTGCTGGAACAAAATGAACGTCAGTCTTTCCTACGCCATATTGAGTATACCAAGGCATTTCAACAATATTGTACCCGCCAGTTGGAAAATAATCAGCAAAGTTTAACGGAGTAAGGTAGGTAGGTTGATTACCGATTTTTTCAATATCAGATTTACTAAAATGATCGTAGTGAATATGTGAATACACGACCGCTTTGGCATCATTTAAAGTTTGTTTTTGGTAAGCGGTTGGTTCATTGCGATAAAACCCACCCGCAAGGTGAACAAATGCCCAATCTACTGGCCAATCGAATTGTCCTGTTACAGGATCAATCAAAATGGTTTCCCCAGTGGGGGTTGTTACTGAAAAGCTGGCATGTCCTAACCATTTTACGTCAAAAGTGCGCTCTTCATCGATAGATAAAGCGGGATTTTTTCCGATGTATTGACATGTTTCCATGTCGTTTTGACATTCAATATACGGGCTTTTAGGGTAACAATCTTCTTCGCAGGTATGGGGGTAGGCCTTTGGCATGTTATAGCTGTTAGCAAATTGATGTGTATATCCTTCAGTAGACTTATATTTTATCTCTTGAGATGGTGCTAGACGGTTGACATTGTTTGGTGTGGTGCAGCTTGCGAGTAAGATGCACATAGGCAATGGTAGGTATTTGTTTATCATGGGTATTCAAATCTTGTTGTAATTATAGCTATCTGTCTCTATTCTGACATTGACTGAAATAGCTTGTCTTATTCAATGTTAAACCGCTACGGGAGTATTATGGAACGAGTGTCAGATGAAACTTGGTACGCTGTATTAGTGTTTTTTGCTTTAATAATAGTACCGTTTTTAATAGGGCTCGCAATCTTTAAAATGTATCGAAAAGTGTTTCCTTACAAGCCATCTGAGTTTCAGTCTATTGTTGAGGAGCTCAATGCTAAACGGATCGGGTTTTTCAAACCTTTTTTGGTGGGGTGGGTGATTTGCAGCCCAGTTGTATTTTGGTTTTACAGTGAATATCTAGCACACCTTTAAAGTCTAAATAGGCTCTTCCTTGAGCCTGTCTCACACTTAGGAAAATGTTCTAGCCTATATCGTGCTTTGTTGGCAATGAAGCAAACGCGCCATATCGAGTCACGGCATATGCGCCGCATTTAGCCGAGAAATTAACTAAATCTAAAACGTGTGCCTCATTATTGGCTATTTCGTTGAACGTAGTTGACTCTAGCTTTCTGGACAACTCTGCAAGCAAACCGCCGACAAAAGCATCTCCTCCAGCAGTTGTATCAACGGCGTTGACTTTTGGAGGAGTAATGTAACCAGAAAATTGGTTGCTAAAATAGCGGATATCATTCGGCCCATCTGTAATGAGTAACAGTTTTACGCGACTATTGAGAATGGCTTCAATCGTTGTTTGCTCATCTTGTGAAGGGTGCGCATGGGTGTTTAAAAACTCCAGTTCTTCTTTAGAAAGCTTAACAATATCTGCCTGAGTCATGATGTGCCAAACTCTATCCAAACAATGATTCATGGATGGCCATAAATTTTCTCGTAAATTCATGTCAAAGCTTTTGATCAGACTATGGTTTTTAGCTTGTTCCATCGCGGTGACCGTACTTAGATAAATATTCTTTTCGGTCAAACTGTTTGAGCAAACATGCAGTATTTTTCCCTGCTCGAACATCTCAGATTCGAAGTGTTCTGCACGAAACAATAAGTCAGCAGCAGGTGGCCTATAGAAGCTAAAGCTTCGCTCACCATCAGCATCCAATGATACAAACGCTAGGGCCGTTTTTGCTTCTTTCGTGAACTTAACATACTGCGTGTTTACCTGTTGGTGAGATAACTCTTCTTTGAGAAAATGGCCGAACATGTCGTCTCCTAACATGCCACAAAATGCGCTGTCCACACCTTGTTTCGCCACTGCAACAGAGACGTTAGCGGGGGCTCCGCCAGCATATTTTGTAAATGACTCAGGCGTGCCGCCATCGGATAAGAAGTCAATTAATGCTTCGCCAAAACAAACTACACTCATTGGCTTTTCTCACTTATGTTGTAAGCTCTAAGTACTTCGTAACATGCGCCCATGGTATGGTAATCGGTTTTACCTGCGGGGCTTTTTTCATCGCTATATGAACGATTGTCTTGTGTTAGTATTCGGTACCACGCACCATATTTATGATCAACCATGTGTTGCCAGCTGTATTGCCAAATTTTGTCGTACCACTGCCAATACTTTTCGTCATTGGTTTCAATTGCGAGAAGCGCAGCAGCCGCAAAGCTTTCTGCTTGAACCCAAAAGTACTTGTCGCCGTCGCAGATAGATTTATCCGGCGCGAATCCGTAGCAAATTCCGCCATTTTCTTCATCCCACGCGTTATCTAGTGCTTGGTCGAATAAAAACTTGGCTTTTTCTACCATCCAAGATTCAGGCTTGTGTCTGTTGAGAATTAACAACAGCTTGGTCCATTCAGTTTGATGACCTGGCTGAAAACCCCACGGTCTGAACAAATGTTTCGGGTTGTCTTTATTATAATCCCAATCAATTTCCCAATTTGTGTTGTAGTGCTCCCAAATCAGTCCGTCAGCCAGTTTTGCTTGGCGAACAGTCATATTGTGAGCGAGCGTATAGGCTCTTTCTAAAAACTTGTTGTCGTTGGTCGCTTCAAAGCACATTAATAGCGCTTCACACATATGCATGTTGGCATTTTGGCCACGATATTTATCTGCTTGTTCAAAGCTTGCATCAAACTCGTCCAAATATAGCTCGAACTGTGTATCGTAATATTTGTCTTCTAGCAGTGACCATACACGCTCTATGGTGTCAGTAGCTGAGTTTATGCCCGCTTTGAGCGCAATTGCGTTGGCTAAAAGTACAAAAGCAAGCCCATAGCAGTGGTTGGTAAGGTCAGTGGCCACACCGTTTTCAATCAGCCAGGCATAACCACCGTTTTCTTGTTTGTGTACCTTTTCAAGGTAATCAAGCCCATGACGTGCTAGATCTAAATATTCTGTTTTATCTGTATGGATATATGCCATTGCATAATTGAAAACAAAACGTGTACTTGAAACTAGGTGTCGAGTTGTCTGGTCATAAACTTCACCACTATCTTTAAAGAATTGATAAAACCCACCTTGGCTGTCTACGCATTTGGGGTGATAAAAATCCATCGTTTTATCAATATGTTGCTTTAAAAACTCTCTACTCTTAAAATCTAGCGACATAAATTCGTGCTCCACTTTCTAATCGCGTAGCGGTAAATGCATAACAAGCTTAGCGTCTTTTTGAATCAAAACGTTGTTCTTTTAGCTTTGTTAATTCAGGGAAGTGCATCAACCGTTGTTTTTCATTTATGCGTTTACTCTAGCATCTTCAAAAAAATAATGGAACGATCCAATAAAACATTTGTGATTTTCTTGTAACAATGTGTAGAATCATTACATCCTTTAACATGGAGTAATCCGAGTGAGTGAAATCAACATGAATCAAACCATTGCTGCTGGCACCCATAACAACGAAAAAAACTTTTTTTTTCCGTTAGCTGCAATGACAACCCTGTTTTTCTTATGGGGTTTTATAACCGTATTTAACGATGTATTAATTCCGAGATTAAAAAGTGTCTTTGACTTAAACTACACCGAAGCAATGTTAATTCAGTTTTGTTTTTTCATTGCCTATTTTGTCGTTTCCCTTCCTGCAGGCTCTTTAGTAAAACGTTTTGGATATCAAAAAGGTATTATTATTGGGTTGATTGTCGCCGCGTGTGGTTGCCTATTGTTTTACCCCGCAGTGATCGTTCATCAGTACTGGATCTTCCTAACGGCTTTGTTTGTAATGGCTTCAGGTATTGTGATTTTACAAGTATCTGCCAACCCGTATGTTGCAGCACTGGGAACCTCAAAAACAGCCTCAAGCCGTTTAAACTTAGCCCAAGCACTAAACTCTCTTGGTACAACTCTAGGCCCAATCGCAGGTGGTATGTTGTTATTTGGCGCAGGTGGAGCAATGGCTGTCGAAGCTGCAAGTGCGGATTCGGTAAAAGTGCCCTATCTCGTTATTGCGGGGGTTTTGGTTGCTATTGCTGTGGTATTCGCATTTTTAAAGCTACCTACAATTGAAGCACATGTTGAAACGGTAGATTGCAAAGTTAAAGATAAAAACCTCAAAGAAGCCCCGCATTTGATGATGGGAGTTGTCGCAATCTTTTGTTATGTAGGCGCGGAAGTGTCTATTGGCAGTTTTATTGTAAATTACTTTGCAGAAGAACATATTGGTGGCTTGGATGCGCCAACAGCAGCCAAGCTACTAGGGTATTATTGGGGTGGAGCCATGGTAGGCCGATTTATCGGTTCGCAAGCACTTAAGTATGTAGCGCCATCTAAGGCACTGGTGTTTAATTCTGTCTTTGTGATGTTGTTGCTAGTAGTAACAATGTCCACTGAAGGGAATGTCGCAATGGTTGCTGTATTAGCTATTGGTTTGTTTAACTCCATTATGTTCCCAACTATCTTTACAATCGCAATTGAAGGTCTAGGTTCGTTGACCAGCAAGGGCTCTGGCTGGTTGTGTTTGGCTATCGTTGGCGGTGCAATTATTCCTCTATTACAAGGGGTTGTGGCGGATAGCATGCATATTCAAATTAGCTTTATTGTGCCACTGGTGTGCTATGTGTTTATTGCATGGTACGGACTTAATGTCGTTAAGTTGTCTAAACAATGGCACGATAAAATAGCCTAACGCTCAAGTACTCCTTTCAATTAGGCAAGTGTTCACTTGCCTTTTTCATCTTAAATTTATAAATTTCTATCTCATAACTATTGAATACGTATTCATAGACGTTGTATATTAAACTCAGTTGGAACGATCCAATCATAATTTTGAATAAAGGAGAGGCACATGCATCGCTCTATTTGGGCAGCAGCTATGCTATCGCTTACCACTGTATCGTCGGTAAGCGTCGCTAGCGGGTCAAACACGCAGTGGGTTGATACATTTATTGGTACCGGGGGAGATGGTCATACTTTCCCTGGCGCAGTGGTTCCATTTGGTATGGTGCAATTAAGCCCTGATACCGATAACCCAATGCGCGGCGTTTCACCACAACCAGAAATATACAAACGTTGTGCAGGTTATCATTATGATGATCACACCATTGTTGGATTCTCCCATACACACTTCTCAGGTACCGGACACTCTGACTTAGGTGATCTTTTGGTCATGCCAATTACAGGCGATGTCAAACTTGAAGCCGGTACAGCGGAAAAACCTGACACAGGTTATCGCTCTCGCTTTTCTCATGACAAAGAGTGGTCAGAGCCTGGTTATTATGGTGTCGAACTACAAGACTACAATGTGACGGCTGAACTCACCGCAACAGCACGCGTGGGCATGCACAAATACAGCTTTAATAGTCATGATAGTGGTCATGTTCTATTTGATTTAACTAGCTCTATTTATAACTTTGAAAATAAAGTGATTTGGAGTGATATCCGCAAGGTCGATGATAGAACCCTAGTTGCATATCGTGCTACCAACGGTTGGGCTAGAAATAGACAAATGTATTTTGCTATTCAGTTCTCTCAGCCAATTGATGACTACCAATTTATCAATCAGGACAACATGCGCTACAGATGCATGAATTGTCTAAATACAAAGCAAAAACATTCAACAATTGAAAATAAAGCGGTTAAAATGACCGCGGGTAAAGCAGTTAAATTTGTCGCATCATTCAATGGCTTAAAAGATAAACCTCTTTACGTTAAGGTCGGTCTTTCTGCTGTGAGTCGTTCAAATGCCCTTGAAAATTTAAATGCAGAGATCCCACATTGGGACTTTGACAAAGTACGTGCAGACTCAAAACAACTTTGGGCAAATTATTTAGACAAGGTTGACGTAGAGGGTACGGTTTCTGAAAAGCGTCAATTTTACACAGCACTTTATCATGCACTTCAAGCACCGAGCATCTATCAAGATGTCAATGGCCAGTATCGTGGTGTTGATGGTGAAATCCATGATGGTAAAGGGTTTGAACATTACACCTTATTCTCTTTATGGGACACGTACAGAGCGCTACACCCGCTATTAACATATATTGACCCAGATCGTGTATCGGGCATGATCCAGTCTATGTTAGTTCACTACCAGCAAAGCTATGAAAAAATGCTGCCAATTTGGTCTTTCCACGCTCATGAAACTTGGACTATGATTGGCTACCACGCGGTATCGGTTATTGCAGACGCTTACCTAAAAGGCATTCGAGATTATGACATTGATCTAGCAGTTGAAGCGATTACCAATACGGCCAACAATAAAGTATATGATGCTATCCCTGAGTACAAAAAGTATGGCTATGTCCCTATGGACGTGCTGCCAGAGTCTGTGTCAATCACATTAGAATATGCCTACGATGACTTTGCAATTGCACGCATGTTTGAAGCTATGGGTAAAACAGAACTGGCTAAAGATTACTATGCACGTGCAATGAGCTATCGAAATGTATTCGACCCACAAACCAAGTTTATGCGTGGTCGTGATACGAAAGGTAACTGGAACCCAGATTTCAATGCGTATGAAGCAAAGTACATGGGTGCATTCACAGAAGGTAACTCAATGCAATACAGCTTCTATGTGCCACATGATGTCGCAGGTCTGATTGACTTAATGGGTGGCGACGATGCCTTTGAGCAGCGCCTTGATGATCTATTTGATACACACTTGTCTGCTGACATGATTAAAGAGCATGAAGATATAGCAGGTCTTATCGGCAACTATGCACATGGTAATGAACCAAGCCACCATATTGCATATCTATACAACTATGCAGGTAAGCCTTGGCGTACACAAGAGCGTATTCGCCAGATCATGGATACATTGAGCTCTGATAAACCAGATGGTTTGGCAGGTAACGATGACGTAGGTCAGATGTCAGCATGGTATATTTTCTCTGCAATGGGCTTTTATCCTGTTGCGCCAGGTGATTTAGCTTATGCAATTGGTGCGCCTCAAACGCCTAAAGTAACGCTTAAACTTGCCAACGGTAAAACGTTTACAACCACGGCGAAAGGTTTGAGCAAAACACACAAATATATTCAGTCTGTTAGTTTAAATGGTAAGCCGCTGAAGCGTAACTATCTGACTCATGACGATATCATGGCTGGTGGTGAGTTAAAGTATGTTATGAGCGACAAGCCTAATAAAGCTTGGGGTAGTGATGTTACTGCTCGCCCGCCTTCAATGTCGGAGTATCACTAAGCATGACAATTAAGACTGCAATCACTACGCTTGCAGTGGCTGTGGGCCTATTGGCTCACAGCGCATCAGCGTTAGAGAATATCAATACAGACATTAAACCGATTCAATTTGATGCAGACATTGCCTGGCAAAGCTTTTCATTGCCTAATGTTCAAATACGTAACTTTAGCAAAGAAGCAGTGCCTGTATGGCAGCACGTCAACGTTGATTTGATCAAGCAAATCTCATACAACGTCGCACGTATTTTATATAGCCAAAAGCATCGAGCGCCCCAGCTACCATTGCTGGAGATCATCGTTGAAGATATGAAAGGAGTTGCCTACAAAGAAGGTGACTTTAACGGCGCAAAAATACACATTAGTGCGCAGTATCTTAGTAAATTCGCCAAAAACCATAGTAAGCAAGCGCTTTATGATGAGCTCGTTGGCGTGCTTTACCATGAAATTGCCCATGCTTACCAATTGGACGATCACAATTATAAAGAGATTGGACCTATCATTGAAGGCATTGCGGACGTGGTGAGAATGAAAGGTGGGTATGTCGATTTTGCACATAGAAAGTCCGGTGGAAATTATGACTCAGGTTACAAAACAACTGCATTTTTCTTGCACTGGTTAGAAGAAAATCATCACCCTAACTTGTTGGTAGAACTAAACGCCCAATTAGATCCCTCTGATAATAAAAAGTGGACTTGGCAAACCTTCTCCTCTGAGCTGGAAATAAGCTTGGATACGGCTTGGTCTGATTATCAAAGTAAACTCTAATATTAGTTCTTTTTTACTAGTTAAAAGGCGGGTCATACCTGCCTTTTTTTGTGCCAATTAAAAATAATTCAATAAATTTATAATAGAAACATAAAAACTGCCGATAACATAAGACAAAGCCTTAAAGATTTGATACAACCTACTTAGAAGTAGATAAGAATTAAAACAGGATCTGCATGTTTAGCGCCTTTAAATTTACCACCAAAATTACCCTTGCGGCTTCGGTCGTGCTTGTTATCGTTTTAAGTCTATTTACAGTGAATAACTTTGTCTTGATGCGTTCACAAACTCAAGACCAGTTGACACTTGTATTACAAGAGATATCCCAATCTGTATCGCAAAATATAGCTAACTGGCTAAACGATAGGTTAGATATCGTACAGTCAGTTGCACAAGGCCACCTCAAGTCAGACAGTGATGAAGAGGTACGCAGAAGGTTGCAAACAGCAGCTAAAGCCGGCCACTTCAAAAATACGTTTATTGGTACACCAGATGGCCAATTTGTATTAAACGATTCCTCTATTGTATTGCCGAGTGACTTTGATGCGACAACGCGTCCATGGTATCAATTGGCAATGCGAAAAAGAGATACTGCTTTTACCACGCCATATACAGATGCAACCACTAATGAGCTGACGATTACTGCGGTTGTGCCTGTCTATAGTAACGGCGTTTTGTCGGGAGCAACTGGTGGTGACATAGATATGGGCACTATCACTCAGATCATTAATGAGATAGATTTCTTAGGCTTTGGTTACGGTTTTTTACTCGACGGAGAGGGGCGCATCTTAAGCCACCCAAATACGCAAATGAACGACAAAAACATGCGTGATTTATTTGGCCAGCAACTGAACCTGCAAGAAGAATTTGTCGAAATTGAAATCGATGGCACTGAAAAGCTCGTCTCGTTTGTCAAAATGCACGGTATTAAGAATGTTGAGTGGTACCTTGGTGTTGTTATCGATAAAGAAATTGCTTATTCCTCGATTTCATCATTCAGAAATATGGCTCTAATCTACATGTTACTGGGTGTAGTTGTAATTGTCGTTTTGATGCAGCTGCTATTGAAGTATCTAATGAGACCAATGACGCATCTCAATGAAGCCATAAAAGATATTGCTCAAGGCGAGGGCGATTTGACTCGGCGCTTAGTTGTGGAAAATAACGATGAATTTGGGGAGCTTTCAAACTACTTTAATTTGTTTGTAGAAAAAATTCACCAAAGTATAGGTAAGGTTAAAAGCACCACAGATGCGTTAGAAAATGTCATGGAAGGTTTGCAAAGGCAAACTCAAGATGCTTTGGATATCTATACTGAACAAACTAAACGTACGGACAATGTTGCAACAGCAATCAATGAGCTGTCCTCCAGTGCAATTGAAATCTCAAACAATGCTAAGCACGCATCTGAGTTAGCAACAGGTGCAAATACAATGTCTGATGAAAGCCAATCGGCGTTGAACTCTAATATTGAAGAAATCGGCGCGTTGAGTTCAAAAATGCAAGAAGCTCAGTCAACCATTGATGGCCTTGATAGATTGACAGCCAGCATCGGACAAGTATTAGAAGTTATTAAGGGAGTCAGTGAGCAGACAAACCTGTTGGCACTCAATGCTGCGATAGAAGCTGCTCGTGCTGGTGAAGCTGGGCGTGGATTTGCAGTCGTTGCAGACGAAGTAAGGCAGCTTGCACAACGTACTCAAGAGTCGACACAAGAAATTGAAAATACCATTGCCGAGTTACAACAAGGTTCGGCGTCTGCCGTTGCCGTTATGAAGCTAAGTATTGAAGATTCCAGTGCGAGTGCAGAGCAAGCTCAATCAGCTGGCACGAAGATGCAAGAGGTGTCTCATGCAATTGAATCGATCGATGGAATGAACCATGCGGTGGCTAATGCGACACAAGAGCAAAATACAGTAATTCAATCATTGGATAGTGATATCCATGGCATAAGTGATTTATGTGTTCAGGGGAGTGCAAGCTTGCAGCAAACCTTAGATGAATGCAAAACACTAAAATTGCAATTTGATGAATTAGAAAACATGATGAATAAATTCAAAGTATAATTATATTAGGGCTGTATAAATACAGCCCTTTTTTTAATGTTGAACTAAATAGCACAAACCCACCTTTAAAATAATATTACAGCTGTAACATTAACGTATTATTTGCGCAACACGGCTGTCATTTTTCATATTTAAACTGCACACACTTCAAAATTGGAACAAGCAAATATTATAAAAGGTGTGTGAGATGAAGTGCGTTAACCAATTGCTTTTAGCGGGCGTGTTTGCAGTAGCAAGCAGTACGCAGGCAAGCGATCTCAATCAAGTAATAGACTCTAGCTCTGCAATCAATAATTCAGCGCTAACTTCTCAAAATAAAATCGATTCGATTTCAGACAGTATGCAGTCTCGTCTGCAGCAATTTAGAACTCTTAACAAGGAAATCGAAGGTCTCGTTGTTTATAACAGCCAATTAGAAAAACAGATTAATAACCAACTTGAAGAAATGGCAGCGATTAATGCCTCTATGGATCAAGTATCGGTAATAGAACGTCAGATCACCCCATTAATGCTACGTATGATCACAGGCCTAGAGCAATTTGTAGCTTTAGATGTACCATTTTTACCAGAGGAGCGTGCAAATCGCATTGCATCACTGAGAACATTAATGGACAGAGCCGATATCACATCCAGTGAAAAATTTAGACGTGTACTTGAAGCTTATCAAGTCGAAGTAGAGTACGGACGTACAATCGAAGCATACTCAACACTTCTGACGATAGATGGACAAGAGCGCGAAGTTGATATGTTGCGAATCGGACGCCTTGAGCTGTTATACGTCACTAAAGACTCTGCAAAAGCTGGTAGTTGGAACCGAGAGTCAAAGCAATTCGAAGCATTGCCTAATACCAACATCAGCCAAATCAATAAAGGGGTTCGAATAGCGCGCAAACAACTAGCCCCAGATATGTTAACTCTGCCAATCCAAGCTGCTCAATAAAGAGGTATAACTAATGAGCTTTTTAAAATCATTTAGTCGCAAAGCATTACTTGTATCCTCAATGGCCTTAAGTGCATCAGCTCTGGCAAATGAAGCAATGGATCTAGACTCCTTGTTAAAAACGCTAGAATCTGGTCAAGCAGCGCAAACGCAACAAAACCAGCAACGTGAAGCTGAGTTTAAAGCACGCGAAAACCAGCAAGTAAAAATGTTAAACGATTTAAAGTCAGACCGTAACGATCAGCTTAATCGTTCTGAGCGCATGGAAACGCAGTTTGAAGAAAACGAAATCAAACTGGGCAACTTAAGTGACACGTTATCTAAGCGTATGGGGTCACTAAAAGAGTTGTTTGGTGTGCTTCAACAAGCTTCAGGTGATGCGAGTTCAAAGTTTAGAACCTCAGTTGTGTCTGCTCAAATTCCAAATCGTAGCGACGTGATGGATGAAATGGCCAAGAAAATGGGCTCAACATCTAAACTTGCATCAATCGAAGATATTGAAAAAGTTTGGTTTGAATTACAACGCGAAATGACCGAGCAAGGTAAAGTGACGCGTTATAACACGGATGTCATTGTAGCTGGCGGTGAGAAGGTCAACAAAGAAGTTGTACGTGTTGGTGCTTTTAACCTAATTGCCGACGGACAATACCTGAACTACAACCCTGAAACCGATACTATTTCAGAGTTGACACGTCAGCCAGTATCTCGCTTCCAACAAAGTGCGGGTGACTTGCAAGCTGCAAACTCTGGCATTGTTGACTTTGCATTAGACCCAACTGGCGGTTCTATCTTGGGCTTGTTAGTACAAGCTCCTAATCGTAAAGAGCAGGTAGAGCAAGGCGGTGTAGTTGGTTATGTCATTTTAGCAGTGGGTGCTTTGGCACTCCTTATTGCACTAGAGCGCTTTATTTCACTGATGCTGATTGGTGCCAAAATCAAGCGTCAGCTTAAATCAGATGTTGCTAAAGACGACAACCCGCTTGGCCGAGTTATGAAAGTCAAAGACCAATACCCAGATGTTGCTTACGACACGCTTGAACTTAAACTAAGTGAAGCGATTCTGCGTGAAATGCCGAAAATTACCCGCAACCTAACTTTGATTAAAATCATCTCAGTGGTTGCCCCTCTGCTAGGCCTACTTGGTACTGTAACTGGTATGATCAACACATTCCAAGCAATTACACTGTTCGGTACTGGTGACCCGAAACTAATGGCTGGTGGTATCTCTACTGCACTTGTAACTACGGTATTGGGCTTAGTAGTCGCTATCCCGACAGTGTTCTTATACACGCTATTGAACACGCGTTCACGCAACCTTCTGCTTATTCTTCAAGAGCAAAGTGCGGGCATTATCGCTGAGCGCAGTGAGAAAGGAGCGTAATCATGGTGCTACTAGTAGATGCTATCACTGCACTACAAGAGTTCCTTGATACTGGTGGCCAGGTTCTCCTGGTCATCGCAGTAGTCACCTTTGCTATGTGGTTACTTATCCTGGAACGCTTTATGTACTTTTTTGGAAAGTACAGAGGATATAAAAAGCAGACAGTAGAAACCTGGCAAAACAGAAACGAGCGCAACAGCTGGAATGCTGAACAAATCCGTCAAGCCATGATCTCTAAAGCAGGTATTGAACTTAACAGCAACCTGCCTTTTATCAACGTGATGGTTGCGCTGTGTCCTTTATTAGGGCTATTGGGTACGGTAACGGGCATGATTGAAGTATTTAACGTAATGGCTATTACAGGATCAGGCAGCGCACGTTCAATGGCGGCGGGTGTATCAAAAGCCACTATCCCAACAATGGCAGGTATGGTTGCAGCATTATCTGGTGTTTTTGCATCGACTTACTTGCAACGAAAAGCGAAACGGGAAGTTGAGCTTTTAGAAGATAAATTGCTGTTAGACCATTAAAGAATTTGAGGTAAAAAAATGAGAGCTCCTCTAGCAAAAGTTTTCCAAGAAGAAGAAACCGAAGAAATAAACATGACGCCTATGTTGGATGTCGTTTTTATCATGCTTATCTTCTTCATCGTTACAGCGACATTCGTCAAAGAAGCGGGCATTGATGTAAACCGCCCAGAAGCTGCAACGGCTGTTAAAAAACAACGCGCCAATATTCTGGTAGCCATTTCAGACAAAGGTGAGATTTGGATAAATAAACGCCAAATTGATATCCGTGCGGTTCAAGCAAATATCGAGCGTCTTAAAGCGGAAAATCCGCAAGGTAGCGTTGTAATTCAAGCTGACAAAAAAGCAACGACTGAAATTCTAATTAAGGTCATGGATGCGTCAAGAGCGGCTGGTGCCTTTGATGTTTCTATCGCTGCACAGGAATCCTAAGGGAAAACAATGCGTTATATAATTGCATTATTAATTGCTGGTGTAGTCACGTTCTTCTTATTTTTGGGAATGCAAGCCTTGATCAATGGTGGTCAAGGTACAGCCACGGAGCCAGTTAAAGGCAATGTGCTTGATTTTGTTCGTCTGAAAAAAGAAGAAACGGTAGAGAAGAAAGAGCGTAAGCCACAAAAGCCACCTACACCTAAAGAGCCGCCACCGCCGATGGACGCACCGCAAATGCAAGCAAATAACTTAGATGCGGGCGCTTCAAACTTTGATTTTTCAGCAAACGTTGACGCTGATGTTGATCTCGCCGGTGGACTGGCACTGGAATCAAGTGATGGCGAGTACTTGCCAATAGTAAAAGTGGCACCGGTATATCCAAGACGCGCGCTTTCAAGAGGTATTGAAGGGTATGTATTGGTTGAATTTGTGGTTACAAAGCAAGGCACAGTGAGAGATCCTAAGGTGCTTAAAGCCGAGCCAGAAAACATTTTCAATCGTGCCGCGATGGATGCTGCACTGAAGTTTAAATACAAGCCTCGTGTCGTAAACGGCGAAGCTGTAGAAGTGGCTGGTGTACAAAACAAAATCACCTTCCAAATTAACGGTTAGTGAAATTAGGAGTTTGTATTATGAAGTTAATAAAAAACGCATTGGTACTGAGTGCCGCTGCACTGGCCATTAATGCTTCTATTAGTCTCGTTTCTTTGTTACCTGAGGTGTCTATGTCGAGTGCATACGCTGCGACGAAGACAAAGCGTGTGCCTGCGTTGAGGGAAAAGGTATACAGCCAACTTGCCAGAGCTCAAAAGCTGGCAGATGATGGTAACGTTCAAGAAGGTCTTGAGGTACTTGACTCAATTCAAGAGCGCTCATCTAGTATGAATTCGTATGAAGTGGCCATGATGCATAACTTTTATGGGTTTATCTATTACAACGAGAATGAGTTAAGTAAAGCCATCGCATCGTTTGAAAAGGTTGTCGCCGAAGAAGCAATTCCTGAGTCTTTAAAACTGTCCACGACATTTAGCTTGGCGCAGCTTGCAATGGCAAACGGCGACTATGAAAAAACGGTAGTGTATTTAGATAACTGGAAAGCGTTAAATACACAGCCAATAAAGAGCAACTACTATACATTAAAAGCGCAAGCGCTTTACCAAAATAAATCATACCAAGATGCATTGGAAAATATAAATGTTGCCATCTCTTTGTCTGAGTCAAAAAACGAAGTGCCAAAGGAAAACTGGTTAGTACTTCAAAGGGCTCTATATTACTCACTAAACCAACCTAAAAATGTGATTGGAACATTAGAAAAAATGGTTCAGCTATTTGACAAGCCACAGTATTGGATACAGCTAGGTGGTATGTATGGTGAGGTTGGAGAAGAGAAAAAGCAATTGGCTATATTAGAGACTGCAAAACAGCGTGGCTTTATTAAAACGAAGTCCGAAGTTTTGCAACTTGCTCAAGTTTACTTATATAACGGATTGCCTTTTAAAGCAGCTCAAACATTAAAGCAAGGTATAGATAGTAAAGTGATAGATAACTCTGAAAAGAACTTATCTTTTATCGCTGAAGCGTATGTTCAAGCAAAAGATGAAGAAAAATCAATTACTTTTTTTGAAGAAGCTGACAAGCTAGCCTCTCACGGTAATTTTCAACAGCGACTTGCTGAAGTATACATTAATATGGAGCATTATAATGAAGCCGCTGATGCTGCAAGAGCAGCATTAGATAAAGGCGGTTTAACTTTTGAATCTAATGCTTATGTTGCGCTGGGTATGGCTCAATATAATTTAGAAAACTTTGATGCATCTATATTGGCTTTTGAACAGGCTGAAAAGCACAAAAAATCAGCAAGGCTGGCTAAGCAGTGGATTAAATATGTGCAAAATGAAAAGCTTCATAAATTAAGTTTAAAACAAGCTTTACTTTAATTTATTGTTAAATATTCGCAACGCCAAAGCCGCCTTCGGGTGGCTTTTTTATTTTTAATTAATATTTATTATGTCATTTTAAATTATAAAAACTGTCACCCATTTGTAACACGTTAAATCTATTCTGGCTCCATTAAATAAATACCGTTATAACAATTATATCTTTGGAGACCAACATGAACCTTTCTGGTTTATTTAAAGTAAGCTTAATTTCTTCTGCTCTTGTACTTGCTGGTTGCGGCGGCGACATCAATATCACACCTACAAACAATGACAACCATGTAGACAACTCAGTTGAAAATCCGGTCGTTGTTCCAGATACAGGTAATGATGATAACGATAAGCCTGTTGAATTACCTTGTGCGAGCTACGCGATAGATGGCACAACATTCAAAGGTGACCAGGATGGTATACACTGTAAATACAGCCAAGCTTTCGCGAGCAATGCAAAGAACATTACATCTTCTTTCCTATTAGAAGCATTGCCTGACGGTGGTGCTCACATTTTCGAAGGCGCACTATTCATTGGTGATGATGTGCAGACTTCTGAAGGCGAAACGGTAGATCCAAATGGCCCAACACTGACGATTGAAGCTGGCGCAACAATCGCATTTACAAAGGCTGAAAACTTTGTACGTATCGGTCGTGGTTCTAAAATTCACGCAGTGGGTGAGCTAGGTAAACCAATTACTTTTACGTCGATTAAAGAAATCGATGGCGATGACACAACAGTACCAGCGATGCAGGACTGGGGCGGAATTCAAATCAATGGTATGGCTAGAACAGAGAGCTGTTCAAAGACTGCTGCTGACGAAGGCAAGTGTGACGCAAAAGCGGAAGGTGTAATTTCTTACTATGGTGGTAACAATGACGCTGACAACAGTGGTTCTTTAGAGCACGTTGTTGTTAAGTTTGCTGGTAATGGTGTTGAAGGCGACGAGCTAAACTCTATCACGCTAAATGCGGTAGGCTCAGGCACTAAGATTGAATACATCCACATTCACCAGGGTTACGATGACGGTATCGAGCTATTCGGTGGTCAAGTTAACTTAAAGCACATTGTTGTAACTGAAACAGCGGATGATGGGATCGACTGGGATACAGGTTGGAAAGGTAATGGCCAGTTCATCCTTGTTCAAACTCTGACTCAGGGTAACCACGGTTTCGAAACAGACGGTGGTAAAGATGACCCTACTACTGCTGACAAAGCGACAACTGTATCAAATCCAACAATTGCAAACGCGACAGTTGTAAGCAACGGTATTAAGGGTCCACGTGGTCACGGTGCGGGTATGGAAATGAAAGAGTGGGGTAAAGCTCAACTTCACAACATGCTATTTGTAAGCAAGGGAACTGAAGACGGTTCTGGTTGTTTTGACCTAATGAACAAAAATGACTTATCTGGCGCAGCTGGTATTCACGCTAACGCGAAGAATGGCGAAATCAAGTTCCACAACTCAATTTTTGCTTGTGCGAAGAACTTCGAGTCAACAAAAGTTCCACTTGAAGGTGATTTAGCTGACTTCAACATCGAAACTTGGTTCACGAATGACGGTAATAAGCTGATCGGCTTTAACTCTTTCTCAAATGTACTTGGTGACGACTTAGCAACAACGAAAGGCACAATCCTAGACAAAGATGGCAACGCTATCGAAGCTGTAGAAACTTCTAAGCTAAGCGACGAAAACTCATTCTTTACTGACGTAACTTACGTAGGTGCGTTAGGCGAAGATGAAACGGACACTAACTGGGCTAAATTCGTAGCTGAGTCAATCGCTCGTACAAAATAATCTAAGCCATATAAGAACAAATTGAAGGGCGCTTTAATGCGCCCTTTGTGAATCAATATTTTGGTTTAGAGGAATTACAAATGAAACCAATCAAAGTGTTCAAAACAAACTTGATAACGATTTCTTTGCTTTCTCTGTTAAGTCCTTTGTCTACACATGTAATGGCAGAAGAGACAGCCCAAGAAATAGAAGAAGTTGTTGCAGTAGGTAGCCGCCTTAAAGGTAGCGCAAGTGCGGTAATCGAAGAGCGTAAAAATCAGGCTTTTGTTGCAGATATCATGGGCTCTGAGCAGATCTCCCGTACTGGCGACAGTGATGCTGCGTCTGCGCTACGCCGTGTGACAGGCTTGAGTTTGGTAAATGATAAGTTCATTTATGTTCGAGGCCTGGGTGAGCGTTACTCAAGTGTGAGACTTAATGGTGCTCAAGTACCGAGTCCGGACTTAACTCGTAATGTCATTCCGCTTGATATATTCCCGTCAAGCATCATCGAGTCTTTGGCTGTGCAAAAAGCCTATTCACCAAATATGCCTGCGGCTTTTGGTGGTGGTGATGTAAACATCAGAACAAAAAGCATTCCGAACGATCGTGTTATAAAGCTAGAAATTGGTGTTACACACAAAGATACCAATGATCATGGCTTTGTTTATAACGGCAGTGATGATGACTGGTTAGGTGAAGATGATGGTTTACGTGCAATGCCTGCAACGATGACATCGGCACTGAACAAATACATCAACGGTATTTCAGATATTTCGGTACTGAATATCCGTGATATTGAGTCCAAAGAGCGTGGTGAAGCTGTTTCTCAGGAAGAAGCTATTGCGATCAACAAGTCACTTACCAAGTCTCTTCATCGTGACTTTGGTATGGTTGAAAAAAGCTTGGACCCAGATTTCGGTGGTAAGCTTGTTTACGGTGACAAGTTTGACGATGTATTTGGATTTGGTGGCGCGCTAGGCTTTTTATTCTCAGCGGCATACGACCATGAATGGTCACATAGCAAAGGATACTCAGCTGTATTATCTTCAGTGGAAGTTAACCCTGATGACTGCGGCAAGTCTGACTTAGAGTGTTACTCTGCAAGAACAGATAAAGAGTCAACTAAGAAGAACGTTAAGTTCAATACTTCTTTGAACCTTGGCTACAAATTGGATGGTCATGATTTAAACGCATCTTATATGAAGCTAAGAGATACCGAAGATGAAGCAGCTGTGTCTCTATATCAAGAGCCATCTAAGTCTCTAAGTATCGCGGATGGCGAAGTTCAGCGTAAAAACCTAACGTCTTTTGAGCAGCGTGAACTAGAAGTAATTCAATTCCGTGGTAATCACAACATTGAATATGACTTTATCAAAGGTGTTGGTTTCGACTGGCAATATACAGATTCAACCGCTACGACTGATATTCCGAGTGAGTTAGAGATCTCGGCACGAGATCGTTACACTGGCGGGACTTATACTGACACATACACAAGTGGTGCATTAGGGGGCGATCCTTTCTTATACCGCTTTGTTGATATGGAAGATAAGGTTGAAAACTATAGCTGGAACCTTTCTAAAGTCTTCTACTTTGATTCTTCTGAAGTAGAGCTCAAAGGTGGTGGTTATTTCGTTGATAAGACACGTGAATACAAAACTGACTTCTTCAAGTATCGTTTTGGACCGAGTGAAAATATTACACTCGCAACGAATAAAAACGAAGCTTTAGGTATCGGTAGTATTTTCAGAGATGACAGTCGTGTAGACGACACCGAAATTGAACTATTATTCCAAGAGCCAATTGCTGATGATTACCTAGCGGCGCAAAAAATTGATGCTTACTACGGTAGCTTTGATTATGTGTATGCAAATGACTGGCGATTCTCTGGTGGTCTGAGATATGAAGACTTTAGACAAGTCGCACTGGCTTTTTCACGCTCTACATTTGATGCTGAATTACTCAAAGACAAGTTAAGTGGCGAAGCAATTCAAAAGTCGACAGTAATGGAAGACGAGACGTTTGGTTCACTATCTATGACGTACAGCCAACCTACTTATCAAGTACGCGCAGGCTGGGGTCAAACAATTGTTCGTCCTGATTTACGAGAGCTGACACCTGTTCAATATCAAGATCCACTGACTGACTACAGAACGCTTGGTAACCCAAGGCTGGAGTCGAGTCATTTAGATAACTTTGACTTACGCGTTGAGTTTTACTTTGAGAGCGGTGATAACTTCTCTGTCGGTGCATTTTACAAAGACATCGACAAGCCAATTGAAGCTCAGTTAAATGAATCTGATGGTCGATTCACACTTGAGTTTGAAAACGCCGATTCAGCTTACGTTTATGGTTTGGAAGCAGAATGGCTGGTGGAGTTGTCGTCTGACTTCCTAGGTGGCGCATTCTTCACCTCAGGTAACTTAACGGTGAGTGATTCTGAAGTTGAAATTTTAGAACTTGATGCTGGCGATTTGACAAACCTCAAGCGTCGTATGACTGGTCACTCTAAATATGTTGCAAACTTACAGTTGAACTACGATTCTCATGATGGCAATCATCAAGGCTCGGTGATTTACAACGTATTTGGTGACCGTATTCTTGCGGCAGGTGTTAATGGCTTTGACGATGCTTACGAGCAACCGATCAATTCTTTAGACTTGGTGTATAGCTACTATCCAACGTTCAGCACAACTGTGACCTTCAAAGTTAAGAACCTTTTGGGTCAAGACTTTGAAGTAGAGCAAAACGATGTGCTCATCCGTTCGAAAGAAACGGCACAGCAAGTTAGCTTAGACTTTGCGATAGAATTTTAATATTAAAAACTGTTCAAAAAAAGGCCGCCTTTAAAGGCGGCCTTTTTATTTTTGCGAATAACTTAATAATTATAAATAATATTTAGTATAATTATTTTAATTTCTTCTAAATATGTACCGATTTAAATCGTCTTCATTTTAACTTGGAATATTATCTATAAAATTTAATAACTTTCATGTGAAAAATATTACATTTACGTAAAGGTAAACATATATTAAATTTAGATTTTTTTTATAACCTAGATCAATATTTAGAATGATTTTTACTTGAAAATAGTACTAAAGTGACTCATAATAGCTAACACAAAAAGGTTATCGCATATCCTTACCACATTCAGGTATTTTGTTTACATAAAATAAACATATTACCGAAACAGAGTTCTAGTTTGATGCGTAGCATCAAGCTTGGACGCAACCTTTACATGTTGTATCCAAACCCCGCATTGCGGGGTTTTTTTATGACTCCTAACTGCCTAACCAACTCAATTTTGATTGTCCTTTAACTTCAGAAGTTGCAAGACGTTTGTTACGCCAAAAACTGATATATCTCCGTTACATGAGTAATTCGCTTAACGACTAAAAAAGTACTAGAGATGGCAGGTTAATTTTGATAGGTTAGACGTCTAGACGTACCCCCTCACGCAATGAGTCATTTAAAATTAAATAAGGGTAATGTATGAACAATGTTGGATTTATCGGCTGGCGCGGTATGGTTGGCTCAGTATTAATGGAGCGCATGCAACAAGAAGGTGACTTTGCTCATCTTGAGGCGCATTTTTTTACTACATCTCAGGCGGGCCAGCTAGGACCTGACTTTGCTGGTGAAGCCAAACCACTTAATAACGCTTATGATCTTCCTTCTCTAAAGGAAATGGACATTATTGTTTCATGCCAGGGCGGTGACTATACCAAAGAAGTTTATCAGCCTTTGCGTGATGCTGGTTGGCAAGGATACTGGATTGATGCCGCCTCAGCGCTGCGAATGTCCAGTGATAGTATTATTGTTTTAGATCCAGTCAATAACGACGTTATTCAGCAAGGGCTAGAGCAGGGTGTTAAAACGTTTGTAGGCGGCAATTGCACTGTTTCTTTGATGTTACTAGCACTAGGTGGGCTATTTGAAAAAGATCTCATTGAGTGGATAAGCCCGATGACCTATCAGGCCGCATCAGGTGCTGGTGCGCGCAATATGAGAGAGCTCATTGCGCAAATGGGAGAGATCCACAGCAGCGTAAAATCTCAGTTGGAAAGTCCCTCATCAGCGATTTTAGAATTAGACAAGATTGTAGCAGACAAGCTCAAAGATGATAACTTGCCAAAAGATCAATTCGGTGTGCCACTGGCAGGCAGTTTGATCCCATGGATTGATGTTCCAATGGAGTCAGGACAAAGTAAAGAAGAGTGGAAGGCAGAGGTTGAGGCCAATAAAATTTTAGGGTCAATCAAGCAACCTATTCCTGTGGATGGTCTTTGTGTTAGGGTCGGTGCAATGCGATGTCATTCTCAGGCTCTTACAATCAAACTTCGTGAGGACATAGAAGTTAGCGAGATAGAAAGAATTCTCGATGAACACAATGAGTGGGTAAAAGTTATTCCTAATGAAAGAGGGATAACAGAGCAGGAGTTGACTCCTGTGAAAGTCACTGGGTCTTTGCATATTCCAATTGGTAGGATCAGAAAGTTGTCTATGGGCGACAAATACATTAGCGCATTCACTGTGGGCGACCAGTTACTGTGGGGAGCTGCTGAGCCGTTAAGACGCATGCTCAGAATCATCACAGGTTAGCAGGCAAAAAGTGCCTAGGATCTCAGCCTAGGCACTACTATCTTTATTAAAAGTGGAATTCATGCACACTATAGGTGTGGTCTACGCCATTACAATCTGTTGCGATTGCTGTAGTTGGGCGAAAGTTACTATCTAAGAACCATTTAGCCTTCATTTTTGAGCCATCCGGGCAAGTTGCCCCTTCTGTATACGCGACTCTTTTTCCTGCTGATACACCCGCCGGGACATTTTTATTCCAGTAAATTCGAACTTCTGAATGTGGTGGAATATCAGGTACAAACTTGTAATAGACTTTCATAGGGTAGCGACGTGTTACAATATCACCGCAAGAGCTAGATTCACATTTAAGATAAACAAAGTTGTATGAGTACTTTAGTACGCCATCACTACTTTGTGTACCTTGTTCGTTTGCCAAGGCGAAGTTGCCTGTAAAGCCAGCGGCTAAAAGACCAGCTAAAATAACGCTTTTCATAATTTATCCTTTTATGTATACCAATTTTAACTACGGTTTGCTTAAACCTACTTATCTATAGCACCCAAATGGGTAATTAAATACCCTAAAATGGTTACCATTTGTTTACATTGAAATGGTTTTGAAACAAGTGTGACTGTCAGTGGATAGATGCTGGTAATTGGGCCTTAAATCCAAGGAAAAAGAAGAGCTCAGACATGCTTTTTCTTGGCCAGTAGGAGGGCAGTTGACCTTTGGGAGGAGTGGCCAAGGAATCAACTAAGCTCGTCAATGCCAAGGCCTGCACCTAAGGATTAAAAGCTATTTGTTTTTGTTTTCTTGTTGCCAAGCCCAAAGTGGTGGCTTGATGAGTAAGTTCCATCGGTAACGCCAATTAGGGGCGTGCCAGATTTGACGCAAAAGCTTTACATACCCACTAAAAAACACTGTGATTGGGTTGATACTCTTAACTGCTGGATAGATCCCGTATTTCACTTTGACATCTTCCTTAGCAAACGTACCAAACATGCGGTCCCAGATGATAAAAATACCTGCGTAATTTTTATCTAAGTACTGCTTATTTGTCGCATGGTGTACACGGTGATGGGATGGAGTATTGAAAATTGCTTCGATTGGACGAGGTAGCTTTTTAACGGTCTCCGTATGTAACAAAGTCTGGTAAACCTGAACGACCACTTCTGCTAGAAAGATGATAAAAGGATTGAAACCCAAAATAGCCAAAGGTAGGTGAAAGAATAATGGAAACAACCAATCTAACGGCCCATGACGGTACGCGACAGAAATATTAAAGTGCGGTGAGCTGTGATGAACAGTGTGTGTGGCCCATGCAAAACCATTTTTGTGTAAGAAACGGTGCTCCCAGTAATATGCTAAGTCCGCCAACACGATGCAACAAAGTATTGTCCAAGGCGTTAACGGAAGTTCAACTAATTTAAAATTATCATAAACATAGAAAAAACCCCCTGCATAGGTCGCTGCTACCAATGCAACAATCAAGATAAAGGTACCGAGAGTAATAAAGTTGGTGATGCTGTCACCAAGCAAATTGCGTGTAAACGTCTTTTTAAGGCCGTATCGAATAAGCTCAACGACAAAAAGTGATAATGCAATTACCAAGAACCAATCGTCAATGAACGTTTCAAGCCACCAAATATCATCGGTTGAGAATGCGTGTGTTAAAAAGTCCATAATTTACCCCTATTTGTAATTGACCATGAACTCAGAAGACACTGGGTGCCCACTTGCATCCAAGTAGTGGATCTCAAGTACAGATTGTAAGTTTTTGCGGTAATCTATTTTTTTCCATGCATCTGCTAATTCAGCGTTTGAGTGAGCCTTCTTTTGCAAGATCCTCTCATACTGCGCACCAGAAATGGTCGTTGACTGGTTAGCAGAGCGCACTATGTCTGATAGGTAACCAATAGAAACCTCTGCCTGTTGGAAGTCTTGACTGAAGTTTTGGTAATAGACGCTGATTTTTCTTGGGTATCGCAATAGATTTTTATTGAGTGCTTGTTGATTTTCAAACGTCTGCCACAACTTTGCGATGTGTTTGATTGCAATTTTTTGCTGTACGCCACTGATACTCATAGTGTTAATCCGTACACCCTTCACAGCCTCAGTTGTACTCGGGCGTGGATTGGATTGTTTTGTTGTGAGATTGGGTGCTTCAACCTGTACATCAGGTTTGTCGCTGTGCTCAGTTGCAGCCATAAGGGGGAACTGCGCCATAGCCGCCCCCCAAATACCTACAATCACAACTCCCGAGATTGCGAATGAACTCATTAACTTCATTGATACTCCACATAGCATATGATCATTAGATTGATATATAGGCTAGTGTTAGAGTTTTAAATTGTCAATATGAAAATCTACTTCGTTTATTCAGTGCTAAGTGTCGTGCATAACAATTTTGAGCTATGTTTTAAGGTATGAACTTGCTCTTTAAACTTGAGCGGGAGTAATGATTCGGCCATTAAATAATTGGCATATATACCATTACTTACTAGGTTGATCTTGTCATCTCCAGCATTAGGGTAGTCCACTTTTAAGGCTTCCGAGACGTGCTCGATAAACTCGGACATTATGTGTTGTTGGTCGTCTTTTATGGCATCAAGACGTTTGGCTTCGGCAAATAAGGCCTCGCCAATGATAGTCGCGTTGAGTTGTTCAGCAGATCCGACGGAGAATAGCGTTTCTATGAGTGCTTCCGAACGGTTATTATTGGGCAGCCAGTCTATAACTTGTTGCCATTGAGCACTGTAGATACCCCGCCAGCGTTTGCTGAGTGCGCAAATAATGTCATCACGATTTCCGATATAGTGGCGCAAAATCGTTCTTTTTACGTTGGCGGTTTCCGCTATATTTTCTAAAGATGTTGCTTGCATACCTTGTTTTAAGATACACACCTCTAAGGCATCAAGAATCTCTTCAATTCTCTGTGCTGCCATGCTTGGGCGAGCCATATAAAACCTCTTCTATCACAGTGCTTGAATATGGATAATTTTAGCAAATATATTTTCACATTGACAATTTAAGGTTGTGCGATCTAATCTATAAATTGTCAATGTGAAAATATACGGGTGATAAAGTGGATAAAGTTAAAACCAAGAAGCTCATCGGAGTTTTATATTTGGTGCTGTTGGCTAGCTGTGGTAGCAATCCAGAAACAAACAATGAAAAGCCTCAGGGATCTGATATACCGGAGGCCGTTGTTATGCCAGAGCCTCCTGTAAAAGTAATGCCACCAAGTGCAAAATCGGATTACATTGGTTTTGAGTCTGCACCAGTGAGGCCGATGGCGAAAACCTCTGACGGTAAACGGTTATTGTTGACCAATACTTCCAATCATACTCTAGAGATTTTTTCTATTGAAAAAGATGGGACGCTCTTGTTGTCGCAAAGCGTGCATGTCGGATTAGAACCAGTGTCTGTTGCAATCAAAAATAATCAGGCCTGGGTTTTAAATCATCTATCAGATTCAGTGAGTATTGTGGACTTGTCGCTTTCGCCTGCCCGTGTAATTAGAACCTTGCTTGTGGGTGACGAACCAAGAGATATTGTTTTTGCGAACAATAAAGCTTTCATTACCACGGCACATCGAGGCCAACAAAGGCGCAGTCCCGCACTAGCGAAGGTGAAAGGTGCAGGGGACCCCAAATTGCACACGCCTGGTATAGGGCGCGCTGATGTCTGGATATTCGACATAAATAATTTGGGAAATAACCTAGGGGGAACACCTTTAGAAATTGTGTCTATGTTTGGAGACACGTTGAGGGGGCTTGCTGTATCTAAAGATGAGAAAACAGTATATGCCGCCGTACTCAACTCTGGAAATCAAACCACAGCAGTCCATGAAGCAGTAATGTGTATGGGCTTTGAAGACGATCAATATGGCGCAGTACCTTGTCAGGTATTGGACGGTTTGAGTTCACCTAAGGGGTTGCCGGAGGGTTACTTACCAGGTGGGAGAACTGCCCCGGGCGTAAATGCAGACGGCGAATATCAACCTTGGACGAGTATGATTGTCCAGTATGATCGTGCATCAGGGCAGTGGCAAGATAGCAAAGGGCGCAACTTTTCAAACGGAGTTCGTTTTCACCTGCCAGATCATGATGTATTTGCGCTTGATACACAGACCCATAAAACAGTAGCAAGTTTCAAGCATGTGGGTACGACACTATTTAATATTGCAGTTAGTCCGACCACAGGCGCATTGTTTGTATCTAATACAGATGCCAACAATGCAAGCAGATTTGAAGGCTCTGGCAAGTTTGCAGGGTCTACGGTGCAAGGCAATATAGCTAAAAGCCGTATTACTGTTATAAATCCGTCAACTGGTAATGTTTTTGCTAGACACCTAAATAGACACATTGATTACGGCGATTTGAAAGGGAATAAGTCAGTAAAGCACCATAGCTTGTCTGCCCCTCTTCAACTTGAAGTTAGTAGTGATGGAAAACTGCTTTACAGCGCAGTGTTAGGTTCAAATAAAGTTGCCGTGTTGCCGACATCTGAATTGAGCGACGATAGCTATTGGGATAACAAGGGCGAAGAGTTCGACCCTAAAGTGGCGAGCGAACGTTATTTGTCTGTACAAGGGGGGCCTGCAGGAATATTACTCAATGAGCAGCATCAGTCGTTGTATGTATTTACACGTTTCGACAACAGCCTGGTCCATATTAATTTATCAAGTCGAAATGAGTTGCAGCGAATCGCAATGTCTACGCCTGAACCCGAGGATTATATGGCGGGCCGACACATGCTCTACGATGCCAATCGTTCGTCTTCAAATGGTGAGTCTTCTTGTGCAAGCTGTCATATTTTTGGGGATACAGATCACTTAAGTTGGAATTTGGGCAACCCCGACGCAAGTAACATCAAGAATCCCCAGCCATTCCCAACTCAAAATTTGTCAGAGCTAGGCTGTTTGTTAGTGGGCCCTGAAGAAGAAAGTTGCCAACTTCTGGAAATCATTAATGGCAATGGTGATGAACGTAGTTTTGCTTCTATGAAAGGGCCTATGGGTACACAAACATTAAGAGGGATGCAGCATCATGGTCATATGCATTGGCGCGGCGACCGTTCTGTGGGCTATTTTGGTGATGATACTGGGCAGACTTTGGATGAACGTACTTCTTTTAAAAACTTTATTGTCGCTTTCGAAGGTTTATTGGGCTTAGATATAGCACTTCATGAATCAGTTGATACAGGTTTAAAGACTGCAGATGTAAAACAACTAGAGCAAGATATGGAAAAGTTTGCGGACTTTATGCTAAAGGTTGCCTTACCACCAAATCCTATTAGAAATTTAGACAACTCGTTATCTTCCTCGGCTCATATTGGCGAACAGTTCTTTCATGGCACACGGCGGTCAGATGGCGCAGCGCAAGATACGCCATTAAATGGCAATAATGCGGATGGCGTAAATTGCGAGGGGTGTCATGGTGTTGATCATGAAAAAGGGTTTTATGGTAGCCGCGGCGAGATAGCACACGGAGGGGAAATTCAAATATTAAAAGTCCCACAGTTAAGAAACCTCTATACGCGCGTTGGTATGTTTGGCTTGCCTGATCGTGGAGGGTTTTTACCTTCTCACACGAAAACCCATCAAGGTGACCAGATAAGAGGTTTTGGTTTTTTACACGATGGTGCGACGGATCAGTTGCTAAACTTCCTCAAAGGAGGGGTATTCGATAATGGAGAGAAGGGTTGCACCGAGGGCGCAGATGAAAGGCATGGATGTCATTTCAATGCTGGTGAGATAGGCATTCCTGACGAAACAACGCGACAGGGTTTAGTCGATTACATGATGGAATTTGATAACGATTTAGCCCCGGTTGTTGGACAACAGATCACAGTGACAGAAAATACACTTGAGGTTGTCAAAGAGAGGGTTTTACTGCTCGAGCAACGAGCAAGTAAGCCTTTTGTTTCCAAGCTGTTGGGTGGGAAGGTGACCGAGTGCGACTTGATTGTACTGGGCGTAGTTAATAACGAGCAGCGGGGCTACTTATTTGATCAAATAGAAAATAACTACAGAAGTGATCTCGCATTTGAAAGCCGCCTGACTTTGGCACAATTGATGAGCTTGGGGGCGACACCAGACAATAGCTTAACCTTTACTTGCACCGTTCCCGGTAAAGGTTGGCAAGCTGCATTAGACTACGACTTAGACGGCATATTAAATGGTGATGCAATTTAGGCTGTATTTTTGGGGTGAATAAACTAATGAGAGACAAATACCGTTTACGATCAGGTAAGTAGACTAACAGGTAAAATTATGAGCAAATTCAAAACGCAGCTTATGTCAGAGTATGAACAAATCACACAGGCACCTATAGAGGAGGCCTACTCGCTGCCTTTTGCGGTATATAAAGACCAAGATATACATTCGCTTGAAATGGAGCATATATTTAAAAACGAATGGGTATTCATTGTTAGCGAACAAGAGCTAAGCCAAACTGGGGACTATTTTGCATTTACACTCGCAGGCGAAGCAGTCGTTTTGATCCGCAGCCAAGACGGTGTGGTTAGAGCACTTTCAAATCTTTGCCGGCATAGAGGCACATTGTTGCTAGACGAAGGATATGGTCGTGTCGAGAAAAACATCGTCTGTCCTTATCACGCATGGACCTATTCAGATGAGGGGAAGTTTAAAGGTGCACCTTTTACAGGAAAAGTTCAGCTTGATAAAAAGGCACATTGCCTAGTGCAATTTCGTTTAGAAAGTTGGCACGGATTGTTATTTATTCACCTTGGAACTCCAGATAAACCACTCAGTCATCGCCTTCAGGGGATTGACGACTACTTGCATCATTTTAATCTACCTTCATTTACGCATGGCTACCGCTCACAAAGCATGGAGCTATGGAATACAAACTGGAAGCTCGCGATGGAAAATGCTATGGAAAGTTACCACTTGTTTAAGGTGCACAAGGAAACACTAGAGACTGTGACACCAACTAAGCAAGCGTTTGATATTGCAGGGCACTTTGAGTGGACTTTGACTGGCGGGGAAATGAAAGATAACTCCAGTAAACTGGCTAAGTGGTTTAGAGGAAGTTACCCAAAAGTGTTCGACAACTATGTGCTGATATCAATCCCTCCTTCTTTTGTTGGGATCTTAACGTCTGAGAGCCTATCTTGGGTGCATGTGTTACCGCTAGACAGTGAACATTGTAGTGTTCGATCTGCTGGGATTTCACATGTTAAAACAAGCAGTGAAGATAAAACAGAAAAAGCCTTTGTAGACGCGTTTTTTGCTGAAGATAAAGATATTTGTGAGCGTGTACAAAAAGGTATGGGGTCAACTATTACTCGAGGAGGAAAGTTAGTATCAATGGAAAAAGTAATTGCTGATTTTCATCAATTTCTGGGAAACAGCTTATTCAATGCGCCCGTAAGCGATTTTTACGAAGCGCCAAAAGCTAAGCTTTTTTTAAGTGACAGCGGAAATGAGCAGTAGTTTGTCCGAAAGTGCAGTACGCCAAGTTGGGAGCACGTAATGTGCCCCTTCACTAAGGTGACTTGAGTTATAATGTTATGTCCGGTCATGCCTTTGTATATGCATAGATTTTATTTCGACAGCGCCCAGTGAGCATTTGTTGGCCGGGTGTATCAATAGGAGGTGTTTAGTCCATTAAAAACGTAATACATCAACATATTTGCTGTTCGCGATCACTTTTAATGTTGACATAAGCAGCCCTCAGCAATGAAATAATCCGCACTCTAAAATTTACAAAAACACAACATTTATAGGTGGGCTATATGCTTTTGCTTGCTAATTAATTGAGAAAAGTGCCGATAATTGATTGCCGTATACTTATAAAAAGGAACAGATTAAACCAGTGCCCAAAATGTGTACTTTTAATATCTCATTGCATGATTTACCCAATATAGAAAATAGTAACGAGTTTAAGCTACCATATACTAAGTTTATGCTTAGAGGTGTAATGAAATTTATACTAAATCGGGTGAAAGATACTCTGTCTTATATCTAACAAGGCAGACATTAATCGCGAAATATAGCTCGCCAATTTATTAAAGTTTGTATAAAAAGTATCTGTCTTGCTACTTCTAAAATAATGACATTAGGTTAATATGTCTGCCTAATTTATACTCAATTTTAAAAGGATTATTTATGAATAAAATGATTAGAACGACTTCCTTGTCTATTTTTCTGCTTGGGGCATGTAATGTGAATGCAGAACAGGCTCGAGGTGAGTGGATTGACAAGTTTGATCTAATTAGTGGTCAGTATCAGGCTCAATACCCCAATAGTTTTAGCCGATCGAGTAACCTTGCTTGGGCCGAAGCATATTATTTGGATGCACTCATTGAAATGTATTTGGGGACAAAAGACCCCAAATACCTAGATGTATTTACGGCACGATCGGATATGGCGATAGCGCTTGCAAAAGATGATACTGGGATGGGAGTTGACGGGTTTAAAGGTTGGGGCGAGTGGAAGTACTCCATTGATGCCATTCAAAATTCTAATGCAGAACTCGTTGATCCAAATGATAGTTCACTCCCAGCTAATTGGAGCAGGTGGCAATCAACTGCTGCAACAGCTTATAGGAATACAACAGAAGCGGACAATATTGACAAAAGTACTGCAGCCTTCACAATTAAAACGGCTCCTCAAACCAATCGTTGGCATGTACTTCAAACACCTTTAAGAAACCCCTACAAACCCAATGAACACTTTGACCCAAACAGCAAGTACCAAATTAATTTCCATGCGAAGATAGAGAATTGCGATGCGGGCGTAAAAGGCCGGCTGCAAGTTTATGACTTTACCCAAAGAAAAGTACTTTTAGATAGGCTTATCGAATCGCAATCATACCAATATCACACTGCTGATTTTGTCTCGCCTGAAAACCCCACGAACGACGTGCAAGTCAGACTTTATACTACAGATTATCGTAAACATTGTACCGTGCATTTCGATAACATAAGCGTCAAGTCTTGGCGTGAGTATCTTGTTCACGATGGGATGATCACAGCACCGATGGCTAAATTTATCAAGTTGGCAAGGACAGGGCGCTTGGAACCGCGTTTTTCACAATTTGCTGATGAATATTATGATTTTTTAGTGACGCAAATTTTCCCTAAATGGCAAAAAGATTTACATGGAACGCTAAGCGGAAATTTAGTTTATTTATTCGCTGATGACTCATCTAGTAGAAAACCTGGTCAGTCATTACCACATAATCAATATCTTGCACTACAACGTACGTACGCAGAGTTGGCACAGATAGAAGGCCATGATCCGAATCACAAATTTATGGCGCAAGAGTTAATCAAAGCATTTAAAAGTAGCTTAAAGCTTGGGCAATATCACTCTGGGTCAGGTTTAACAGCCAATAAGTATGAATGGAGTTACTGGAGTATTCTGAGCGATAGAGACACAATAAATGATGGCTTTAACTGGACCGGCACAGAAGATACAAGTCATGGCAACTTAGATGTTGCCGCAGCTTTTAGCAGCTACTATGCAGGGGTTGGATTAAATAAAGAAGATATGACGTACTTTGCAAATACAGCAGACTTTATGATTTCCCACTGTGATAATTTTAGTAAACATGTGAACAAATGCTATGGCGATGAATCTTTTACATCTCTAAGGTGGTGGATGCAATTAGCAGAGTTTAAACCAAGTATTTATCATGACTCTGAAACCAAATTGACTCAGGTTTTTAATGCAATTCAAGGTGTAGGTCAGCGCTATTACATGGGGGCAATCGCACAACTTGTAAAAGGTTATCGGGTCTACGATCAGCCATTTGATTATACAGCTGCAAACGCATTACCTGAAGGTTGGAGACATTGGCAATCAACTCCAGAGACTGTATTTTTGAGCCCCAATAGCGCGTTTAGTGGATCACAAGGTCTAACGGTAAAAAATAGACCGACATATGGCTGGCAAGTAGCACAAAAGGTTTTCGATTATGAGCCTGGTGCAACATATCGACTAGATGCTATGGCACGCGTGTTTTCTGGAGATGCCAATGGTCGAGTTATGGTTTATGACGCAACGAGTAAAAAATCAATCGCCCAAGTCGTGACAACTAGTCGAGGCTGGTCGCCAATCTCTATGGAGTTTACTGTGCCAAATGCTTCTGGTCATAATTTACAGATCTATTTGTATTCAACAAAATGGCAAGTTGAAAGTGAGATACACTTTGACGACTTGGAAATTCTCAGAATAAACTAAGTAACACTAGGTGGTGAGTCCATTGGGGCAAACCACCCATAAACTGACTGCAAATAAAAATATTCCGATGGGTGCAGGTCAACTAAAGCCAATAAAAGGCATTAAAATAGAAAATTATATCTTTATGATAAACAGCAGATTAGGGTAAGGTTTTAGCTGGTGCCGTGAGCAAGACTTCTAAATATATTATATCCTATAATTCATATTATGTTAAATTTGGTTTGTGTCTATATATCTAAGATAACACTTCTGCTTTTGTGGCGCTGTGAACGCCAAATTCAAGGTATGTCCAATACTAGACAGTATCGGACTTAATTAAGATTTCGTGACTCTTAACTCTTAACTCTTAACTCTTAACTCTTAACTCTTAACTCTTAACATTATGATTTGAGTATATCTTTAACGGCGCGTTTTGCTGAATACACAGCGGCATGAACCGACCCCCAATCTTTGCCATCAGTGTATGCATCACCAGCAAAAACAAACGTTCATCAATGCTTTCACCCAGCTTTTTTATTTTTTCCCAGTCTTCATTGTTGCTTACGTAAGCGCCATATATGTGCGCTTCAGTATTCCAATTCTGGGTTATATGCTTGACGTAATAAGTCGATGCTTTGCCATCAAACAGCTCATCAAGTTCATTCAATATGTATTTAATTATCTCGTCTTCTTGTAAATCAACATAAGGAGTTGAGCCTGCACCAACTGCAAATAATCCTAGTATATGATGTGTCGTGTTCTTGTAAGTGTAAGGGGTCGTTCATTTCTAGATTTAGCCAAACATTGAAATTCAACTTTCGACTCCTCTGAAAGCCCCGTAAATACTGGACCTCTGAAAATTTCGAACCGAATTGTAAGGGGTCGTTCATTTCTAGATTTAGCCAAACCATGAAATTCAATTTTCGACTCCTCTGAAAGCCCCGTAAATACTGGACCTCTGAAAATTTCGAACCGAATTAACAAAACCAAAAAATACATTTGTTTTTAGACAAAACCCGCTCATTCCATATCATTTTGCGCTCATTCCTGCTCACAATACGTTTAGAATTAGACTAAAAATCGCCA